>NZ_DATMLH010000102.1:0-54788 GCF_035570115.1 Mycobacterium sp.
TAGATTGAGGCCGTGTTCACGATGTGCCCGGAGTGCTGCCCGATCATGATCGGATAGACCGCCTGGATACCGTGCACCACACCGCGCAGGTTCACGTCGAAGACATCGTTCCAGTCATCGAGCGTGTAGGAGTCGACTTCACCGCTAACCCCGATGCCGGCGTTGTTGAACAGGTAGTCGATCCGCCCGGATTGCTGCATCACCTCGGCGACGGCGCGCTCAAACGATGGGTAGCTGCGCACATCGAGTTCGATCGCGTGCGCCTTTCCGGCACCATTGTTGAGGCGTTGCGCCAACTCCTGCGCCGCGCCGATCTGACGATCGGCGATCCAGACCTCGGCGCCGTCGTCGACTAATTTGGTGGATAACGCGGCGCCGATGCCGGACGCCCCGCCGGTAACGAATGCGACCTTGCCCGACACGCTCGACGCCATTGCGGAAGGATAATCCCTCACATTCGCAAGTAGAAGAGATGATGTCCGCGAGGTCGTCGACGACGGTCTAGGCAGTCACAGTGCGAGTCCTTATCTGACGGATATGTGCCAGGGGCACCGCTGGCATGGGTGAGCTAATGATGCTCCGCGAGCGCCGCGGCTGCCTGGAAATCGCTGACGCGCGCCCCACCGCGCCGGGCGATTGGGTCTACGCTGCCCCTGATGACAACCACCCGTACCGAACACACCTTCGACGGCGTCGGCGGCGTGCGCATCGTCTACGACGTCTGGACCCCCGACGTCACACCGCGTGCGGTGATCGTCCTTTCGCACGGGCTGGGGGAGCACGCCCGCCGATACGATCACGTCGCCGAGCGGTTCGGCCAAGACGGGCTGGTGACCTACGCGCTCGACCACCGCGGACATGGCCGCTCGGGCGGCAAACGCGTGCTGGTCAAAAACATCTCCGAGTACACCGGCGACTTCGACACCTTGGCCGGTATCGCCACCAAAGAACATCCGGAGTGCATGCGCATCGTGCTCGGCCACAGCATGGGCGGCGGGATCGTGTTCGCCTACGGCGTCGAACACCCTGACGACTACGACCTGATGGTGCTGTCCGGACCGGCGGTGGCGGCCCAGTCCGCCGTATCGCCGCTGCTGGTGCTGGTGGCCAAAACGCTCGGCGCGATCGTGCCGGGCTTGCCGTTGGAGGAGCTCGACGCAAGTGCGGTATCCCGCGACCCGGCGGTGGTGAACGCCTACAACACCGACCCGCTGGTGCATCACGGCAAGGTTCCCGCCGGCATCGCTCGCGCGCTGCTGACGGTCGGTGAGACGATGCCGCAACGGGCCGCCGCGTTGACCGCACCACTGTTGGTCGTGCACGGATCCGACGACCGGCTGATCCCCGTCGACGGCAGCCGCCAGCTGGTCGAGGCCGTGGGCAGTTCCGACGTCGAGCTCAAGGTCTATCCGGGCCTGTATCACGAGGTGTTCAACGAGCCGGAGCGTGATCAGGTGCTCGATGATGTCGTATCGTGGATCAACGCCAGACTGTGAGGCGCCGCACCGGAAAGTCGTAGGGTTCCTTTACTTTGGTGTTATGAGCGACGACAAGATGCTGGCGCGTATCGCCGCCCTGTTGCGTCAGGCCGAAGGCACCGACAACGCCCATGAGGCGGAGGCGTTCATGGCAGCCGCGCAGCGGCTGGCCACGGCGACGTCGATCGACTTGGCTGTGGCGCGGTCGCATTCGGACAAGCGCACGCCCGCGCAGACGCCAGTCCAGCGCACCGTCACCATCGGCGCGGCCGGCACCAGGGGATTGCGGACGTATGTGCAGCTATTCGTGGTCATCGCGTCGGCCAACGACGTGCGCTGCGACGTGGCATCCAACTCGACGTTCGTGTACGCCTACGGGTTTGCCGAAGACATCGACGCCACACACGCCCTGTACGCCAGCCTGGTAGTCCAGATGGTGCGCGCGTCGGATGGCTACATCTCTTCGGGTGCGCACCGGCCGACCCCGACGATTACCGCTCGGTTGAATTTTCAGCTGGCGTTCGGCGCCCGGATCGGGCAGCGGTTGGTCGAAGCCCGCGACCAGACCCAGCGCGAAGCGAAGAAGGATCGTCGTCGCCCGCCGGGAACTGCGATCGCGTTGCGGGACAAGGAGCTCGAACTTCGCGATCACTACCGCAGCGCGTCCAAGGCGCGAGGCACTTGGCAGGTCAGCCGGGCTTCTGCGGGGTATTCGTCGGCAGCGCGGCGGGCGGGAGACCGGGCCGGCAAGCGGGCGCGGTTGGGAACCGGTCCAGAGCTCTCGGGGGCGCGGACCGCGCTGGGGCGGTGAAGGCAGGGGAATCGGCTGGGCGGGATTGGCAGCGCTCGAAGGTCTATGCCGCTGAGCAATTCGTCCGGACACTGTTCGACCGTGCCGCCGAACACGGCTCACGCAGCGTGGATTTCTTCGGCGCGCAGTTGACGCTGCCGCCGGAGGCGCGGTTCGGGTCGGTCCCGGCGGTGCAGCGTTACGTCAACGATGTGCTGGCGTTGCCGTCGGTACGACGACAGTGGCCGAAGGTAGCTCCGCTGACGGTGCGGTCACGGCGAGCCGCCACGGCGGCTCACTACGAAAACCGGGACGGGACGGGCGTTATCGCGGTTCCTGATCTCGATACTGCGGACTGGGCGATGCGTGAGCTGGTGGTGCTGCACGAGATCGCGCATCACCTGTGTGATACGCAACCGGCGCACGGATCGCAGTACGTCGCGACGCTGTGCACGCTGGCCGAGCTGGTCATGGGTCCAGAACTCGGGCATGTCCTGCGGGTGGTGTACGCCAAAGAGGGTGTGCGGTAGCCAGACACGTGGGCAGCGCGACCGATCGGGGCTAGCGTTGGCAAGGTGAGCGATGCAGGCGCCGCGCTCCCCGTCGATACCGACGCCGACGTCCGTGCACGCGAGGTCGAGTCGCAGATGACCGACGATGAGCGATTCTCGTTGCTGGTCAGCGTGATGGGTGCCAGCGATCTGTTGCCGGTGCGGGATGCGCGCATACCGCCGGAGCTCCCCGCCAGCGCCGGTTATGTTCCCGGTGTTCCCCACCTCGGCGTGCCCGCCCTGCTGATGAGCGACGCCAGCCTTGGGGTCACCAATCCCGGCTACCGGCCGGGTGACACCGCGACCGCCCTGCCCGCCGGTCTGGCGCTCGCCGCCGGCTTCGACCCTGCGCTGGCCCGCGCTTCGGGCGAGGCGGTGGGGCGAGAGGCGCGCAGCCGCGGGTTCAACGTGATGCTTGCCGGCGGAATCAACCTGGTCCGCGATCCGCGTGGTGGCCGCAACTTCGAATACCTCTCGGAAGACCCGCTTTTGAGCGCTACCATCGCAGCGGAGTCGGTCAACGGAATCCAGCAGCAAGGCGTAATCTCGACGCTCAAGCACTATTCGCTGAACTGTAATGAAACCAACCGGCATTGGCTGAACGCCGTCATCGATCCCGCCGAGCACCGGGAATCCGACCTGCTGGCATTCGAAATCGCCATCGAGCGGGCTGCGCCGGGAGCGGTGATGACCGCCTACAACCAGGTCAACAGTCAGTACGCAGGCGGAAACGATGTGCTGATCAACGATGTGCTGAAGGTGGCTTGGGGATATCGCGGTTGGGTAATGTCCGACTGGGGTGCGACGCCGAGCTGGGAATTCGCGGTCCGGGGCCTCGACCAGGAATCCGGTGCGCAGATCGACGCTCTGCTCTGGCAGGGTGAGGCGTTCACCGACCGGCTGAGGGTTGCCTTCGCCGAAGGCAAACTGTCTGGCGAGCGTTTGTCGGACATGGTGTGCCGAATCCTGCGGTCTATATTCGCCGTCGGCGCCGACCGATGGGACCGCATGCCAGCGCCCGACATGGCCGCGCACCGCCGGATTGCATTGCAGATTGCGCGGCAGGGCATCGTACTGTTGAAAAACACTGGTGTGCTTCCGGTTTCGTCTACGACCCGACGCATTGCGGTGATCGGCGGCTGCGCTCAGATCGGTGTGCCGGCCGGATGCGGGTCGAGCACCGTGGTTCCGCCCGGTGGCTATGCCGCGGTGTTACCGATCGGCTCGCCCGGTGGTCTGCGCAACCTCTACCTGTTGCCGTCGTCGCCGGTGGCCGAACTGAACAAGCAGTTTCCCAACGCGCAGATTGAATTCGACCCCGGTGTCAGCTCGGCCGAGGCGGCGGGGGCGGCGCGCCGCGCGGATGTTGCGATCGTGTTCGCGGTCAAGGTGGAAGGAGAGGGCTTCGACAGCGCCGACCTGTCGCTGCCCTGGGATCAGGACGCGGTGATTGCCGCGGTCGCAAATGCCAATCCGAACACCGTTGTGGTGCTGGAAACCGGCAACCCGGTTGCGATGCCGTGGCGGGACGCGGTCGAAGCGATCGTCCAGGCGTGGTATCCGGGTCAGGCCGGCGGTCAAGCGATCGCGGAGGTCATCGCTGGTCGGGTCAACCCGTCCGGCCGGTTGCCCGTCACCTTTCCGATCGATCTCGGCCAGACGCCCCGTCCCGAGCTGCCGGTTGTCGATGTCCCGTGGGGTTCTCCGACAACGATCCACTACACCGAAGGCGCCGAGGTCGGCTATCGGGGGTTCGCCAAACGGGGCCACATCCCGATGTTCGCGTTCGGTCACGGCTTGTCCTACACCAACTTTGAACACCGTGACCTGACTGTGGCCGGCAGCGGCACCCTCACCGCCAGCTTCACCGTGGTCAACACCGGCGATCGCGGCGGCGTCGACGTCCCACAGCTATACCTGACCGCGGCTCCCGGCGAGCGGCGGCTGCGATTGCTCGGATTCGAGCGGGTGGAGCTGGAGCCGGGCGATTCTCGGGTGGTGACCATCGAGGCGGATCCGCGGCTGCTCGCCCGTTATGACGGGGTTGCGGGGGGCTGGCGGATCGCCGAGGGCACTCACACGGTGGCGGTGGGGGCCTCGGCGGTGGACCTCGAGCTGACTGCCGAGGTCGAGCTGGCCGGCCGCATCTTCGGGCGCTGACCGGCCAGCGCGAGCGACCAACCGCTAGACGGCGACCATCTCGTCGCCACAGGTGCACCGGTACGGCTGGTCCGCGCCCGCGCAGTGGCATTCGACCTCAATGCGAACCCGACAGCCACAGCCTTCGTGGGAACAGGTCAGTAGTGTTCCTGCCTCGTTTGCCATCTACTCCGCCTTATCTATCTCGAGATCCCTGAGGAAAGGGATCCAGTGGACACCCACAAAGGTAGCATACCCCCCAGGGGTATAGACCACGACACTTTTATCCGGTGGCGGTCGACGAAGGCGGCGGGCTAGCTTTGGCTCATGACTCAGAATCCGAGCCCCGCCGACGTTGACGAATTTTTGGACACCACCGTGGTCGGTGACGATCCCGCATTGTCCGCAGCGCGCGAGGCCAGCGATGCGGCGGGATTGCCGCAAATCGCGGTGTCGACCCAACAAGGTAAGTTCCTGAGCCTTTTGGCCGGTGCGACCAAAGCTCGGCGCATTCTGGAGATCGGCACACTCGGCGGCTTCAGCACAATTTGGCTGGCCCGGGGCGCCGGTCCCGACGGCCGGGTGATCACGCTGGAATACGAGCCCAAACACGCCGAGGTGGCGCGGGCCAACATCGACCGCGCCGGTGTCGGTGACCGGGTCGAAGTGGTGGTCGGCCCCGCGCTGGAGACACTTCCCACCGTGACGCAAGGCCCTTTCGACCTGGTATTCATCGATGCCGACAAGGAAAACAACGCCGGCTACCTGGAATGGGCTGTCCGGCTAACCCGCCCTGGCTCAGTCATCGTGGTGGACAACGTCATTCGCGATGGCACCATCTTGTCACCGGATCCCGACGCCGCTGCCCGGGCCACGCGGCGGACGCTGGAGCTCATGGGTGAACACCCGGCGCTTGACACCGCGGTGCTCCAGACGGTCGGGGTGAAGCACTGGGACGGCTTCGCGCTGGCGCTGGTGAAGTAAGCGGAGGTTGCTAGCGGCGGGTCTTTAACGGCCCGCTTGACCGAGATCAGCTCGGCTCACACGCCCGGAATTCGACGGTCGCGATGACGGCCAATTTCCGTTGCTGGCGTGCCACTGACGAGCGTAATCTTGCAGAAGATCGATGGTTTGCAGCGGGCCCAAAAGGCTTGCTGCATAACAGAAAGGTCACAAAATGAGTACGGTCCATTCATCAATCGATCACCACCCGGATCTATTGGCTCTACGTGAGCGCTACGAGCGCGCTGCAGAGTCGATGACCGCGCACGGCACATTCGGCCTCACACTGCTGACGGCGGTTTATGCGGCTGTGTCGCCATGGATCGTCGGATTCGACGGGACGAGATCGCTTGCTGTCAATGATTTCATCGTCGGAATCGTCTGCGTGGCGCTAGCGTTTACGTTCGCGATGGCGTTAGATCGCAGCCACGGCATGACATGGACGCTGCCGGTCTTCGGAGTGTGGTTCATCGTCTCGCCCTGGGTGCTTCACCACGTCTCGCCGCACGGCGCCATGATCTGGTCGAATGTGATCGCGGGTGCGGTGCTGACGGTGCTGGGCTTGAACGCGATGTACTTCGGTATGCGCGCGCGTAGCTCAACATCAGCCTGACGCGGGCGCACAATTCACTGACTCGGCCGCAGGATGCCGGCCGGGAGAGGCGTTTGCTGCTCTAATCTAACCGCAGACCGCTCCGATGGCGGCCGAACCCACCAGCTTGACGTACTTGGCCAGTACACCGCTGGTGTAGCGCGGTGGCAGCGGAGTGAAACCCTCACGCCGGGAAGCCAACTCGTCGGGGTCCACCAGCACGTCCAAGGCACTTTTGGCGACGTCGAGCCGGATTCGGTCGCCGTCACGCACGAACGCGATCGGTCCACCATCGGCTGCCTCCGGCGCGACGTGCCCCACGCACAGGCCGGTGGTGCCGCCGGAGAACCGGCCGTCGGTCAACAGCAGCACGTCCTTACCCAGGCCGGCGCCCTTGATGGCGCCGGTGATGGCGAGCATTTCACGCATCCCTGGACCGCCCTTGGGGCCTTCGTAGCGGATCACCACCGCGTCACCGTGCGTGATGGTGCCGTCGGCCAATGCGTCCAATGCGGCCCGCTCGCGGTCGAAAACCCTTGCAGTGCCTTCGAACACATCGTCGTCGAAACCGGCCGTCTTGACCACCGCGCCCTCCGGCGCCAGCGACCCGTGCAGGATGGTGATTCCCCCGGTGGGGTGGATCGGATGGTCGAGAGCGCGCAGCACCTTGCCGTCGGGATCCGGCGGGGCGATGTGCGCGAGGTTTTCCGCGACCGTCCGCCCGGCCACCGTCAAGCAGTCGCCGTGCAGCAGGCCGGCATCCAGCAGGGCTTTCATCACCACCGGCACGCCGCCGATGTGATCGACGTCGGACATGACGTGTTGGCCGAATGGCTTGACGTTGGCAAGATGCGGCACGCGTGCGCCGATCCGGCTGAAGTCCTCCAGCGCCAGCTTGACGTTGGCCTCATAGGCGATCGCCAGCAGATGCAGCACCGCGTTGGTCGACCCGCCGAACGCCATCACCACCGCGATCGCGTTCTCGAAAGCCTCTTTGGTGAGGATGTCGCGGGCGGTGATGCCGCGTCGCAGCAATTCGACGACGGCTTCTCCGCTGTGGCGCGCGAATCCGTCGCGGCGGCGGTCGGTCGCCGGCGGCGACGCGCTGCCGGGCAGCGACATGCCCAGCGCCTCGGCGGCACAGGCCATGGTGTTGGCGGTGTACATGCCGCCACACGCCCCCTCGCCCGGGCAGATCGCCCGCTCGATGGCGTCGACGTCCTCCCGCGGCATCAAACCGCGCGCGCAAGCGCCGACCGCTTCGAACGCGTCGATGATGGTGACCTCGCGCTCGCTGCCGTCGGACAGCTTGGCGCGACCCGGCAGAATCGTGCCCGCGTAGAGGAACACCGCCGCCAGATCCAGTCTCGCCGCGGCCATCAACATCCCCGGCAGCGATTTGTCACACCCGGCCAGCAGCACCGAGCCATCCAGGCGCTCGGCCTGCATCACGGTCTCGACGCTGTCGGCGATGAGTTCGCGAGACGGTAGTGAAAAGTGCATGCCCTCGTGGCCCATCGAGATGCCGTCGGACACCGAAATCGTGCAGAACTCGAGCGGATAGCCGCCCGCGGCGAACACCCCGTCCTTAGCCGCCTTCGCCAGTCGGTCCAACGACAGGTTGCAGGGCGTGATCTCATTCCACGACGACGCCACTCCGATCTGCGGCTTGGCGAAGTCGTCGTCATCCATGCCGACCGCCCGCAACATGCCACGCGCGGCGGCCTTCTCCAGGCCGTCGGTGACCTCACGGCTGCGGGGCTTGATGTCGACGGCGGGCGACGGATCGTTGGTGTGGGTCATGATCTGAGGCTCGGTTTGGGGCACAGCCCAAGTATGCGCGTATTGCCATGTCGGCCCAAAATCATTTTTATACCCCAGTGGGGTATAAAAGATGCTGACAGGAAGCCGATTGACCGGGGGCGCGTTGGCGATGGCTCAACTCGGCGTTGACAATGGTGCTAACACCCGCGCCGTCACGAAGACCCACAACATCGTCGCGGCGCGGCAATCCGAGATCGATCAGAAGACCAGAATGCTGGAGGGTAGATGACACCCGCACGCGGATACTCCTCGCAAAAGGACAACTACGCCAAACGACTGCGGCGGATCGAGGGCCAGGTGCGTGGTATCGCCAAGATGATCGAAGACGACAAATACTGCATCGACGTCCTCACCCAGATCAGCGCCGCCAACAACGCACTGCGGTCGGTGGCGCTCAACCTGCTCGACGAGCACCTCGGACACTGCGTCAGCCGTGCGGTCGCCGAAGGCGGAACCGAGGCGGAGGAGAAGCTCGCCGAAGCCTCCGCCGCGATCGCGCGACTCGTCCGGTCCTGATGGCTAACGCGATACGCGCATTGCATGGTTGAGTAGGGGCCGTGGGGCCAGCCCGTGCCGACGGAGCAGCGCGATCGCGCCGCTGGTGGAATGACCCGCTGCCACCGGACCCCGGGAGCGAAGCCCAACCCGCATCGGGCGGACCGTGGACGCCCCGGATATTGGTGCAGTTGGCGGTACTGGCCGCGGCGGCCTTCATCTATGTCACCGCCGAAATTCTGCCGGTAGGCGCATTGCCTGCGATCGCGCGAGGCCTGCACGTCAGCGTTCCCATGGTCGGTACGTTGCTGGCCTGGTATGCCCTGGTGGCGGCCGTCACCACGATTCCGCTGGTCCGTTGGACGGCGCAGTGGCCGCGGCGCCGGGCGCTGCTGCTTTCGTTGGCGTGCCTGACCGCCTCCCAGCTCATCTCGGCGGTGGCGCCAAACTTCGTGGTCCTGGCCGGTGGCCGGGTGCTCTCGGCGATCACGCACGGCCTGATGTTGTCGGTCATCGCGCCGATCGCCACCCGACTGGTCCCGGCCAGCCACTCCGGACGCGCGACAACGGTCGTCTACGTGGGTATCAGCTTGGCGGTGGTGGTGGGCAGCCCCGCCACGGCGGCAATGAGCTTGCTGTGGGGCTGGCGGGTTGCCGTCGCATCGGTGGCCGTGGTGGCCGCCGTGGTCACCTTAGCCGCCTGGGTCGTGCTGCCGGTGCTGACGTTGACCGAGGAGCAGCTGGCCCGCGTCGGCCGTGGGGCCGGACATCACCGCAACAGGCGGCTGGTCGTCGTGAGCTTGCTCACCATGGTCGCGGTCACCGGGCACTACATCTCCTACACCTTCATCGCGGTGATCATCCATGACGTCGTCGGGGTGCGAGGACCGGCTCTGGCCTGGTTGCTGGCTACCTACGGCGTCGCGGGCCTGTTGGCGATGCCGTTGGTGGCCGGGCCGTCGGACCATCGGCCCAGGGCGGCGGTGATGAGCTGCATGGCAGCGCTGTGGGTGACCTTCTTGGTACTGATCGCGCTGGTGTTCCATGGTTCGCCCACCCCGGCGAGCATTGTGATCGGGATCGCCGCGATCGCGTTCTGGGGTGCCACCGCTAACGCGGTATCGCCGATGCTGCAAGCTGCGGCGATGCGCGCCGGAGCGGACGACCCGGACGGCGCGTCCGGGCTGTACATGGCGGCGTTCCAGATCGGAATCATGGCCGGATCCTTCGCCGGCGGGCTGCTTTACGAACGCAGTGTGCTGGCGATGTTGATCGCGTCAGCGGTGCTGATCGGCGCCGGAGCAGCCGGGATGACCGCCGAGCGGCAGCTGTTTGACGTCCCCGCCACCGGCTACCGGTAGAATTCTTCTCAACGATCGACAACACCGCAGGTCAACGGCTCAGAACGGGCCAGCATCCCGGCTGCATCGAGATTGCCGAAGCAGAAGCCGGTGTAACCGCTATGCATACTGGGGTGAGAACGTGACTGGAGGGATAACTATGTCGCGATGGACCAAGGGTCCGCTCGTCGCTGTGTTGAGCGCAGCGGGAATGACCGCTGTGCTGACCTTGGCGAGCGGCTTGGCCCTGGCTGACCCGGAGCCGGCGCCACCGCCCGCGCCCGGTGCGGACGCCCCACCGCCTCCGGTCGACCCGGCCGCGGCACCGCCACCCCCCGCTGACCCGCTCGCGGCGCCGCCGCCGCCACTGCCGGGGGTTGCTGCACCTCCGCCACCGGCGGGCGACCCGTTGGCGCCGCCCGCGGCCACACCGGCCGCCGCTCCGGCGGGTCCTGTTGTGGGGCAGAACCCCGCGCCGTTCACCGGCGCGCCGCCGTTCGTGCCCCCGACCTTCAATCCGGTCAGCGGCTCAACGGTCGGGGTTGGCGAGCCGATCATCATCAACTTCGCGCGGCCGATCGCCGACCAGCCGATGGCCCAACAGGCGATCCATATTTCGTCGACCCCGCCGGTGTCCGGCAAGTTCTATTGGCTGACCCCCAGCCAGGTGCGCTGGCGTCCGCTCAGCTTCTGGCCCGCGCACACCGCGGTGCACGTCGACGCGGCGGGCACTCAGGAGAACTTTGTCACCGGCGATTCGCTGGTGGCCACCGCCGACGACGCGACCCACACGTTGACCGTCACGCGCAACGGGACGGTGGAACAGACCTTCCCGATGTCGATGGGTATGGCGGCGGGCGGTCACCAGACGCCCAACGGCACCTACTACGTGCTCGACAAGAAAGCCAAGGTGGTGATGGATTCATCCACCTACGGTGTGCCGGTCAACTCGAGCTGGGGCTACAAGGTCAACGTCGAGGACGCCGTGCAGTTCGACAACAGTGGCGACTACGTGCACAGCGCGCCGTGGTCGGTGGCCGACCAGGGCAAGCGCGACGTCAGCCACGGCTGCATCAACATCAGCCCGTCCAACGCGAAGTGGTTCTTTACCAACTTCGGCACCGGCGATCCGATTATCGTGAAGAACTCCGTCGGGACCTACTCGAAGAACGACGGCTCTAACGACTGGCAGCTTTAAACAAGTCGAGACGGCGAAATCGACGCGGGAAAGATGCCCGCGGCAATAAATGTGCAGTTTTCGTACCGCGCCTTTATTTTGCTGCTAAGAATCCGTCATGGCCGATGACCCATGCAGCGTCAACGTGGGCTGGAGCATTATGGCGGGTGCGAGTGCCGATTCGACACTAGCCGGAGTGTTAGCGGGCTTTCTGATCGTCGCCGCGACGGCGCTACTGACGCAATGGAATGACCGTTCCGGTCCCGACACGTTCGCGTTGTTCGCTTCTGGGGTGCCGGCCCTCACGCTATCCAGCTATCTCTTTACCGTATTGGCGGGCTCGCAACCTGTCTCGGGATATTGTAGCCAAATGTGGGGCCAATGGCTTCCGGCATTCGCGCTGCTATTGATCGGCGCTGCCGTCCTCTTATGTGGATTAGGATGGGCGCTCGTAAGTTACAGCGACAACCTGGCGGTGAAGCAACTCGAATTGAACCGTCCAATGAAAAGGGTCGAGGAAACCCGCAGATTCTTCATCAGTTTGAGCGGATGCCTCTCGCTCGGCGGTACCACAGCGATGACATGTTGGCTAATTGCCGCCTCAATTGTCTACCTTAAAGCCACCACCGGCAAGGATTGGTGGGGCAAAACGTTTTACCCGTCTTTTGAATTCCTTCAGATCAAATGGTATGAGATGTTCTTTGTGTTCCTTTTCGGTCTTTACGTCGTCGTCCGTTCTGCCTATCTTGTTATCTCGCGCACGCGTGCCGCCAGGTGGGAAAATGTTGCTTCATGCATTAGGTATACCCCGCTTGATACCACGCGGGAGAATGTTGCTTCACACACTGGTCCTACCCCTGCCGTCTTGGAGTCCCGCACTCCACTCGACGTCCGGAAATACAAACGCGCAGAGCGCCTGTGCCAGGAAATTTGCATCGCCGTCGCTATAGGATTATTGACGCTGCTTGCGCTTTTTTTGACGGGACAAGCCGTTCACGAGAAGTTTTCGGTCGCGGCGACCTGCGGCATTATCGGCCTTTTGCTCGGTGGATATATTATTGCTCGATTGGCTTACTGGGGTGTGGCCAGTTTCTTCGGTCGTGCGCTTCCAGAGCAAACGGCGGATAAGAGATTCGCCGATGCCGATGCCAGGGTTCAAAAAACGCGCTCCGCTGAAATACCGGAAGACGCGATCCGAATCAAGTACTCGGTTCGAAGGCTTGGCACGACTTCCTACCACGTTGTCATCTTTGCCATTGTGGGAACGCTGTTCGCCGCGGGATTGACGCAGGGATCGTTCTGGCCCGGGATGACTACCACGTCCCTTTTACTCGGCGGCTTGTACCCCGCCTGTATGTTCCTCGGGCTAAGTTACGCGGTCCCCGCGGGGCCGACTACAAAGTTGCCGGCATGGAAAACGTGGCGAGGCTGGCGCCTTCTGCCCTGATCTAGCGCTCGCGGGCTCAGTTCCAGATCCTGACCCGGCGTTGCGGGTCCAGGTATAGCTCGTCGCTATCCGCGACGTCGAAAGCGTCGTAGAAGGCGTCGATGTTGCGGATGACACCGTTGCAGCGGAACTCCGGCGGCGAGTGCGGGTCGACGGCCAGCCGCCGGAGCGCCTCGGCGTCCCGCGATTTGGTGCGCCACACCTGGGCCCAGCCGAAGAACACCCGCTGCACGCCGGAGAGGCCGTCGACGACCGGAGCGGTCGCGCCATTGAGCGACAGCTGGTAGGCCAGCAGCGCGATGGAAAGACCGCCCAGATCGCCAATGTTCTCGCCTACGGTAAAGGCGCCGTTGACGTGGTGGCCGTTGTCCAGCCCGCGCGGCGTGTAGACGTCGTACTGCTCGATCAGCGCCTTGGTGCGTGCCCCGAACTCGGTGCGGTCGTCGTCGGTCCACCAGTCGACCAGATTGCCGTCGCCGTCGTATTTGGCGCCCTGGTCATCGAAACCGTGCCCGATCTCGTGGCCGATGACCGCGCCGATGCCGCCGTAATTGGCGGCGTCGTCGACGTCGGGGTCGAAGAATGGTGGCTGCAAAATGCCTGCGGGGAAGACGATTTCGTTCATCCCCGGGTTGTAGTAGGCGTTGACGGTCTGCGGGGTCATGAACCACTCGTCGCGGTCGACGGGCCCGCCCAGCTTGGCCATCTCCCGGTCGGAGTTGACCTCGTTACCGCGCCGGTAGTTGCCGTAGAGGTCGCCACGGTCGATCACCAGCTTCGAGTAGTCCCGCCACTTCTTCGGGTAGGCCACTTTGGCGGTGAACTTGTCCAGTTTGACCAGCGCACGTTGCCGGGTCTCCGGGGTCATCCAGTCCAGGTCGCTGATGCTGACCCGATATGCCTCACGCAGGTTGGCGACCAGCGCGTCGATGCGGGCCTTGGCGTCTGGCGGGAAATGGCGCTGCACGTAAAGCTTTCCGACGGCGTCGCCCAGCATGCCTTCCACCAGCCCGACGCCGCGCTTCCAGCGCTCGCGGATCTGCTCGGTGCCGGTGAGCTTGCGGCCATAGAACGCGAAGTCCTCGGCGACCAGCGCATCGGTGAGCAATCCGGCGCGGGCATGGATAAGGCGCCAGCGTGCCCAGCTCTTCCAGTTGTCGAGATCCTCGCTGCGCCAAAGCTCGGCGAAGGTGGTCACGTAATCCGGTTGGCGCACCACAAGTTCGGCGACTCCATCGGGCGTGCCGCCCAGCGCGTCCACCCAGCCGGGCCAGTCGAAACCCGCTGCGTCGGCCTGCAGATCGGCGAAGGTGCGCAAGTTGTAGGTCAGGTCGGCATCGCGGCGTTTGACCACATCCCAGTGCGCGGCAGCCAGTTTGGTCTCCAACGCCACGATTCGTGCCGCGGTCTGGCGATGATCGTCGGGCGTGCCGCCGTAGACGAGCGCGAACATCCGGGCGATGTGATCCGGGTAGGCGGCCAGCAGCTCGGCGTGCTGCTCGTCGCGATAGTAGGACTCGTCGGGCAGTCCCAGCCCCGACTGGCTGACGTGCACCAGGTAGCGGCTGGAGTTCTTGGAGTCGGTGTCGACGTACACACCGACCCCACCGCCCACGCCGGTACGTTGCAGGGCGCCGACAACGGTCGCCAGCACGTCAGCGTTGGCGGCGCCGTCGATCGCCGCCAACTCGTCGAGCAGCGGCTGCACACCCCGCTGTTCGACCGTCTCCTCGTCCAGGAAGCTGGCGTACAGGTCGCCGATGCGTTGCTCGTCGGTGCCGGCCGCCTCAGAAGACGCAGCGTTCTCGCTGACTTCGGTGATCAGGTCGCGCACCTGGACCTCTGCCCGGTCGAACAACGAGCGGAAGGCGCCGTCGGTGGCGCGGTCGGCCGGGATCGCATAGTCGGCCAACCAGCGGCCGTTGACATGGCCGAACAGGTCGTCTTGGGGGCGGGCACCAGCGTCGACATTGCTCAGGTCGATGCCCGAGCGGATAGCTTCTACCGTCACGCCACCATCCTTCCCTATCGCCGCGCCAGGTACCCTCACGGCCATGCCCGACGCCGACCCGACGGAACCAGCGGCCGACGACGGCGATGACGGAGCGGCGCCCGACGAGTTCGACGGGCCGGCCATCTCCGGCTACGGCGTGGCCTCAGCGGCGTTGGGGCTGGTTTCCGTGGCGGCGATCGCGCTGGGTGGGGCCGTCTGGGTGGCGCACCGCAATGACGTCGACGAACGCGGCTACCAGAGCCGAGTCATGCAGGCCGCCGTCGACTGGACCGGCGTGCTGATCAACATGAACACCGGCAACGTCACGGCCAGCCTGCAGCGACTGCACGATGGGACCGTCGGCGAATTGAACGCCGATTTCGACTCCGCCATGCAGCCCTACCAGCAGGTGGTGCAGCGGCTGCAATCGACCACCCACGGTCAGGTCGAGGGAGTGGCATTGGAAGCCGTGCACCACGATCTGGACCTCCAGCCGGGCAGCGGTCGGCCTCCGCCGGAGCAACTGCCGGCCTCGGTCGCCGGTCGCACCGACATGGTCATGGTGGTCGCCACGTCGGTCAGCGAGAACGCGGGTGGCAAGCCGCAGACCGTGCACTGGAACCTGCGGTTGGGGGTCTCCGACGTGGACGGCAAGCTGATGATCTCGCGGCTCGAGTCGATTCGATGAGGAACACCTGGCGGGTGCTGGCGTTCGACATCGCCGCACCCTTGGCCGCGATCTGTGCGCTGCTGGCGATCGGGGTCGTCCTGGGCTGGCCGCGGTGGTGGGTGTCGGCATGCTCGGTGCTGGTGTTGCTGATCGCCGAAGGCGTGATGGTGAATGTCTGGCTGCTGCGCCGGGATTCGGTGACCATCGGCACCGACGACGACGCGCCCGCTCTGCGGCTGGCCGTAGTCGCGCTGTGCGCGGTGGCGGTGGTGTCGGCGGTGCTGACCGGTTACACCCATTGGACGTTGCCGGACCGCCGGCTGAAGGCCGATTCGGCAGAGGTGGTGCGGATAGCGACCGGGATGGCAGAGGCGACGGCCACCTTCTCGCCGCAAGAACCGACGGCGTCGATCGACCGGGCTGCGGCCATGATGGTGCCGGAACAGGCGACCGCGTTCAAGGACAATTTCGGCAAAGCCACAGCGGATTTGGCGCACCGGAACGTCACCGCGTCCGCTTCGACGCTGGAAGCCGGTCTCGAGGCGATCGGGCCGGCTGCGGCCGCCGTGGCGGTGGTCCTGCGCGCTACTCAGAACGCGCCGGGTCAGCCGCCCGGTAACGCGGTGCTGGCGCTGCGCATCGCGCTGACCAAGCAGAGCGACCACTGGCTGGTGCTGGACGTATCGCCGATCAACGCTCGCTAACGACAATCAGCACAACCGGGCGTGCTCGACCATCAGGCAACGGTCCATCACCACCTGTAAACCGGCTGCCTCCGCGTCGCGGCCCACTTGCTCATGCCACAACCCCTCCTGCAGCCAAAGGGTTTTCGGCCGTCGATCGAGGGCGAGCGTGTCGGCCAACACCGACGGCAACTCGTCGAGCCGCCGGAACACATCGACCATGTCGGGTACCACCGGCAAGTCGGCCAGCCGCGGATACGCTGGCGCGCCGTCGATTTCGGTGATCGTCGGGTTGACCGGGTACACCTGGTAGTCACCCGTCGCGACCAGATAGGAATAGATCTCGTGGCTCGGCCGAGTCGGCTTGTCCGATGCTCCGATCACTGCGATGGTGCGGGTCTCCGCCAGGATGCGGCGCAGCGTCAGGTCGTCGGGCTGGCCGAGCATCAGTTGCTGCGGCGCGGCCGCTGCGCAGCCCGCGGAGCCGGTTGCTGGGACGGGCGCTGCGGGGGCTGTTGGCTTCTGGCCTTCGCGAACCGGTCAGAGAGCCGGCGCATCCGGATCATCAACGACGCCGACGGGCTCGTCGTGGCATCCAGGTAGGCGCCCACCTCGTCGACGGGCACCCCGATCCGGGACGCGAATTCCGGCATCTTCAGTCCCGACCGTTCGATCAGCAACCGCACGTGGCGGGCCACTTCGTTGCGCTCGTTGGCCTCCAGATGTGCGCGGGCGCGGTCCAGCACCTCCGCCAATGCCTTGGAAATGCCGTAGGGTCGCGAGGTCTCCAGAACTTCCTCGACTTGACGGGCCGTGCGCCCGTAGGGGTCGCGTTTGATCGCGACCGCGATCTGCTTCCAGGTGGCGATGTCGCCACCTTCCAGCGCTGAGCGGATGGCCGACGTCGGCCAGAACTCCACGGGCTGCTCGACAGTGCGAGGACGGACGGGGGGACGATGCGGCGCCGGTCCGTGGCGTCGATCGGCTGCCAACGTCACCTCGCCTCCTCCAGCATCGCCACTGCCACCGACAGGCAGCGCTGCCTGACCTCCTCCCAGTCTGCCTTCGCATCCGGACCGGGCCAACTTTCGTCGTCGAGATCCGTCGGATGTGGATCCGCGAGCCGTCGCACCAGCTGGGTAGCGATCCATTGCCGCCTGGGTGATTGACTACAGTAATACCTATCCATCCCGGCCAATACGAATGCGGCTGTCTCGGCTTCCATCGTGTCGACCAGCTCAGCAAATTCGGTGTAGTCCCGGCTGCTGTTGCGCGACATGATCAGGTAGCCCTTGAGTCGCAACGTTTCGGCGCCGGTCGGGATTTGCAACCGGTCACCGGTGGACAACTGCACGTGGGTGGTTTCCACCGGACTGCGCCGCTCGAACGTGGGGTGGTCGGTCTCGGCCGCGGTTTCCAGTGCGTCCAGGGCGACCGACAGCCGGCCGCGCCACAGTGTGACCGGATGCACGGGCCGGACCGTCCGGGGTGCGGAGCGGCTGGTGCCATTGCGGTGGGACAAGCCGCCGGCGAACCTCTTGCCCGCTGAGTGACCGTTGGTCGGGGCCGCCGTCCCGGCCAACGCCAACCCGTGCGTGGTGGCACTGGCATCGTCGTCGCCGTTGACGTGTGAGCGCAGTTCGTCGTTGCGCCCACATCCGGTGAAGGCCAGCGGGTCGGCCACGGTAATCGCGTCCGGGACCAGGTGCTTGAGCCTGGCTGCGGATTTCAGCACGATTCGTAGGTCGGCGCTGGGCACCACCGGCGCCGAGATGTCCTCGGGGATCATCAGGACATTGCCGAGATCGACTGTGGGCAGCGGTTTTTCGAAGTCGACGGAGGGCAGGATGCGCTCCAGCCAAGCCGGCAGCCACCAGTTCCACTGGCTAAACATCGCCATCAGGGCGGGCACCATCACCAGCCGCACCACCGTGGCGTCCACCGCGATCGCGACCGCGCACGCCACCCCGATTTCGGCCACCAGCGGCATGCCGGCGAACGCGAAACCGATGAACACGGCGATCATGATCAGCGCGGCGCTCGTGATGGTGCGCGCGCTGGTGCTCACTCCGTAGGCCACGGCGTCATGTGTGTGACCGGTTTGCAGGAACCGTTCCCGGATTCGGGTCAGCAAGAAGATCTCGTAGTCCATCGACAAGCCGAACGTCATGGCCAGCACCAGCGGCGGGACGGTGGAATCGATGGAGCTGATCGGCGGGAACCCGAGCTTCTCCAGCCAGCCCCACTGGAAGACCATCACCAAACTGCCGTAGGCGGCGGCCACCGACAACACGGTCATCAGCACGCCCTTGAACGCCAAGAACACCGACTGGATCGAGATCAGCAGCATGACGAAGGCGATCAGAGCGACGAAAACCAACACCAGCGGCTCGGTCTGCGACACCCGGTCGTCGAAGTCTTTGATCAGCGCGGTCGGTCCGCCCACGTCCACCTGCGCCGAGCCTGCCGCCGCGGGTAGGTGGGCCCTCATCCACGCGATGCTGCTGCGCGCGCCCAGGTCCTCGGGATCGACCGACGGCACCCCGGAAAATAAGGCGCTGGTGTTGTTGTCCGCGAACACCGGCGCCGCCACCGAGACGATGTCGGGCGCCTGCCCCATCTGCTGACGGATAGCCGCGAGTGTCTGAGTGTGCGTGGGCGAGGACGCCTCGCCGTCGGGGAAGGTCACCAGCACCTGCACCGGGCCCAGCGCGCCGGGACCCAGCGCCTCTGCGGCCGCCGACACTCCGGCGCGGATCTCGTGTGACGAGTTGAATTGCCGGAGCAGGCTGTTGCCCAGCACCATCGACAGGGCCGGCACCGCCATGGCAATGAGAACAGCCGATGCCGCCAACGCCGAGACCCACGGCCGGCGCATTACCCAGCCGATCCAACGACTCCAGAACCGCGACTGCGTCGTCTCGGGTCGCCGCGACCAGTGCAGCACCGCGGATCTCTTGGCGGCGGCGCGGCTGAACGTCGCCAACACGGCCGGTGTCATGGTCGTCGCGGTCAGCATTGCGACCGCGACCGCAAGGATTGCGCCGGTGGCCATCGACGCCAGAGCCGGGGTGTCGATCAGATAGATACCTGTCAGCGAGGCCACGACGGTCATCCCGGACAGCACCACCGCGAGGCCGGACGTGGCCATCGCCGCGTCGACCGCCTCCTGCGGCTGACGCCCGGCACGCAGTTCCTCGCGGAAGCGCATCAAAATGAACAGCGAATAGTCGACCGCCAGCGCGATACCGAACATCGACACCGTCGAGGTGACGAAGACCGACATCGTGGTGTAGGCCGACAGTAGATAGACCAGTCCCATGGTGATTGCGACCGTGCAGATGCCCAATGCCAGCGGAATCGCAGCGGCGGCAAGCGAACCGAACACCGCCAGCAACACAATCAGGATGATCGGAAGGTTCCAGCGTTCCGCCGCGGCGATGTCATGTTTGGTGTTGGCAGCCGCGGCCGTACTCAGCGCACCCTGGCCGATGACGTAGAGCCGGACCCTGCCGTTCGCCATTTGTCCCGGCCGCTCGCCCTGGACGCCGACCTTTGCCCGCAACTTCTTGGCGGCGTCGCTGGCGCTGCTGTTGTTGGAGGAGTCCAGTCGCAATGACACCACGTACGGCCGGTCAGGCTCTGGTGCCGGCTGGGACGGATTCTTCACCACCGCCACATCGGAGACTTGGCCGGCGACCTGCTGCAGAAATGTCGCGGCGGCGTTCATGTCTTCGTAGCTCGCGTCCGCGCGCGGCGCCGCCACCAGCGCCAGCGGTGACGTGCCCTGGTCGGGGTAGTGGGCCTCGAGTTGGTCATGGACGCGTAGGGACTGGGAGCCGGCCACCTCGAAGCCACCACCCGTGAGGTGACCCGACTGGGTCACCGTCAGGTAGATGGCGGGTATCAGCGCGAGCAACCAACCTGTGAAGACCAGCCAGCGGAATCTGCGCAGGTTGCTGCTTAGGCGCATCATGAAGTGCTGGATTTTGGTCTCCCCGCATCAGGTTTGCGTGCAGGCCAGCCTACCCCAGCAAGCTATGTGCACATGCCGCTGAGCTGCAACAACTCCGCAACGATGTCGGGATTCGCGGGGGCCTGATGTCGAAGCTGATCGAGTGTGAGCAGTCTCCTGTTGGCTGAATTGGCCGCGCCCGCGCAGTGGATGGCAGGATGGCCGGTGGATGGTCACGATTCGGTTTCACAAACCGCGGACCGCAGCTGGTTGCGAGGCCCACCGAGATTCGCAAGCCCTATCGCACGCCATAAGGAGCTATCTATGACTTCCCTGACTGGGGATACTGCGACATTGCGCCGACGACTGTTCGGTGTCCTGACCGCCACCGCGATGGGTGGTGCGACCGCGGCGGTGCTGCTGTCTGCGCCGTCAGCGGTCGGCGCGTCTGACCCTTGTGCTGCCAGTGAGATGGCAAGGACGATCGGCAACGTCGCCCGGTCCGCCGGCGACTATCTGGACGGGCACCCGGAGACCAACCAGGCGATGACCACCGTCTTGCAACAGCCTGCGGGACCGCAGTCGGCCGACTCGCTGAAGGGCTATTTCACTGCCAACCCCAAGGCAGCCCTCGATCTGCAGACGATCGCGCAACCGCTCACCGGCCTGTCCGCCCAGTGCAGGCTGCCGATCAGCCTTCCTCAGGTGCTCGGCTTCATGCAAGGCGCACAGGGCGGGCTGCCGGGCGGCCTGCCCGGCGGGCTGCCGAATGCTGCGGCGCAGGCCATCTCCGGGGCCCAGGGCGGGGTTGCGGCCGCGCCTGGCGCCGCAGTGATGCCGGGGCTCAGCGCGATCAAGTAGTCGCCCGGCTAGTTCTGGGCAGCCCCGCGGCGCCTGCGTGTCGCCGAAGTCTCGCCCGTCTTGGCGCCCGGATCCGGTGGCACCGGACCCTGGAGCGCGGCGTCGGCCGGGTCGACGGGCGTCGCCCCGTTGCCGTTTTTGAGGTGTGTCGAAGCCGGGTTCCCGGCAAGGCCTGTTGCCATGTCGGTCTCTGCGGAGGTGTCCGTGCCCGGTTCTGGGCCAGCTTCGAAGGCGTCAGGATCGGCGTCGTTCTCGGTGCGGAACATGAAGAAGAACACCACCCAGCCGACGGCGGCGAGGAACAACCAGCTGATCAGACGGTAGATCAACATCGCCGAGATAGCGCCGGACAACGGCAATCCGCTGGACACCAAACCGGGCACCAACACCGCCTCGACGACCAACAGACCGCCGGGCATCAGCGGTATCGTGCCGACCGCCCGAGCGGCCGCACAGGCCACCGTCAACCCGCCAACCGACGGGTGATAGCCCGCCGCGTATGCGGCGAAGCCCAGGCAGGCAACGTCAGCGAACCGGTTGACCAGTGACCAGCTGAAGGCCACCGCGAGGTTGCGGCGGCTCAGGCTGACCGATTCCAGCTGCGAGAGCATCTGGCGCCACTTCGCCAGGCCGGCGTCGGACGGCTTACCCCGAACCGAGTTGACCCACGACAACACTCGGCATCCGATCCCGTCGATCAGCTCCGGCCGCGACGCCACCGCCTGGGCCAGCAGCAACAACGCGACGAAGCCGCCGAGGGTGAACAGCAACGAGAGGGGGTTGTTCTTCGCACCGAGGAAAAACGCGCCGCCTAGACCCAGCAGTGCCAGCCCAACCGCTTGCAGCACGCCCGACATCACCAGCTGCCACGACGCCACCAACGTCGACGCGCCCCAAATCCGTTGCTGCCGAAGCAGAAAAGTCGCCGCTAACACCGGACCGCCGGGCAGCGTGGTGCTCAACGAGTTGGCCGCGTAGTAGGCGGCTTCAGACCGCAATTTCTTGACGTGCACGCCGGCCGATGCCAGCAGGGTCCGCTGAACCTCGGCGAAGCTGTGCATCAAGACGACGGCCGCCAGGGCCGAGGCCAACAGCCACCACCAATTCGCTGAGTAGAGGCTCTTGGCGGCCTTGGCCACCTGGTCGCGCACCAGTGCCACCTCCACGGCCAGCACGATCGCGACGACGCCCAGGATGGCCCAGCGCACCCACCAGTACTGGCCGCGGGCACGTTCTTCGTGCTGACCGCTGACGTTCGTGGCCGGTGCGTCGTGCGACACATGAATTAGCGTAGCCGCGCAGGTCGCGCCAAGATCGGTGCCCGGCGCAGGTGTCCGCACTATATTTGCGGACGGTGTGCTACCGGCGGTTAGGCTTGACCATATGTCGTCGAAGGCCGACGCGGATTATGGGGATTCGGTAGAACCCATTGTTCGGAAAACCGCTGCCTGGGCCTGGCGGTTATTGGTCATCCTGGTGGCTTTGGTGGCGCTGTTGTGGGTTATCGCCCGGCTGGAAATCATCGTCGTCCCGCTGCTGCTGGCGTTGATGCTGAGCGCACTGCTGGTCCAGCCGGTGGATTGGCTGGACCGGCGGGGCGCGCCCCGCGGTGGCGCCGTCGCCCTGGTGTTGTTGGCTGGCTTCGCGATTCTGGGCGGCATCATGACGTTCGTCATCAGCCAATTCGTCATCGGTTTGCCGGATCTGGTCAACCAGGTCACCCGCAGCATCGACGAAACCCGCAATTGGCTGATCGAGGGGCCGCTGCATCTCAGCCGCCAACAGATTGAGAACGCCGGGAACGCGGCCATCCAGGCGCTGCAGAACAATCAGGCAAAGTTAACCAGCGGCGCGCTGTCGACTGCGGCCACCTTCACCGAGATCCTCACCGCCGCATTTCTGATGTTCTTCACGCTGATCTTCTTCCTTTACGGCGGACGCAACATCTGGCAGTACGTCACCAAGATCTTCCCTACCGACGTCCGGGACCGGGTTCGCGCCGCGGGCAGCGCGGGATATGGGTCGCTGGTCGGCTATGTGCGGGCCACCTTCCTGGTGGCGTTGGTCGACGCCGCGGGAGTCGGCATCGGTTTGGCGATCATGAGCGTGCCACTGGCTCTGCCGCTGGCCTCGTTGGTGTTCCTCGGTGCGTTCATCCCGCTGGTCGGTGCCGTCATCAGCGGCTTTCTCGCGGTGGTGGTGGCACTGCTCACGAAGGGATTTGTCTACGCGCTCATCACGCTTGGCGTGCTTATCGGCGTCAACCAGCTCGAAGCGCACATCCTGCAGCCGTTGGTGATGGGCCGCGCGGTATCGATCCATCCGTTGGCGGTGGTGGTGGCGATCTCGACGGGCGGTGTGCTCGCCGGAGTTGTCGGCGCGCTGCTCGCGGTCCCGACGGTCGCTTTCTTCAACAATGCGTTCCAGGTGCTGCTGGCCGAGGATCCGTCCGCAGCCGCCAAAAAGACCGACGACGATGCGGTCATCATGCAGGCCGAGCCGGATGAGCTGGAGCCCGAAAGCAGAACCGCGGACTAGATCCGATCGCCCTGCTAGACCCGATTGCTAAATTCGGCCTTCGCGACGCAGCAGATCCTGCGCGCTGAGTCCGCCGCCGCGGCGTTGACGGGGACGGTCGGAGCTGTCGGCGTTCTTTGCGCGGGCGTTCAGTTTCTGGGTCGCAACGTCGGGATCCTTCTCGTCCTGCGGGCCGGTCGGGATCGCGGTAGTGGCATCCTCTTCGGGCGGCTGCTGACCCGGGGAGCGGTCGGTCGGTACCTGTATGGCCCGGGTCGGATCGGCGGACGGCCTCGATGGCGGCGGAGGGGTGGCTGTGCCGCGAGGATCGGCGGGGCGGTCGTTGCGCTTCGACCCGCGCAGATCGCTGAGCCAGGACTCGATTTCGCGATCTTCACCGCGGGGCGGCTGCTGCGGCCCCGGCGGTGCTACGGCGGGCGGTTGGGGTGGACGCTCGTGTCCGGGTGCGGGAGCGCTTCCAGGGCTCGGTTGGGCGGAAAAGCGAGTCGTCGGCGGCTCTTTGGGCTCAGCGTGTCCCGGGGCGCGCATCTTCGTAGTGCCGGCGGCCGAGGGCGTGTCCTGAGCCGGTGGCCGGTAGTCCGGTCGAGGCGCCGGCCCAGCTGGTCGGCCTGACCGGGATGGAGTCTCCGCGCCGGGGTGGGTGGGGTCGTGCGGTGGACGGGGTTTTGTAGCGACGGCGGGGGATGCGGCGACCGGCGGTCGCTCGGCCCGGCGGGGGACGGGCTTCTTGCGCTCGTCGGGCAGGTGAATCTCGCCCAGCCCGATGCGATTCTGCAGCCGCTTCATCCACAGTGGCGCCCACCAGCAGTCGTCGCCAAGCAGCTTCATCACCGACGGCACCAGGAACATCCGAACGACGGTGGCGTCCAACAGAAGTGCTGCCATCAGCCCAAACGCCAGATACTTCATCATCACCAAGTCGGAGAAGATGAACGAGCCGGCGACCACCGCAAGGACGGTCGCCGCCGCGGTGATGATGCGACCGGTGGCCGCGGTTCCGATTCGGATGGCCTCGGCGGTGGACATGCCGCGTGCGCGGGCCTCGACCATCCGGGAGACCAGGAATACCTCGTAGTCGGTCGATAGCCCGAAGACGACCGCGATGATCAGACCGATCACCGGCGCGGTCAGCGGCGTCGGCGTGAAATTCAGCAACTTGGCGAAGTGGCCGTCGACGAAGATCCACGTCAAGATGCCCATCGTCGACCCGAGGGTCAACGCGCTCATCACGGTGGCTTTGATCGGCAGCACCAGCGATCCGAACGCTAGGAACATCAGCAGCGTGGTGGTGGTCAACAGGATGACCAACATCAGCGGCAGCTTGCTGAAAAGGCCGTGAATGGCGTCCTGCTCGAGCGCCGGTGTGCCGCCGACCAGAACGGTCAGCCCCTTCGGTGCGGAGATGGCACGCAATTCATTGATCTTCTTGGCCGACTCATTCGGTTTCACCAGCCCGTTCTGGATTACCCGCACCGAGTCGTTCTTGGGGTGGCTCGCCCCATCGGGGCCTGCCACGCAGGGATTATCGGCGATCGTCGGACACGGCCGGTCCTGCCAGTTCTTGTCGGCGAACCCACTGATTGAGCTGACATCGTTGCGGATTTCGGCAACCTGCTGATCGGTGACCTTGCCGCCGTTATTGCTTTGGATCACCATGGTGAGCTGCTGGGTGCGGTAGCCCGGGAACAGCGTGTCGAATTTCTCCTGGGCCACCCGGACCGGGTTATCCGGTGGAAGGTATTTTTCGCTGAAGGCGCCGAGCTTCAGGTTTCCCAGCGGGATGATCAGCAGGATCATCCCGACGACGATCGGAATGGCGAACACCAGCGGGCGCTTCATCACCCGGTTGACCAACTTGCCCCAGAACTCGTGCTCGACCTCTTCGCGGGTTTTGGTCTTTTGCAGCAGGTTTGCCAGCCAGTTCAGGTACACGCGCGACGGCTTCCAGTTCGCCAAGAACGGCACCCGCAACAGGTCTCGCACGCCCAGCGCGTCGACGCGGTGGCCCAGGATTCCGAGCACGGCCGGCAGGATGGTGATAGACAAGATCGCCGACAGCATGACCGCCGCGATGACGGCATAGGTCAGCGATTTCAGGAAGCCCTGCGGGAACACCAGCATGCTGGCCCCCGACACCGCGATCAGCACCGCCGAGAAGGTCACCGTGCGCCCGGCCGTCATCATCGTGCGACGAACCGCGACCTCGCTGTCATAGCCCTCGGCGATCTCCTCCCGAAATCGGCTCACCACGAACAGGCCATAGTCGACGGCGATACCGAGGCCGATCATGGTCACCACGGGTTGGGCGAAAAAGTTCACCGGACTGAACATCGCCACGAGACGCATGATGCCCAGCGCGCCGGCGATCGCCAGGCCGCCGACCATCACCGGCAGGCAGGCCGCGACAACCCCGCCGAAAACCAGGAACAACACCACCGCCACCAGCGGCACCGCCAGAACTTCCATTCGCCGTTGGTCGGTTTCGATGGTGCCGGTCAAGCCGCTGGCCACCGGTTCGAGGCCGGCGACGCCGACCTTGCCGCCATCAAGCTTCACCAGGTCGGGCGCGACCGTCTTGTAGTTATTGAGAATCGAGTCGTCGCTGTCGCCTTTGAGCATGATGGACACAAAGGTGTGCTTCTTGTCCTCGGTCGCCATGCCCTTGACTGCCGCGGCATTCGGTGCCCGCAGGTAGCCGACCCAGTCCAGTACCTGCTCGGGGTGATCGGCCTTGAATTTGTTGAGTTGATCCGTGATCTGCTTCGACCAGGCCGGGTCGTCGACCGTCTTGCCCTGCGGAGCCGTGAAAGTCGCCACGATGTGGCTGGTTCGGTCGCGGCCGTAGGTGTCGTCGCCCATTACCGACGCCTTGACCGACTGACTGCTGTCGTCGAAGAAACCACTCTGCGTGACGTGCTTGCCGAGGCTGACCCCGAAGATGCCTGCGCCGAGGCACAGCGCCACCATGACGCCGATGACGACATACCGGTAGCGGTACACAGTTCGACCCCACCAGGCGAACACGTAAGCTCCTTACTGGATCTGCGGCGACCCGCGCATTGGTTTCAGTTGTCAGACACGCGAGGTCAGCAATGAAGACAGCGGCCGGAACGGTTGCAGCCACGCCCCCTTCTCAGGCAGCGAATCGAGGCCGATTCGCGGCAGCGGCTCCCGGAAAACACCCGCGATGTCCTCCAGGTCGACAAACTCCAAGGTATCCGACGCTAGTGCCCAACTCGCGTGTTCGCGAAATCCAAGCACCTGAACGGGCACCCCGCTACGGGAGATTTCCTCCAGTGGCTGGCGGAAGGCCTGGCCATCAGCGGACGCGACCACCAGCGCGGCCAGACCCTCGGCGCTGCGCTGCGCGATGTGGTCCAGCATGTCGCTGTCGACATCACTGTCTTCGTCGAGTTTCGGCTTGGCGAAAACAGCGAATCCCACATTACGCAGGGCATCCACCCACGGCCGGACCACTTCGGCGCTGCCCGCCGCGATGTTGGTGAACACGGTGGCTTCGGGTTCGGCTAAAACATCTTGTCGACCGGCTCCGACCTCGGCGGTGCGGGCCAGCAACCAGCGGCCAAGGGCGTCGAAGCGTGGGCGTTCCAGTGCGGTGGGCCGACGGCCCAGGATGGATCCCAGGCCCATGTCCAGGTTCGGCGCGTCCCACACCAGCAGCACCCGCTGAACTGCTGGTCCAGTATCGGGCGCGGCGTCACCGGAAAGTGCCACCGGTGCGGTAACGGGTGGGGTAGGTTCCGCGGTCGTTTGTTCGGTCAGGCTCATGGGCGGTTTCTTTCGGAGCGGCTCGTCCACACCAGTTCGGTGACGGCGCTGCCGGCATGCTGCGCCTTGTTCTCGTATTTAGTCGTCGGGCGGATGACCGAGATCGCCAGTTCGCCGAGCGGATCCACCCGGTTGAGGCGAGGTTCGGCATCGCCAACCGCGGCGATCTGCTCGGCGTAGCCGGGATGGTCGGTGGCGACGTGCAGTACACCCCCGAGACGGAGCCGGTCAGCGATCAGGGCCACCGTGGCGGGCTGGAGCAGTCGGCGCTTGTGATGCCGGGCCTTAGGCCATGGATCGGGAAAGAACACCCGGACGCCGCTCAGCGAGCCCGGCACGATCAGAGATTCCAGCACGTCGACGGCATCCCCGCGGATCAACCGGATATTGGTGACGCTTTCTCGATCGATGGCGCTGAGCAGTTGCGCCAGCCCGCGCCGATAGACCTCGACGGCGATCACGTCGACTTCTGGCTCGTCTTGCGCCATCGCCAGCGTAGAAGTCCCTGTGCCACAACCGATTTCGAGTACGAGCGGAGCATCTCGGCCAAACCAGGCGCGGGTATCCAGTGGCTCGTCCGGCGCGTCGGGGCCATGTTGCGGCGTCGCTATGGTGCCCAGTTCGGGCCACAACCGCTCCCAGGTTCGCTGCTGGGCGGGCGACAACGCCGATCGCCGCGACCGGAAGCTGGTGGTCCGGCGATACCGGCCGGCAGTGTGCGCCGCAGGCCGGGCGTCTGGCGGTGGCGGCGGTGTGACCGCGTCCACCGATGGCTGCGCACGCATCCGTTCATCGTTACCCATGAAACGACGATGTTGCCGCCCGCGGACCAGATTGATACCCAACAGTTGCTTTCCGCTGCTAGCGGGTGGCTCGCATCGCGGCGACTCAGATGTCACCATTCCAGCGGTAGAGCCGGCTCGCCGGTAAGCCCGGTAGGTGCCAACAGGACCAGAAGGGCTCGGTCACAATGGAGCGATGTCACAGTAGTACTGGCATTTGCCGGGCTGGACCTGACAGGCGAACACATGATCGGACAGGGGCGTCAGATTTTCGTCGATGAGCTGGAGCGATTTGCCACCGAGGTGGCTGACTCGCGCTGTGCCGCTATCGCTGATCGGCTCGCCGCCCCGCTTCGGGTGGCGGTGTCCGGACGTCGGGGCGTGGGTCGCAGCACTGTCGCGCGCGCGCTGGCGCGCGCTGCCGAAGTGCGCGGGACGATCACCGTGTCCGCGTCGCCGGAAGTCGACGTGGACGTCTACGTCGTCGCCGACGTGGTCAAACCCGAGGATCGTGACGCGATCGTGGCGGCCGACCGGCCGGTCGTGGCGCTGCTGAACAAGGCGGATCTGATCGCAACCGGCCAACCGGGCCTGCACCGCAACGGGCCGACCAGCGCGGCGAGAACCCGCTGCGCACGGCTTTCCGCCCGCACCGGTCTGCCGATCCAGCCGGTGGTTGGAGTGCTCGCGGTTGCCGCGCTCGACGACGTGCTGGACGACGAACTGTGGGCCGCGCTGCAGGTGCTGGCCACTCGGCCCGCCGACCTGAGCTCGCCGGACAGCTTTCTCACCGGCGGGCACCCGGTGGCCGTCGAGCTGCGGCGGCGGCTGCTCGACACCCTCGACGTGTTCGGCGTCGAGCAGGCACTGGAAGCGATCCGGGATGGCGCTACGCGTGACCAGACCCGCGCCAGGTTGCGCTGCCTGAGCTGCATTGACGATGTCGTCGACACGATCGGGTCGATAGGCGCACCGGTGCACTACCGCCGGGTGCTGGACGCCGTCGCCGAGTTGGAGACGCTGGCCGTCACCGACCTGCGGGTCGGCGAATTCCTGTCTTGCGACGAGACCGTGATCGCCCGGATGGCGGCGGCCGTAGACGTCGTCGAGGCGGCCGGCATGCAGGTCGATCGCTGCGATAGCGGCGCAGCACATCTGCGCCGCGCCATGGGGTGGCAACGCTACTGCCGTGGGCCCGTGGCGGGCCTGCACCGCGCGTGTGGCGCGGACATCGTCAGGGGCTCGCTGCGGCTATGGTCAAAGGTCGGGAGTTCAGCGTGACCGAGCAGGCAGGCAGCGGCGCAATCGCCGCAGAAGGCCCAACAGACGCGATCGATGCAATGGTGGCGGCGATCGGGCCGCGGCTGGGTGCACCGACTACACAGCGCCGCGACGTGGTCCTGGTGGCCGGGCCGTGGCTGGCCGGGATCAGTGGCGTCGTCGCGGCACTGAGCGAGCGGTTGCCCGCGCACACGTTCATCGAGTCGGCCGAACTGGCGGCCGGCGAAGCGCCGACGGCGGTGGTGTTCGTCGTCTCGGCGGCGGCCGCGTTGACCGAATCCGACTGCGCGCTGCTGGACGCCGCGAGCGCCGATACCGACGCGGTGATCGGCGTGGTGTCGAAGATCGACGTGCATCGCGCCTGGCGCGATGTGCTGGCCACCGACCGCGAGGTGCTGTCGGCCCACGCGCCGCGCTACCGTGACGTGCCCTGGGTCGGCGTGGCTGCCCTGCCAGAGCGCGGTGAACCACTCGTTGACGACCTCGTCGTCGCGGTACGCGAACAACTCGCCGCTAACGATCTTCCGCGACGAAACAGGTTGCGCGCGTGGGAATCCCGGTTGCAGACCGTCGCTGACCGGTACGATCGTGACGCCGACGGCGCGGGTCGGCGGGCGCGGGTCGAGGCATTACGTGAGCAGCGCACCGCTATCTTGCGGCAGCGACGGCTGTCGAAATCCGAGCGCACGATCGCGCTGCGCAGCCAAACCCAGCAGGCTCGGGTCCAGCTGTCTTACTACGCCCGCAACCGTTGCGCCACGGTGCGTTCAGAGCTGCAGGAGGATCTGGGAAGTCTCACCCGACGCAAACTGCCGGAGTTCGAGGCGTACGCCCGCGGGCGCATCGACACGGTGGTCGGCGAAGTGGACAGCGGCACCAGCGAGCATTTAACCGAGATGGCAAACGGTCTGGGGCTGCCGACCGGCCCGCCGGCACCGGCCGCGCTCCCGACGATCGAGATACCGCCGCCACAGCTGAAGTCCCGGCGACTGGAGACTCGGTTGATGATGCTGGTGGGTGCCGGTTTCGGGTTGGGCGTCGCGTTGACGCTCAGTCGGTTGTTGGCCGACCTGGCCCCGGGACTGACCGTGGCCGGGGCCGTCGCATGTGCGGCGATCGGGCTTGCGCTCACCGTCTGGGTGGTCGGCACTCGCGGCCTACTGCGCGATCGCGCATTGCTGGACCGTTGGGCCGGCGAGGCGACCGGTCTGCTGCGGTCCGCGCTCGAGCAGTTGGTCGCAACTCGGGTGCTGGGAGCTGAGTCGTCGCTGACCACGGCGCTGGGCGAGCAAGATGAGGTCGAGAGTGCGCGGGTCAACGAACAGGTCGGCGTGATCGATACCGAGCTGCGCGAGCACGCCGTCGTCGGGGCGCGCGCGGCGGCGCTGCGAGGCCGGGAGATGCCGACGCTACAGGCCGCGCTCGAGGCGGTTCGGGCGGAACTTGGCGAACCGGCTCCGCCCGGCGACGATGCGGGCCCCGGGGGGGTACCGCAGCGTAGCGAGGGGACGACCCGGGAAGGAACCGAGCAGTTGGCTGGGGCGGAGACCAGTGAACCGGGGACCGATGACCCCGACATCCCGACCGATGCCGGCACCGATGAAATTGACGAAACCCCGTCGACGAATACCGCGGATAACGTCATCTGAATCGTTCGTGTGAGTGATTCAATACCCGCCCGACCTGCCCTGGCGATATTCCCCGCGATAACCTGTATAACGGGCCACCGCAAAGCCGCACGGGCGAAATGGTCCGCTCTGAGCCTTAGAGCAGCCGCCTACGCAGAAGAGTGCAGGAGATTTCGATGACGTCAGCGACCGTTCCAGGTCTGGATACCGCCCCGACTAACCATCAGGGCCTGCTGTCCTGGGTGGAGGAGGTCGCCGAGCTCACCCAGCCGGACCGGGTGGTCTTCGCTGACGGTTCCGAAGAGGAGTGGCGGCGCGTGTGCGAGCAGTTGGTGGAAGCGGGCACCTTCAAGCCGCTGAACCCGAAGAAGCAGCCGAACTCCTACCTGGCATTGTCCGACCCGTCTGACGTGGCGCGCGTCGAATCGCGGACCTTCATCTGTTCCGAGCGCCAGATCGACGCCGGTCCGACCAATAACTGGATGGAACCGAGCGAGATGCGCTCGACCATGACCGATCTGTACCGCGGCTGCATGCGGGGCCGCACCATGTGGGTGGTGCCGTTCTGCATGGGTCCGCTTGGTGCCGACGACCCCAAGCTGGGCGTGGAGATCACCGACTCGGAATACGTCGTCGTCTCGATGCGCACCATGACTCGCATGGGCAAGGCCGCATTGGAGAAGATCGGTGACGACGGGTTCTTCGTTAAGGCATTGCATTCCGTCGGCGCTCCGTTGGAGGACGGGCAAACGGACGTCCCGTGGCCGTGCAACGACACCAAATACATCACCCACTTCCCGGAGACCCGCGAAATCTGGAGTTACGGTTCGGGTTACGGCGGCAACGCGCTACTGGGCAAGAAGTGTTATTCGCTGCGAATCGCTTCGGCCATGGCTCACGACGAGGGCTGGCTGGCCGAGCACATGCTGATCCTCAAGCTGATTTCCCCCGAGAACAAGGCTTACTACTTCGCGGCGGCATTCCCGTCGGCGTGCGGCAAGACCAACCTCGCGATGCTGCAGCCGACCATTCCCGGCTGGCGGGCCGAAACGCTGGGCGACGACATCGCCTGGATGCGGTTCGGCAAGGACGGCCGGCTCTACGCGGTCAATCCGGAGTTCGGTTTCTTCGGGGTTGCACCGGGCACCAACTGGAAATCCAACCCGAACGCGATGCGCACCATCGCCGGTGGCAACACGGTCTTCACCAACGTCGCGCTCACTGATGACGACGACGTGTGGTGGGAGGGTCTGGAAGGCGAGCCGGATCACCTGATCGACTGGAAGGGCAACGACTGGGAGCTTCGCGAAACGGAAACCAAAGCGGCGCATCCGAATTCGCGGTACTGCACGCCGATGTCGCAGTGCCCAACGCTGGCTCCCGAGTGGGACGACCCGCAGGGTGTGCCCATTTCCGGCATCCTGTTCGGCGCGCGCCGCAAGACCACCGTGCCGCTGGTGACGCAGGCGCGGGACTGGCAGCACGGCGTCTTCATGGGCGCCACCATGGGCAGCGAGCAGACCGCGGCCGCCGAGGGCAAGGTCGGCACCGTTCGCCGCGATCCGATGGCCATGCTGCCGTTCCTGGGCTACCACGTCGCCGACTACTTCCAGCACTGGATCGACCTGGGCAAGAACTCCGACGAGTCCAAGCTGCCGAAGGTGTTCTTCGTCAACTGGTTCCGCCGCGGCGAAGGTGGCAAGTTCCTCTGGCCGGGTTTCGGCGAGAACAGCCGGGTGCTGAAGTGGATCGTCGATTGCATCGAGCACAAGGGCAGCGGCCAGGAAACCCCGATCGGCATCGTGCCTTCCGCTAGCGATCTGGATTTGGACGGGCTGGACATCGAGGTCGCCGATGTGGAGAAAGCGCTCGTGGTCGACGCGAGCGAATGGCGCAAGGAACTGCCACTGATCGAGGAGTGGTTCGAATTCGTCGGCGAGAAGCTGCCGACCGGCGTCAAGGACGAGTTCGAGGCGCTCAAGCAGCGGCTGGCTGAAGCCGACTGATTTCCTAACCGCGGCCGCTACTGCGGCAGGGTAGCCACATTCTAAGTGTCGGCCGCCCGAACTCTCCGTTGTGACCGGGCTGACCGGCAAATTCAAGTCACGACGCTGGATGGATCGGTAGCCGGGCTATGTTGCTGGATTAGCGCTCGGCCGGTATCTTTTCACGGGGGTGAAGGTAGGCCCTTCCAGCTTCGACGATGCAGGCGACGTCCATATGACCACCGCGGCCACCGGCCCCGTTACGACCGCGCCGTCGCGGCCGTTGTTCCGCTCACTGGGGACCGTCGCCATCTTCATCCTCCCGGCCCTGGTGGTGCGCGTCGCGGGTATCCACCCGAATCCGATCCTGGCGCTGCTCATCTACGGCGCTGCTGTGGTCGCGGCCAGCTTCCTGCTGGCGTGGGCCGCAGAAGCTGCCCAGATCGACGTCTCGGGTGGTCTGGCGGTTGCGGTGCTGGGGGTCATCGCGGTGCTGCCCGAGTACGCGGTCGACCTGTATTACGCCTACACGGCAGGCCATGTGCCCGAGTACACCCAATACGCCGCGGCGAACATGACCGGCTCGAATCGGCTGCTGATGGGTGTTGGGTGGCCGGTCGTCGTTCTGGTCAGCGTGCTGGTGGCCCGGCGGGCCACCGGGCGCAAAGTCGGCGAACTGGATCTCGACGTCAGCAACCGGGTGGAGATCGGCTTCCTGATGTTCGCCGGGGTGGCCGCCTTCCTGGTACCCGCGACCGGCCGCATCCACATCGCGTTCGGGGTGATATTGCTCGGCTGGTTCGGCTATTACCTGTACAAGCTGAGCCGCGGCGAGGTCGAGGAACCTGAGCTGGTCGGCACCGCGGCGGCGTTGGGCGCACTTCCCGACCGAGCACGGCGCATCGCGGTATCCGTGCTGTTCATTTTCGCCGCGTCGGTGATCGTGACCTGTGCAAAACCGTTCGCCGAGGGCCTGATCGACGCCGGCACACAGCTGGGTATCGATCGCTTCCTGCTAGTGCAGTGGCTGGCGCCATTGTCTTCGGAGGCGCCGGAATTCATCATCGCCACCATCTTCGCGGCGAGGGGTAAGGGCGCGATCGCGATCGCGACGTTGATCTCGTCGAAGGTCAACCAATGGACCCTGCTCGTCGGGTCATTGCCGGTGGCGTTCGTGATCGGCGGCGGAGGCACGTCGATCCAACTGGACGGCCGCCAGATCGAGGAGATGGTGCTGACCGCCACGCAGACCTTGATGGGTGTGGCACTGATCCTCGGCCTGCGGTTCCGCCGCTGGGCCGCCTGGGCGCTACTCGGCATGTTCATCGTGCAATTCCCGATCACCTCGACCGAGGGCCGGCTACTGCTCAGCGCTGCCTATGCGGTGGTGGCCGCCGTCGCGCTGATAGTCAATCGACGCCAGTTGGTCCCAACGCTGTTGGCGCCGTTCGCCGGTCGAGCCAAGCGGCATGGCGGACACCCGCATCAGCCGGCCGAACAGCTGCCCGCGCAATAACTATCCGCGACGCTCAACCCAGGCCCTTGACACCTGTCAAGTTTGGCGACGGTACAGTCTGCGCATGCAGATTCGCGAGCATCTGGGCACCAACACGCCCGCTGTCATCCTTCATCCGTCCGGCACCGTCATCACCTTCGACGAACTCGAAGCTCGCGCCAACCGGCTGGCGCACTACTTTCGCCGCGCCGGTCTGGTCGAAGGCGACGCCGTCGCGATCCTGATGGAGAACAACGAGCACATCCACGCGGTGATGTGGGCGGCCCGGCGCAGTGGCCTGTACTACGTGCCGATCAACACGCACCTGACCGCGCCGGAGGCCGCCTACATCGTCGACAACAGCGCGGCCAAGGCGATCATCGGCTCGGCCGCGCTGCGCAAGACCTGTGAAAACCTCGGCGAGCACCTCCCCGGCGGACTGCCTGCAATGTTGCTGATTGCCATAGACCAGGAAGAGCAGGAAGAGGCAGACCTCGACGGCTGGCAGCGCTACCCCGAATGCGTTGCCGATCAACCGGATACGCCGATCGACGACGAATCCGAAGGCGATCTGCTCCAGTACTCGTCGGGCACCACCGGTCGGCCCAAGGGGATCAAGCGCGAGTTGCCGCACGTCACGCCGGCCGAGGCGCCCGGCATGATGTCGGCGCTGGTCGGATTCTGGATGCGCCCCGATGCGGTCTATCTGAGCCCGGCGCCGCTCTACCATACTGCGCCGTCCGTGTGGTCGATGAGCGCGCAGGCCGGCGGCATCACGACCGTCGTCCTGGAGAAGTTCGATCCCGAGGGCTGTCTCGAGGCCATCCAGCGCTACCGGATCACGCACGGTCAATTTGTACCGGCCATGTTTACCCGGATGCTGAAACTGCCTGACTCCATTCGCAATTCGTGTGACCTGTCCACCCTCGAGCGGGTGATGCACGCGGCCGCGCCGTGCCCGGTGGAGATCAAGAAGCAGATAATCGACTGGTGGGGGCCGATCGTCGACGAGTACTACGCGTCCTCCGAGGCGATCGGGTCGACGTTGATCAGCGCCGAGGAGTGGCTGGCGCATCCCGGCTCGGTGGGCAAGCCGATGATGTGTCAGATTCACATCCTCGACCCCGACGGCAACGAGTTGCCGTCGGGCCAAGCGGGAGAGATCTACTTCGAGGGCGGGTTCTCTTTTGAGTACCTCAACGACGCGGAGAAGACGGCGGACTCTCGCGACAGTCACGGCTGGACGACTGTCGGCGACGTCGGCTACATCGACGACGACGGCTACCTCTACCTCACCGACCGCCGGCACCACATGATCATCTCCGGCGGCGTCAACATCTACCCGCAGGAGGCCGAGAACCTCCTGGTCACCCATCCGAAGGTGCTGGACGCGGCGGTGTTCGGCATTCCCGATGACGAGATGGGTCAAAGCGTCAAGGCGGTGGTGCAGACCGTCGACCCGGCGGATGCCACCGATGAGTTTTCCGACGACCTGCTGGTATGGCTGCGAGACCGCTTGGCGCACTACAAGTGTCCGCGATCGATCTCATTCGAAGCGCAGCTGCCGCGCACCGATACCGGCAAGTTGTACAAAAACGAACTGGTGAAGAAGTATTCGGTGTGACGCTGCGCATCCTCGACGTGTCGGAGCCGGTCTCCGACGTCGACGCTGCACCGTTCGTTGTCCCGGTTGTGGCCGTCGGGCCGCTCACGCATGCATCTGAATTCTGGCTGCAGCACGCGACATTCACCCTCACCGAGGACGACACCGACGACCGCCGGGCAATCACCGTGCCGTCGATCGACGCGGCAATTGCCCAACTGGCCGCGCGGGCGGACCGGTGGCCGCTGGCCGCCGCGGTCTGTGACGACGTGCTGCGCTCGGTCGATCCAGCTGGCCCAACGCTCGTCGGCGTGGTGACCGAGTCGCTGGCCTACTCCACCCTGCAGGGCGGTCCGGAGTTCGCCCAATGGCTGGCCGAGCGCGGCCCGGCGCGCCAGCCCGACATCGCCGATCCGGTACAGGCCCACCGCGACGGCAATACGCTGCGGATCGCGTTCAATCGACCGCAACGCCACAACGCGTTTTCCACCGATGCCCGCGCCGCGCTGCTCGAGGCCTTAGCGGTCGCGCAACTCGATCCGTCGGTCGACGAGGTGGTGCTGACCGGAAACGGGCCGTCGTTTTGTAGCGGCGGCGACCTCGATGAGTTCGGCACGCTGAGCGACCCCGCCAGCGCACATTTGGCTCGCACCCGCTACAGCCCGGCGCTGGTGCTCGACGCGCTGACCGCCCGGCTCGGGCAGGCGTGCCGCGCCGAAGTTCAGGGTCAGGTGCTGGGCAGCGGATTGGAGATGGCGGCGTTTTGCGGGCGCGTGCTCTGTCGGCCCGACGCGGTATTCGGGCTGCCCGAGCTGAGTCTGGGGCTCATCCCCGGAGCGGGTGGCACCGTCAGTGTGACACGGCGGATAGGCCGCTGGCGCACAGCGTATTTGGTGCTCAGCGGTCGCACGATCGACGCCGACATCGCTTTGGCGTGGGGGCTGGTAGACGCGAAAATTCGGTAAGCGGCCGGTTATCGCTGCGACGGCGATCCGAGCGCCAGCTTGTCGGTGTCCTCGTCTCCGGACGGAGCATGGGCCGCGATCCCGCGCACCTTGTTGGGGCCACGGGGGTTGACAACCTGCGGCCACCAGAACCAGCGACCCAGCAGGGTCGCGATCGACGGCATGAACAGCGCGCGCACCACGAAAGTATCGAGCAGCAGCCCGATACAGACGGTGGAGCCGAACATTCCGATCGCCCGCAGATCACTGCCGAGCATCGCGAGCATCGTGAAGGCGAACACCATGCCCGCCGACGTCACCACTCCACCGCTGCCGCCCATCGCCCGGATATACCCGGTCTTGAGTCCGACGTGGATTTCCTCTTCGAATCGGGATACCAGCAACAGGTTGTAGTCGGACCCGACAGCCAACAGCACGATGACTGACAACACCAGCGTCACCCAGTAGATGTGCTGGCCGAGTATGTCCTGCCAGATGAGCACCGAAATGCCGAACGACGATGCGATGGAGCTGGACGCGGTGCCGACAATCACCACCGCGGCCACAAAGCTTCGAGTGATCAAGGTCATGATCAAAAAGATCAAGGTCAGCGATGCCACGATCGCCATGATCAGGTCGTATTTGGCACCTTCTTGCATGTCCTCGTAGAGGGCGGCCATACCGCCCACATACACCTTTGCGTCGGACAGGGAGGACTGCTTGACGGCCTCCTGCGCCGCCGTTCGCTCGGGCTCGACTCGCTTGATTCCCTCCAGCGTGGCCGGGTACGTCTGCTGGGTGACAAAGAACCGGGCGGACTTGCCGTCCGGCGACATGAAGAGCCTGAGCCCGGTTTGGAAGTCTTTGTTGTCGAAAGCCTCGGCCGGCAGGTAGAAGAAATCGTCGTTCTTGGAGTCGTCAAAGCTTTGACCCATCATGATCTGGGTATCGCTCAGGTCCTCCAATTGGTTGACGAATCCGTCGAGCGTGCTGTGCACAGTTACCACTAGGCCCCGCATGATATTCAGGGTGTCGATTACCGCTGGGAGCAGCTCGGTTACTTGCGGTAGGAGAAAATCCAGGCGGTTCACGTCGGTCGACAGCATGTGCAGTTTTTCGCTCAGCTTGTCCACGCCGTCCAGCGACTCAAATAACGATCTGAATGACCAGCACATGGGGACATCGAAGCAGTGCTTTTCCCAGTAGAAGTAACTGCGGAGCGGCCTCCAAAAATCGTCAAAATCCGCGAAATGGTCTCGGATCTCATCGGTAACAGCCGTGGTGTCCTGTGTCACGCCGGCGAGATCGTGCGTGGTCTTGTCGACCTCCTCCAGATGGGTATATATCTGCGTTATCAGGCCAATATCCCTGTCGAGCTGAAGCGATATGGTGTCGATATCTTTAACGCGGTCTTTCAACGACTTCATATTCTGTATGATCAGCTGGTTCGACGCGCTGAGTTGAAACGGTACCGAGCTGTGCTGAAGTGGAATTCCCAACGGCCGCGTAATGTCCTGTATCATCCCGATACCGACAACCCGCATAATATTCTTCGCAACCCGATCCAGAACCAACATGTCCGCCGGGTTTCGCATGTCATGGGTGGCCTCGACCATCGTGATATCGGGGGCCATCCTTGCGGCCGTGAAATGCCTTTCTGCGGCGGCGTAGCCGACATTGACGGGGGTATCTTTCGGCAGATAGTGGCGGTCGTCGTAACCGGGCTTGAACCCCGGCAGGGCGGCGAGACCGACCAGGATGACCGCGCCGCTGCCCACCATGATCGGCGCGGGCCACCGCACGACAGCGATGCCGGTCCGGCGCCAGAATCTCCCTGGCTTCAAGTTTTTCGGTACCAGCAGCCCGAAACGGCTGGCCACCACAACCACGGCGGGTCCCAAGGTGAGCGCGGCAGCGACAACGACGATCATGCCTGTTGCAACGGGTATCGCCATGCTGTGGAAGTAGGGTAACCGGGTGAAGTAGAGAGTTGCCGAGGCGCCGGCAATGGTCAACCCCGAACCCACGATGACGGGCGTGACACTGCGAATGGTTGTGTAGTAGGCGGTTACCGGATCTTGACCGGCCAGGTGCGCCTCTCGGTAGCGGCCTATGAGGAATATCCCGTAGTCGGTGCCGGCTGCGATGGCCAGCATCACCATGATATTGACCGCGAACGTCGTCAACCCCATGATATTGACATACCCAAGGAACGCGACAACTCCCCGAGCGCAAGTCAATTCGAGCAGCGTCAAGAAAAGCTGTATCAGCATCGAGACGAGCGACCGGTAGACGATGAGCAACATGATCGCGATCGCGCCGATCGTAAACAGGGTGATCTTCACCAGGCTCGCGTCGCCAATTGCGCGCAGGTCCGCGGTGAGCGCCGCCGGTCCTGCGACATACGCCTTCACCCCGGGAGGTGCCGGTGTGTCGGTGATCGCCTTCCGGACCGCATTCACGGATTCGTTGGCGAACGTTTCGCCCTGGTTGCCGACGATATTCAGCAGGACGTAGGAGGCCTTGGAGTCGGGACTTTGGACGCCCGCCGCAGTCAATCGGTCACGCCAGAAATCCTGGACGTGCTCGACATGCTCGTGATCGTTGAGTAGTTTCTTTACTATCGCGTCGTAATAGTGGTGCGCGGCTTCGCCAAGCGGTTGCTGGCCTTCCACGACCATCATCACCGTGCTGTTGGATTTGTATTCCTTGAAATTAGAACCGACACGCGCCATCGCTTGCATCGACGGCGCATCCATGGGTGCCAGTGGTACCGAGTGTTGCTCGGAAATCACTTCCAATTGGGGGACAAAGATGTTCACGATGACGGTGAGCGCCACCCAGAACAGGATGATCGGCAGCGCGAAAATTCGCAGCGCGTGCGCGACGAACGGTCGCTTGCCGTGCGCGTCGGTGTTTTCCGTCATCCGGATTTCACCAGGCAGTAGGTCTGGGCGTTGCCGCCGACGGCGCGTCGTTCGTCGAGGAGTTCATTGTCGATTTTGATCCGACAGCCGATTTGGCCGCTGTTGCCCTGCACGATCATGGTGGCCTCGACCGCCGGCAGGACGGTGACGACGGTGTATGACCAGGGCAGCGGCACGTCGTTGAGTTGGTGGACGTTCGCCTCGGCATCCCAATAGTTGATATCGGCGGTAGTCCCCGGCGGGCCGAAGGCCTCATAGCCGATGTACTTCGGGTTGAACTGCACAATCTCGACCCCCGCGCCGGAGTTGGCGTTGAGGTCCGCAGACGCAAACATCTTGTGCAGCCGTCCAATGAGCACGCCCGATACGGCAAGCACCACCACAAAAACCAGCGGTACCCAGTGTCGCCTGAGCACCCTAGTCACTCGAATCCTCCGCACTCGCCGTTGCGCGGCCGTCAGAACCCGTGGATCGCTAGCAGCGTATACAGAACGCCAGAGGTGCGTAAACCATTCCCGTCGGTGTCCGGTCGGTTCGGTTCTGGTTGCGGCAGACTGGGCACGTGGAGGACTCTATGAACGGCATGCGGTTTTCGGTTGCGAGGTAGGCGACATGAAACGGTCCGTGGTGACACTGTCGATGTTGGCCCTGCTGGCTGCGTCCTGTTCGACGCAGAAGTCCACCGCGAGCGATCACGCGGCTTCCCCGCCGACGCAACAGCCGCCCGCGTCGAAACCGGTCGCGCACGTCGGCGACACGCTCAACCTCATGCGCATCGGCGCGCAGAAGATCACGGTGACGCTGCTGCAGATCATCAACCCGGCGACAGTTCCGAACGGCTGGGCCGACGCCGGCAAAACCTATATGGCAACCAAGCTGAAGATCACCAATGCCGGAACGTCGACCATCGTGGGCAACACCAACAGCGATGTTTCAGTGGTCGGATCGGACAACCAGAGTTACCGGGCCGATTTCGCGACCGTGACCGAGTGCAAGGACTTTGTCGACGGGTGGTTCCTGCTCGCTGCGGGCGCCTCCACCACCGGCTGCGTTGTGTTCAAATTTCCGCCGGGCGTCACGCCGGTGAAGGTCAATTACGTTCCGTCGTCGGGCATCTCCCATGACGTCGGCGAGTGGCTGAACCCGTAGCACGACTCGTCACCGCGGCCTTCGTCGTAACCGCGGCGGCGGCATTGGTGAGTGGCTGCGGGGGTTGGGCGCAATACGGTCATGGGGCGACGCGCCATCCCACGACCGCGGTGTTCCCAGTCCCGCCGACGGTGTCCGGACCGGAGCTGGCACGGCTGTGGGAGACGCATTCATCGCCGTGTGACCATCCGCAAGGAGTCAGCGACGTGCCCGCCGATCCTTACCACCTGGTGGACGATGGGATGTGGCCGAACATCGCCGATGTCACCTCGCGATTGGCTGGCGTTACCGCAACCGGCGAGCACGAGTTCATCTTTGGCAGGTTCCGACTTCTCGGCGCTGTCTTGATCCAAACCCAGTCGGACATCACGGAACAGGTGAAGGCCGGCACCCGCGAGATCGACAGCGCCGGTGGGGACCCCGTTGTGGAGAACGCCGTTCGGGATTCAAGCATGCGGGTGATCAAATTGCGCCATGACGACTACGTTGCCGCAGTGAATCACGTGATCGGTGAGCTCGAGATCGGGGCCGTTCTGCCAAGTGCGCTAGTCGGCCACAAATACCGGCTCGAGCTGGTCTGCCCGCACGGCTGATCGTGTCCTAATGCGGACTCCTGGCATAGATACCGATGCGCTGCATCTGCTCAATACCCGCTTCGGGATACTCATTGACATGCTCTCGCTCACGGACCGTCGGCTTGACCTCTTTATCGACGAAGCCGCGAACCGTCTCAACCAACATCGCCTCGTCGTCGTTCAGCTGAATGGTCATGCGGCCATGTTGACGTGCCCGAAAAGAGGGCAACGATGACCTTCGGCCCCTACTTCGACGAGCTGCACACCGGCCAGGTGTTCGCCGGCGCGCCCGCGATGACGCTGACCGCGGGTTTGGCCGCCGTGCACCAGAGCATCCTCGGCGACCGGTTGCGGTTGCCGCTGGACGCCGAGCTGTCGGCGGCGGTCACCGGGTCGACCGCACCGCTGGCCCATCCCGGCCTGGTGTGCGACGTGGCGATCGGCCAGTCCACGCTGGTGACCCAGCACGTCAAGGCCAACCTGTTCTACCGCGGGCTGGTGTTCTATCGATTCCCGGCCATCGGCGACACCCTCTTTACCCGCACCGAGGTAGTGGGCTTGAAGAAGAACTCGGCCAAGCCGGGCCGGGCGCCCACCGGGCTGGTCGCGTTGCGGATGACGACCATCGACCAGGCCGATCGGTTGATCCTCGACTTCTACCGTTGCGCGATGATGCCGCTAAGCCCCGGCGCCGATCCGAACGACGCGGATCACGCAGACGACCTGTCGAAAGTCGGTGCCGATCTGGCCCCGCCGCCGTCGGCTGTCGACGAGTGGAACGGCGATGTGTTCCGTCAGCGCATCCCCGGACCGCATTTCGATACCGATCTGGCGGACACGGTGTTGCACAGCACTGCCGATGTGGTCAGCAGCGCACCAGAACTGGCCCGCCTGACGCTGAATATCGCTGCCGTTCATCATGATTCACGTATCGGTGGTCGTCGGTTGGTCTACGGGGGGCACACCATCGGGCTGGCGTTGGCGCAGGCCACCCGGCTGCTGCCAAATGTGGCGACGGTGCTGGGCTGGCAGTCCTGCGACCACACCGCGCCGGTATATGAGGGCGACACCCTCTTCAGCGAGTTGCGCATCGATTCCGCCGAGCCCACTGACAACGGCGGGGTGTTGGGACTGCGATCGTTGGTATACGCGGTATCTGACCCGGAGCCACCGCGCCAGGTGCTGGACTGGCGCTTTACCGCCCTGCAGTTCTAAGCCGCTGACCGGCGGCGCGCACAATGGTGAGCGTGGACGCGGCGTTGGACTGGGCGGACACCGGAATGGCCTATTTGACGGGTGAGCCGGACGGACAGCCGGACTTCTCACGCGCGGTAGTGCTGACCGAAGCCCGACGGGTGGCCGCCGACATCGCCCGGTTGTTAGGTGTCGAGGTGGACGCCGCCACCACGCTGGCCGGCCGTGCGGCGATCCTCGGCCTGACCCGTCGGGGCCGCGTCTCGGCGGGCGGCGCTACCCGACTGCTGGCCACCGCCGACGGTTGGTGTGCGATCGCGCTGCCGCGCGCGGATGACATCGCGACAGTGCCGGCGCTGCTGGAAGCCGACACGGTTCCCGGCGACCCGTGGATGGCGCTTTCTGGTTGGGCAGCAACGCGTTCGACCGAAGCCGTGGTTGCCCGCGGCCAACTGCTGGATATCGCCATAGCGAGACTAGGGGAAACGTGCGCGGAGCCGCCGACGCTGCGACGGTGTCGCAGCCAGGTCGGGCCGCGGCGGGTGGACGGATTGCTGGTGGCCGACCTGTCGGCGTTGTGGGCGGGACCGTTGTGCGCGCAGTTACTTGCCCGCGCGGGCGCCGTCGTCGTCAAGGTGGAAAGCCCGAGCCGGCCCGACGGCACCCGTGCCGGGGAGCCTGCCTTCTTCAATTGGATGAATTTTGGAAAGCTTTCCTACGCGGTCGATTTCGACAACGACACCGACGCGCTGCGCCGGCTGCTCACCGCTGCCGACATCGTTATCGAGGGCTCTCGTCCCGCGGCACTGCGGCGCCGCCAGTTGAGCGCCGACGACGTGCCCGGCCGACCGGGACGAATCTGGTTGCGCATCAGGGGTTACCGCGGTCAGCCGCACCGCTCGGCATTCGGCGACGACGCCGCGGTGGCGGGTGGCCTGGTCGGCACCGGCACGCACGGACCGGTGTTCTGCGCCGACGCGATCGCCGACCCGTTGACCGGATTGGAGGCGGCGCGAGCGGTGGGACAGTCGGTGCGCCGCGGCGGCGGCGAGGTGATCGACGTGTCGATGGCCCAGGTCGCGGCGAGATATGCCGCGCTGCCGCGGACGTCCCAGACCTCCGCTTTGCCTGTCGACCGGCCCCGGCCGCCACCACCCGGCCCGGCGGCGTCGCCGCGGGGCGCCGACAACGCCGCAGTGCGCCACATTGTGTCCGAGAGACTCTGTGCACCATGCTGATTCAGAGTGCAACGACACTGGACGGCGCGATCGTCGACTTGCGGGTGGGGACACAGATCGACGACGTGGCCGAGACATTGGCGCCGCGCAGCGGCGAGGACGTGTTCGACGCCGCCGGCGGAACCGTGTTGCCCGGGCTGCACGATCACCACGTGCACCTGCACTCCGCGGCGGCCGTCGAAACCTCGGTTCCGGTCGGGCCGCCGCAGGTACGCGACCGTGTCGCGCTGGCGACCGTGCTGGCCAGCGCCGAGCCCGGCGACGACGGCTGGATCCGCGCCGTCGGCTACCACGACTCGGTCGCCGGACCGCTGGACCGGGCAGCGCTGGACGCGATGGTCCCGACCGTGCCGCTGCGCATGCAGCACCGCAGCGGCGTGCTGTGGATCCTCAACTCGGCGGGTTTGGTGCGGGTCGGTCTGGCCGGGCATCCCGACGGGCGGTTGCGCAGCGCCGACTCCTGGTCGGCTGCGCTGACCCGCGGCGCAACCAACCTGGCCGGCCTCAGTGATCGGCTGAGCTGCTACGGAGTCACCGGAATCACTGATGCCACACCGGATCTCGATGTGGGCGATGTGGTGCGGTTGGCCGAGCTGCACCGGCGCGGCGAACTGCGCCAACAGGTGTACTGCCTGGCGCCCGGCAAGCGCATCCTGCACGACGACGACCTGAACCTCGACCACCTCGCCGCGTGGATCGCCGACCGGCACCGCCGCGGCGCCCCGGTCGCCATCCACTGCGTGACCGCGGCCCAGCTGCTGGTGACGATCGCCGCGCTGCGCCAAGCCGGCACACACCCGCGCGACCGCATCGAACACGCCGCCGTGGCGCCGCCGGACTGCCTGACCGATCTCGCCGAACTCGCGGTGACCGTGATAACCCAGCCCAACTTCGTCGCCGAGCGCGGCGATCAGTATCTCGACGAGGTTCCCGCCGTCGAGCACGACCAACTCTGGCGCGTGGCGTCGCTGCTTCGGGCCGGCGTGCCGGTCGCCTTGTCCACCGATATGCCGTTCGGCCAGCCTGACCCGTGGGCAGCCATGCGGGCGGCGGTGCACCGCACCACACCGAGCGGAGCCGTGCTGGGGAACGACGAACGTATATCGGCGCGAACCGCTTTGACGATGTTTTCCGGTTTCCCGGAGCAACCCACCCGGGCGCGAACTCTGCAACCCGGAGAGCCAGGCGACCTCTGCGTGCTGAGCGTATCGCCCGAAACGGCACTGGCCGAACTGGACGCCGGGATGGTCGCCGCGACGGTCATCGGCGGCGAAATCGCCTACGCAGCAGGGTGAATCAGGCTATTTCTCCGACAAGGTAGCGTTGCAACGTGGGCGCCACCGCGTCAACCAACGCGTCGACATCCATGGAGGCGATCGGCTCGACCCGCACCCCGTAGCGCATGATGCTCACACCGACGACTTGAGAGGCGCACAGCGAGGCGCGAAAGGTTACTTGGTCGGCCCCCAGCGCCTTGAGCAGCGGGTCGAAGACCGGGCCGATGAACAGACCCTGGGCGATATCAACCGTCTTGGCCAGTCCCGCCGTGGCGATTGCACTGGCCGCGAATGGCCCGCCACCGGTGGCATCCCAGGTGGTCAGCAGCATTTGCAGCGTACGACGGCCGGCTTGGTTCACGCCTCCGCGGATGATCCGGTCGATGAAGTCCGGGGTCCCGAATGGCAACCGGAGCTTACGTGCCACCGGGTCGAGGATCCCGCGCACAGCCTTTTCGCCAGGAACCATCTTGCCAGGATGACCGCAACGTCGACGAACTTCAAGCATCGACCCGGCGCGTCGCCGCGGGGCCAATCAGTGCGGTAGATCGCGGAACGGTGTGTTGCGGTACGGCTCAGGTTCTTTGGGCAGTCCGAGTACGCGCTCGCCGATGATGTTGCGTTGAATCTGATCGGTCCCACCACCGATCGAGGTGAAGTAGGCGTTCATCGTCCGGAATGTCACCGCGTCACCGATGGGATTCTCCGGTCCGGCCAGCATGGCTTCGGCGCCGACGATTTCGGTCTCGACGCGGGCCGTCTCGTGCAGGATCCGCGACATTGCGATCTTGCCGAGCGCCATCAGCGTCGCCGCCTCGCCGCGATCGACGGCGGCCTTCGAGCGCTGGGTGTTCCAGCGGTTGACCGTGGCCAGCGCGTCGACCCGGGCAATCTGCTGACGAATGTATGGATCGTCCAGCCGGGCGGCTTCCCGCGCCAATTCGACCAGAAGGTTGGCCTTTTCGGGTTGGGGCCGTGTGCTGTCCTTGGCGGTGCGAGCCAGATCGCCCATGAACCGGCGCTCATACCCGAGCGCGATCTGCAGGACCGACCAGCCGGCGTTCAGCTCGCCGACCAAGTTCTCGGCGGGAACGCGGGCGTCTTCGATGAAGACCTCGTTGAACTCCGATTCGTCGGTGATCTGGTGGATCGGCCGGATTTCCACGCCGGACTGACGCATCGGCAACATAAAGAAGCTGATGCCCTGGTGTTTAGGCACGTCCCAGTTGGTCCGCGCCACCAGCATGCCGTAGTCGGCGGTTTTGGCGAACGACGTCCACACCTTCTGGCCATTGATCACCCACTCGTCACCGTGGCGTTCGGCGCGGGTGCGCAGGCCGGCTAGATCCGATCCCGCACCGGGCTCGCTGTAAAGCAGGCACCACTTGCTCTCGCCACGTATTGACGGCGGAATCAGCCGTCGCTTCTGCTCGTCGGTTCCGGCGTCGTGCAGGATACAGGCGAACAGGTTCGCGCGGTCGTGGCCGCAGCCGGAGGCACCGGCAGCCGCGAATTCCGCTGCGACGAGGCGCGATTGGATCTCCGAGAGACCGCGGCCGTACCACTCTGGTTCCCAACTGGGCACCGCCCATCCGGCGTCGACGACAAGTTTGTGCCAGCTGGAGCGATCGATTCCGGGATTCCAGTTGGCCGCCAACCAGTCTCGGACCTCGTCGCGCAATTCATCTTCCTTCATCGTTCAGGCCCCGATCTGCCGCAGGTAGCGTTCCCGGTGCCACGACGGGCTGCCCAGCAGCTGGGCGTCGCTGCGGGCCCGACGCAAATACAGGTGCGCCGGATGTTCCCAGGTGAATCCGATGCCGCCGTGTACCTGGATGTTGGTCGCAGCGACGAAGACGAATGCGTCCGAGCAATACGCCTGCGCCAGTGCAAGATCCGCGATGCGCGAGGGCGCTTGCTCGGCGAATGATCCGGCGACGAAGCGCGCCGCGGACACCGCCGATTCGGCCTCCAGCAGCATGTCGGCGCACATGTGCTTGACCGCCTGGAAGCTGCCGATCGCACGGCCGAACTGGTAGCGGGTCTTGGCGTACTCGGCGGCCATCTCGACTGCGTACCGCGCACCGCCGGCCTGCTCGCTGACCAATGCCACCGCCGAGCAGTCCAGCGCTGCGGTGAAGACCTCGACGCCGGCACCCAGCCGCCCGACCAGGCGTGCCGGGGTGTCGACGAACTGCAGGCGGCATTGCTTTCGGGTGGGGTCCACCGTGGTCAGCGGTGTCATGTCCAAGCCGGCAGCACCGGCGTCGACGGCGAATACGGCTGGCCCCGCGTCGGTTCCGGCCAACACATACAACAGGTCCGCCGACTGCCCGTCGAGCACGAAGTGCTTATAGCCGGTGACATGCCAGGCGTTGCCGATGGCGCCCGCGGACGTGGCGATCGTCGCCGGCAACCGAGCCGAGTCGTCCTCGGCGAAGGCAACACTGGCGACCAGCTCACCTGCGGCGATCCGAGGCAGCACCGCGGCGCATTCGGTCGCGTCGCCGGCTGCGGCCAGCAGGCTGGGCACCAGCACCGCTGTCGACAGGAACGGGCTGACCAGCAGCACCCGGCCCATCTCTTCCATCGCGATGCCCATTTCCACCGGGCTCGCACCGGCGCCGCCGTACTCCTCGGTGATCAGTAATCCGGTCAGCCCCATGGCCGCCAGGTCCTGCCACACCTTGCGGTCAAGACCGGTGTCGCTGGCCATCAGTGTCCGCACCTGCGCCTCGCTGGAGTGTCGTGTCATCAAGTCGGCGACCGCGCCGCGCAGTGCCCGCTGTTCGTCGCTCACCGCAAACGGTGCGCTGGTGCGCATGGTCGCCGATCAGCTCTTCTGAGCCAGGGCGGTGCGTAGGCTGGCGCACTGGCTGGCGAAAAACGACTGTGACACAGCAGCTTTCGGTACCACCTGATCGAAACCGTGGAAAGCTCCGGGGACCACTTCGACATGGCACGGCACACCGGCCGCGGTGAGGCGTTCGGCGTAGGCGAGGTCCTCGTCGTGGAACAGATCGTTGGTGCCGACGCCGATCCACGCCGGGGGCAGTCCGCTCAGATCGTCACGGCGCGCCGGGACCGCGACCTGCGGGTCGGCATTACCGAGGTACGACGCCCAGCCGAAGCGATTGCTTTTCGGGCCCCACAGCCGGTAGTTCGGATTGTTCGGCCCCGCCGCGCTGCGGTCGTCGAGCATCGGGTAGGCCAGCAGCTGCAGCGCCGGCGTCACCTTGCCGCGGTCGCGCGCCAGCAGTGCCAGCGCAGCCGCCAGCCCGCCGCCCCCGCTGACCCCGCCGATCGCCACCCGTGCGGGGTCGACCGCGGGCAGCGCGGCCAGCCAGGTCAGCGCCGAGTAGCAGTCCTCCAACGGTGCGGGGTACGGATGCTCGGGCGCCAGTCGATGGTCCACCGCCGCGACGGTTATACCCAGCTCGCGACAGAAGCGATGGCACAGCCGGTCGTCCTGCTGTGCGTTCCCCATCACATAACCGCCGCCATGCATCCACAGCATTGCGGGTGTGGGTTGGCTGACGTCGATCGGTCGGTGCAGCCGTACACCGACACCGGAGCTCAGGATGAGGACCTCGAGGCCGTCGTGGCTCCTGCTGGGTTGCAGGCCGCTCAGCGCCCGGATGAGCCGCAACGTCCGCGGACCGATCATTCCCCGGGGGGCGAGGCGGGCGACTCTGCGGAGATCGGGGTGGAAATCGGTGCTCGGCATTCGTCCAGTATCGCCAACGGCAACCGGCCCCAGGTCCCGGGCTCCGCCGTTGACGGACGAGACATACGTGTGTCCGAATGACAAGGGTTTCCCGGTGTTGGCCTGCCGCCGCGGCACCCTCGCTGCGCGTAGTGTCGAATTTATGACCTCGGCAGCTGTGTGATCAGCGCGAGCGTCGGTGTGGCGTGTGGTACCGGTGACGTGGGGTAGCGACCTGATCGCCGGTCCCGTGAACCGGATCGTCGCGACCACGCGGACCGGTGTCGAGGTGCTGCGGTTCGGTGGCCTTCAGACTGGGTCCCGTCCGTCGCCGTTTCAGATCATGGAGCGATGCGACATGTACCGGCTACGACGCTACTTCCCCGACGGCGCGAATGACCCGTCGCGGCCGCCGGTAGTACTTGTGCCGCCGATGATGATGTCAGCCAACGTGTTCGACGTCACCAGAGACCAGGGCGCGGTCGGAGTCCTGCATGATCTAGGTGTAGACCCGTGGGTGGTGGACTTCGGCTCACCGGACCGGGAGACCGGTGGGCTCGAGCGCACGTTGAGCGACCATGTCGTCGCGCTGAGCCGGGTCATCGACTCGGTACAGGCACACACCGGCCGCGAGGTGCATTTGGCGGGCTACTCACAGGGCGGCATGTTCTGCTATCAAACCGCGGCTTACCGACGTTCCGAGGGCCTGGCCAGCGTCATCACATTCGGCGCCGCCGTCGATTCGCTCAGCGGTCTGCCGTTCGGAATTTCCGCGGCCCTGGCGGGCCGCGGCGCCCAGCTGATCGCCGATCATGTCTTTAACCGCCTCTCGGTGTCCGGATGGATGGCCCGTACCGGGTTTCAACTTCTGGACCCGATCAAAACGGTCCGGGCGCGGTGGGACTTTCTACGTCAACTCCATGACCGAGAGGCGTTGCTGCCCAGGGAACAGCAACGCCGCTTCCTCGAAGTGGAGGGCTGGGTGGCATGGTCGGGTCCCGCGGTCGCCGAACTGTTACGGCAGTTCGTGGTCCATAACCGCATGATGGCCGGCGGCGCCGTGATCGATGGCACGTTGATCACGCTCGCGGAAATCAGCTGTCCGGTCCTTGCGTTCGTCGGCGAGATCGATAACATCGGCCAACCCGCGTCCGTGCGAGGAATCCGGCGGGCCGCCCCCCGCGCCGAGGTGTCCGAGGTGCTATTGCGGGCAGGTCATTTCGGGCTCGTTGTCGGATCGACCGCCGCCACGCACACGTGGCCCACCGTCGGTAATTGGGTGCTGTGGCGAGACGGTCAAGGGCCCAGGCCGGAAGGCGTGCATGCGATGGAGGCCGACCCCAGCGTGAGGATCGATGGCGATGTCGGGCTGTCGTCGCGTATCGGTCACTCGGCGGGTGCGCTGGCCGAGCTGGGCATCGGCGTGAGCCTGGGGTTGGCCGACGCCGCGATGGGCGCGGCGCGCAGCGGCAGGGAGGTCGCCGGGGAGGCCGTGCGTACCCTGCCTCGGCTCGCCCGCCTCGGTCGGCTGCAACCCCATACCCGGGTGTCGCTGGGCGGGTTGATGGCCGAACAGGCGAACAGAGCGCCTGAAGAGGAATGCTTCCTCTTCGAGGATCGGGTCCACACCAACGCGGTGGTTGATTGCCGCATCGACGAGGTGGTGCGTGGCCTCATCGCCGTCGGTATCCGTCAGGGAGCCCACGTCGGTGTGTTGATGGATACCAGCCCCAGCGCAGTAGCCGCGATCGCGGCACTGTCGCGGCTCGGCGCGGTGGCGGTGTTGCTACCCCCGGACGATGACCTCGCCGCCGCCGTCCGGCTGTGCGAGGTGGCCGACATCGTCACGGACCCAAACCATCTGGCGGCGGCGGCCGCGATCGGCGCCAGGGTGCTCGTCCTCGGTCACGGCCGCACCGCGGACCTCGGCCGGACCGAGTCGGACCGGGTCGTCGAGCTGGACCGCCTCGACCTGGCCGAGGAGCGGCTGCCGCAGTGGTATCGGCCGAACCCGGGCCGGGCAAGTGATCTCGCCTTCGTGTTCTTCAGCACGACGGGAGGGCGCCGAGTGGTCAAGGAGGTCACCAATCATCGGTGGGCGCTGTCGGCCTACGGCACGGCCACTGCCGCCGCGCTAGGCCACCGTGACACGATCTATTGCCTGACCCCGCTGCACCATCCGTCGGGTCTGATGGTCGGCCTCGGCGGCGCGGTCGCCGGCGGGGCGCGCATCGCGTTGACCCGTGGCGTCGACCCAATGCGGTTCGCCGACGAGGTCCACCGTTACGGGGTCACGGTGGTGTCCTACACCTGGGCCATGCTGCTCGAATTGGTGGACGCGACGTCGCCCGAGCTTGCCGAACATCATCCGATCCGTCTGTTCATCGGAGCCGGAATGCCGATCGGGCTATGGCAGAAGGTCACCGACCGATTCGCCCCGGCCCGAGTGCTGGAATTCTATGCATCCACCGAGGGGGACGCGGTGCTGGCCAATGTCGCCGGCACGAAGATCGGGGCCAAGGGTCGGCCGCTGCCGGGCAGCACCGAGATTCGGCTCGGCGGCTACGACGCCACGATGGGCCGATTCATCGAGGATGACCACGGTTTCGTGCGTCCTTGTGCGGTCGGCGAGGTGGGCGTGCTGCTCGCAAAGCCGCGCTCCGGACACGATGCCGCGAGGGTGTCGATGCGCGGGGTATTCGCCGAGGGAGACACCTGGATCAGCACGGACCACCTGTTTCGCCGCGACAGCGACGGCGACTATTGGTTCGTCGACAACAGGAACACCGTGATCCAGTCGGTGTGCGGACCGGTCTTCTGCCAGCCGATTTGCGACGCCCTTGGCGACATCACGGTGATTGACCTGGCCGTGGTCTATCCGGTTGCGACCGACACGCACGACGTCGCGGTCGCGGCCGTGACGCTTGGCAAAGGCGGCGTCCTCACCGCGGCTAGCCTGACCACCGCGTTGGGCGGCCTCCCCCGGGACCAGCGTCCCGCCATGGTCCACGTTGTTGACCGCATACCGCTCACACCCTCCTACCGCCCACTGTCGACCGCACTACAACAGGCCGGGCTGCCCGCTCCGGGGGAAAGGACCTGGTATCAGGACCTCACCGACGGTCACTATCGACAAACGTCCACCGCCGTCGGCAAGTCAGTACCGTCCAATCTCAGTGAGCCGCTGAGCCTCTAGGCGGGCCACCCCATCGGCTATCAGAACCTCCTCGTCTGCGATGGTGCGGTCATCCCGGCCAATCCCGGCGTAAATCCGAGCCTCACGATCACGGCGATGGCCGAGCGTGCAATGGCAGCCATCCCGGTCGAGCCGGGTACCCAGACGACAACCCCCCGCGCGAGATTTATCTCCCGAAACCGGCAGCGGTGTGAGCGTGCGCACCCCGACCCGCTCGGCGCTGCACACCGGACGCCAAAGCGATCCGGTGGCTATGTGGTTGGTTGCGATAGGGGAAGGGCTTAATGGCACCCGGAGGCGTTGACCCACCGACCGTTGTAGCCGACACATCCGGTGACGTTCGGGGGCGGCGGTGGATCGTTCGGCATGGGAGCGTAGTACGCCGGCGGCGGAACGTACGGCGCAACGGCGTCGGCGAGGTTCGCGCAGCCACTGACCGATACCCGGCGTCCGGCGCTTGCGCAGACGTCGGCGTTAGCGACGCCGGGTGCGGGAATAGTGACGATCGCCCCGGGGACGGTCGCGAGCGCCAAGACGGTCGCCGCCGTGATAGTCCCTGACCGTAACCAATGACTCATCTTGCTTGTCTCCTCACCGGCGTGACTGGCCTATCTATGTCGAAGGTGATGGTCGGGCATAACACCACTTAGGTGACTATTGAGCCGAATTAGGATGGTAATCGCAGCGATCGCTCAGGTCGGTGAGGGGTTGGCGGATCCCGTTGATTTCGGACTCAACCTGGGGGTTGGCGTCCATGTAGTTCTTGACGTCGCCGCGAATCTCCTCGTTCGGCTGCCCACGAAGGCCGGTGAAGAAGTTGTTGACGTCCGGGTGGCTAAACAGATAGCCCGCCATCGCGGTCCCGACTGTACCCGACGCCTGCGCCAAATCGGCGGCCGTGCACCCAGGCGCCGGGGCCGCAGGGGCCGGAGGTGGCGGTGCAGGCGTGGGCTCAGCAGACGCCAACGAGGCGCCCCCAAACAGCATTGCACCGGTCATCGCCGAAGTGCCGATCGCTCCCACCAGTGCGCTACGCATGGCACGCCTTGACAGCATCATGCTTGCTCCTTCTCATCCAGTGTCCGAGCGGCTATCGATACCACTTAGCTAAGCACAACAAAATAAGACATTGTGGCGAGCAACAATCAGCGGCGTCGTCGCGCGAGCCACCAACCCTCGCAACACATTAACCGTCAGGGTCGGCGCGGTCTCGACATTCCCTGCCGGCGCCGCACTCCGCAACCTCAGATTTCGCGTCTTCAAACTCCAGGGTCAACCACCGTCAACGCAGGACCATCGAGCTTGGCGATCGCTGGTGTCAGGGTCTGCACTAAGCACACCGTGCGTTCGCATCTCGTCGAGGATTGTCGGGGATCCCTGCGGCTCGCGATGGGCGTGGTGGACGGTGGGGCTGGTCTTTGACGATAGCTATCGCGGCCTCGACGGTGCTGGCAGTGGGTAGCAAGCCCTGTGGGTCAACGATCCGCAGCACCCGGGAGACTGCCTCACCGGACACTACTGCCCAGGCTATGCCGGCGCGCGCGCAGCAGACGGAGACTCTGTGCAGCGCCGAGAAACCGTCGGTTCCAAAGAAATCCAGGCCGCGCAGATCAAGGATCAGCCCGCGGCAACGCATCAGATGCCCCAGCGTGTACTCGGTCACAATGTCACCGTTGGATGCGTCGATGTGGCCGTGGGCGCTGATGACGGCTACCGACGACGTCACCCGGCGATGTGCTAACCGTGTGGTGTGACGCTCTCTTGGCTGGGAAAGAAAGCCGCCGACCGGCGGCATGGAGGTGGTAGGACGAGCATTCATGGTGATCCCCGACATGCGGTTGTCACCGGTGTGTTCGGCGCGAGCTAACGCTCTGCGAGGACAGCGGCGGACGGCTGACCTCATCCCGGACTGGTTGAGAGTCTCAACTCAGTTGACGTTCCACCGCGCGGGGGCAATTGTCAAGTCCTGTGGATCAGACCTTTGGGTGCGTCGATCGGAGATCTGCAGCCTTGGGAGCGGGTGGGCAGATGCTCAGTCCAAGCGAATCGGAAGCGTGGCGACGATAGCGTCGGTGCGTGCGCGAATTGTTGTGGCGAGCAACGGGCCTCGTTGGTTGTGCAGGATTCGGTAGCGTCGGCGCCTCGGTTCGATGTAGGCGAGCAAGACGATAACGAAGCGTCCCTGTTCGACTTGGGTTCGGACGAAACCGACGGTGGGTGCCACCAGGGTGCGGTGCGGGCTGGGCAGGACCCGTAGGTCAACCCCGGGGTCCCATTGTTTCCAGAGCTCGCAGAGCCGGTGGGTGGCGTTGGGGTCGGTGTCGACGGCCACCGGGACCACTTCGCCGCCAAGCCGCATCGCGACCTGCAACGCATGTCCGGCGACCTTGCTGATCGTGACGACCGGGACAATGACCATCGCTTCCCCGGAAGGCCCCGGAACGGGTTTGGGTGGCAGCCGGCCCAGATCCAACTGTTCGGCGA
>NZ_DATMLH010000103.1:0-26357 GCF_035570115.1 Mycobacterium sp.
GCCAACCAGGGCAGGCACTTCCGTGCTTTCGCCGCTGATGTCGAGTTCCTCACGGTGGATCCGTACCAGCTTGCCGCTGCCATCGTCGTCGTAAATCCCCACCGCGAGCCGGTGTACGCGTGTCTCGCCCGCACCGGGTGCAGCGCCGCTCTGCGCCACCGCGAACCGGGTGAACCGCCCGTCGGTGTCGACGTCGAAATCCGCGCGCAGCGTGTTCAGGCCGGTCGTCTTCAGCCACTGTCGACCCCAGTCGGACAAGTCACGGCCAGAGGCTGTTTCGAGCGCGGACAGTAGATCATCAAACGTGGCGTTGTTGAACGCGTGCGCGCGGAAGTAGTCGCGCAGGCCGGCCAGGAAGTGCTCGAGGCCGACATAGGCCACCAGTTGCTTGAGCACGCTGGCGCCTTTGGCGTAGGTGATGCCGTCGAAGTTGACCTCGACGGCGGCCAGGTCGGGAATGTCGGCCGCCACCGGATGCGTCGTGGGTAGCTGATCCTGCCGGTAGGCCCACGACTTTTCGGTGTTGGCGAATGTCGTCCAGGCTTGGGTGAATTCGGTGGCCTCGCTTTGGCACAGCACCGAGGCGAAGGTCGCGAACGACTCGTTGAGCCACAGGTCGTCCCACCACCGCATGGTGACCAAGTCGCCGAACCACATGTGCGCCATCTCGTGCAGCACCGTTTCGGCGCGACGCTCATAGGACGCGCGGGTGACCTTGCTGCGGAACACGTAGTCCTCCAAGAAGGTCACCGCACCGGCGTTCTCCATGGCGCCGGCATTGAACTCCGGGACGAATAGCTGGTCGTATTTGCCGAACGCGTATGGGACGCCAAAGTTCTTGTGATAGAAGCCGAATCCTTGCTTGGTCTCGGTGAACAGCCGGTCGGCATCCATGAACTCGGCGAGGGTGGCGCGACAGAAGATGCCCAGCGGAATCTCGCCGTACTCGTCGCTGTAGGTGTCATCCCAGCGTGTATACGGGCCGGCAATCAGCGCCACCAGGTAGGTGCTCATCCGCGGTGTGGTGGCAAACGTGTGCACGCCACCGTCGATGCCGAGCGCGGCACCGTTCGACACGACGTGCCAGTGCTGCGATGCCGTCACCGACAGATCGAACGTCGCTTTGAGGTCGGGCTGGTCGAAGCAGGCGAACATCCGCTTGGCGTCGGCGGTTTCGAATTGCGAATACAAATAGACTTCGTTGTCGACCGGGTCTACGAATCGGTGCAGGCCCTCACCGGTGTGAGAGTAGAGGCAGTCCGCGTCGACCACGACGATGTTGCGCTCGGCCAGACCGGTCAGTGCAATTCCGGTCGACTCGTTGTACGCGGACACGTCGAGGTCGCGGCCGTTGAGAGTTGCGCTGCGCACCGTCTCAGCGGCGAGGTCGATGACGGTGTCGGCGCCGGGGAGCGCATCGAACTGCACGGTGGTGACGGAGCGGAAGGTCCGGTCGCTTGGTCCGCCGGTGCCGTCGGTGAGATCCAGAACGATCCGGTAACTGTCGACGGTGACCAGCGCGGCGCGTTCGGCGGCCTGGTCACGGGTGAGGTTCGGAAGTGCCACATGTCCAACTTAGGCCCGGCGACGATGCGGGCCGCGCAGCGGCCCGAGGAGGAGCCTGGCAATGCAACTTAGGCCCGGCGACGATGCGGGCCGCGCAGTGGCCGGGGCAATCGATATCAGCCACGGGAACAGGACCGCCGCGGCTAGGGTTGTGCTGGACGGCTAGTCGACCGTCGACGAGAGGACCTTCTATGCCTGACAAGTCAGTTGCCGATTTTTGGTTCGATCCGCTGTGCCCGTGGGCATGGATCACCTCCCGCTGGATCCTGGAGGTGGAGAAGGTCCGCGACATCGAGGTCAATTTCCGCGTGATGAGCTTGGCGGTGCTCAACGAGAACCGCGAGGGTCTGCCAGCGGAATACAAGGAACGGTTGGCGAAGGCTTTCGGGCCGGTGCGGGTGGCGATTGCCGCCGAGCAGGCCCACGGCGCCAAGGTGCTCGCGCCGCTGTACACCGCCATGGGTACCCGCATTCACAACGAGGGCAACAAAGACCTGGACGACGTCATCAAGCAGTCGCTCGCGGAGGTCGGTTTGCCGTCCGAACTGGCGGACGCCGCTGACACCGAAGCCTACGACGACGCCCTGCGTAAGAGCCATCACGCCGGGATAGACGCCGTCGGCGACGACGTCGGCACACCGACCATCCACGTCAACGGGGTCGCGTTCTTCGGCCCGGTGCTGTCGAGGATTCCCCGCGGTGAGGAGGCCGGCAAGCTATGGGACGCCTCGGTGACTTTCGCGGCCTACCCGCACTTCTGGGAGCTCAAGCGGAGCCGTACCGAGCCACCGGAATTCGACTGATCGCATTGCGCCGTTCAGTTCAGCCGGGTAAGGATTGCGGGCATGCGCGTCTACCTGGGTTCTGACCACGCCGGATTCGAGCTCAAACAGCAGATCATCGAACACCTGAAGGAAACCGGACACGAGCCGATCGATTGCGGTGCCTTCAGCTACGACCCCGAGGACGACTACCCGGCGTTCTGCATCGCGGCCGCGACGCGCACACTCGCCGACCCGGGCAGCTTGGGCATCGTTCTGGGTGGATCGGGCAACGGCGAACAGATCGCCGCGAACAAGGTGCCTGGAATTCGCTGTGCGTTGGCGTGGAGCGTCGAAACCGCATCACTGGCCCGCGAGCACAACAACGCCCAGCTGATCGGCATCGGTGGTCGCATGCACACCGTTCCCGAAGCGCTGGCCATGGTTGACGCCTTCTTGACCACGCCGTGGTCGAAAGCCGAACGGCACCAACGACGTATCGACATTCTCGACGAGTACGAGCGCACCCACCAGGCACCTCCAGTGCCTGGTGGCGAAGCTGGATAGCCTCCGTGCCCGAAGGGCATACCCTCCATCGACTGGCCCGGCTGCACCAGCGCCGATATGCCGGTGCGCCAGTGGCGGTCTCGAGTCCGCAGGGTCGGTTCTCTGCGGCGGCGACCGCAGTCGACGGCCGGGTACTGAAGCGCACCAGCGCGTGGGGTAAGCACCTGTTTCACCACTATGTCGGTGGGTCGACCGTGCATGTGCACCTCGGTCTCTATGGCACCTTCACCGAATGGCCGCGGCCTTCTGATGTGGCGATGCCCGTTCCAGTCGGCCAGGTGCGGATGCGGATGGTCGGCGCGGAATACGGCACCGATCTACGCGGGCCGACGGTGTGCGAGATTCTCGATGATGCGCAAGTCGCCGATGTGGTTTCTCGGCTCGGGCCTGACCCGCTTCGCCGTGACGCCGACCCCGCGTGGCCGTGGGCACGGATCACCAAGTCACGCAGGCCAATCGGCGCGCTGTTGATGGACCAGACGGTCATCGCCGGGGTGGGCAACGTCTACCGGAATGAGCTGCTCTTCCGACATCGCATCGACCCGTATCGGGTCGGCCGGGCGATCGGTGAAGCCGAGTTCGACGAGGCATGGACCGATTTGGTGGAGCTGATGAAAATCGGGTTGAGGCGCGGCAAGATCATCGCGGTACGCCCCGAACACGACCACGGTGCGCCGTCGTACGGCCCGGGTCGGCCGCGCACTTATGTATACCGGCGCGCGGGGGAGCCGTGCCGTGTGTGCGGGACCGTGATCCGCACGGCCGAGTTGGAGGGCCGAAACGTCTTTTGGTGCCAAACCTGCCAGGCGTGAGACGACGTGCTGCAGCATGACAGGATGAACAGCAGCAAAGGCGTCTGCAATTGCTCATCTGAACACCAGCATCTGCTGGGCAAGCACATAGCTTGTCCCGATATCCATATCCGCATGAACAAGTTCGCAAGCTGTATTGCCGCGACAGCGGTGTTGGCCGCCGGTTTGGGGTGGGTCGGTTTGGCCGCCGCGACCGAGGCCGATGCGCAACCCGGGCCCAACATCAATTGGTGCCCGGGCGATTTCTGGGATCCGGCATGGGGGCTTAACTGGGACTGGAACTCGTGCCATGCCAACTGGCAACCAACGATCATCAACAACGGACCCACCATCGTCCAACGTCCACCGAACGTTAGTAACCCGGGTGTGCCGCAGCCGGGCCGCCCCGGCGGACCTGGCGGCCCTGGAGGACCCGGCGGGCCGGGACCGGGTGGGCCTGGAGGCTCGGGACCGGGCGGGCCTGGCGGACCTGGTGGCCCCGGACCGGGAGGACCCGGAGGCCCCGGCGGGCCTGGGGGGCCCGGACCGGGCGGCCCTGGGGATCATGGCGGCCACGGACCCGGTGGACCTGGAGAACCGGGTGGACCGGGTGGACCGGGTGGACCCGGGGGCCCTGGGGATCATGGCGGCCACGGGCCCGGTGGACCTGGAGAACCGGGTGGACCGGGAGAACCTGGTGGACCTGGTGGACCGGGGGGCCCTGGAGGACATGAACCTGGGGGACCGGGAGAACCGGGTGGGCCCGGAGGACCGGGATCTGGGCCAGAACCGGGCACGCCTGGACCGGATGCCGGTGGACCTGGACCGGGCACGCCTGGACCGGATGCGGGCGGAGCGGGGCCGGACGCGCCTGCACCGGATGCGGGCGGAGCGGGGCCGGCCGCGCCTGGACCGGATGCCGGCACATCCGCAGGACCCGACTCATCCGGCGGAGGCGACTCGTCCGGCGGAGGCGACTCGTCCGGCGGGGGCGACTCGTCCTCGAGCGACTAGTCCGGGAGAAGCTGAGGGCGCGGTATCCAGATCTGGCGCGAGTGTTGATCACCGTTGTCGGTCAGCGGGTTTGGCGACGAAGTCACACGAAAAGAATCTGTAGGTCCTGCGGTCGCGACGGCCGCTCTGATTGCTGGTTTGGGTTTTCAGCGAATTCGCCTCGCAGTAGGGCAGTTTCGTGTGTGACTGCCGTTGTATAAGGAACGATAGGTGTACGACCACCCCAAAAGTATTGCGCTTGAGCCTCATTGAGGCCACGGTCGTTGCCGGTGGCGCCAACGAGAAGGCACTGACTGGTGCACTGCTTATGTTTGCTAGGAAGGCAATATGAAAAATGTCGTCCACTTTTTAGCAGCGTCGGCCGCGATGGCCGCCGGCCTGGGGCTGGCCGGTTTGGACGCTGCGACGCAGGCTCAAGCTCAGCCGGGCCCCTTCCCGCAGTGGTGCCCAGGCGACTTCTGGGACCCAGGTTGGGGTCCCAATTGGGACTGGGGAGGCTGCCACGATGACTGGCGGGGACCTGGGCCTAACCCTCATCCCGATCCGCACTGGGGACCGGGATGGGGTCCCGGGGAACCGCCTCCGGGCGGACCTGATGAGCCGGGCGGGCCTAACCCCCACTAAAGCCGTTGTCAGTGCCGGTGACTGTCGCGGTGAGCCGCGACCGTGACTTTTGCGCGTCGCTGATATCGGGTCGGCTAAGCTAATGCGTCGGATCGAGAACGGTTGGACGTCCAGGAGTTTCGGGGCTGACCGTCGTGGGTAGCCTGGGCCGGTGAAGAGAATCGCAGGCATCGCCGCAGCAACAGTCGCCATGGCCGCCGGCTTGGGTTTCGCCGGTGTAGCCGCAGCAACCGACGCTCAAGCCCAGCCCGGTCCATTCCCACAATGGTGCCCGGGTGAGTTCTGGGATCCCGGTTGGGGCGATAACTGGGACTGGGGGGGTTGCCACGACAACTTCCGAGGACCAGGCGGACCAGGATGGGACCGCGGGGGACCAGGATGGGACCGCGGGGGACCCGGCGGACCAGGATGGGACCACGGGGGACCCGGCGGACCAGGATGGGACCACGACCACGGCGGGCCGCCACCCGGACGGGGATGGTGAGAGCCTTCGGCTGACGTCGGTCCAGTCGAATCGTTGTACACAATCGCATCTGCCAACGTCGGGCTCCACGGCTAGGCGGGTGCGGTTCTGTGCATCAGCCGGGCGCGGCAGCTGTCGGGCTCAGCCCTTCTTGACCCCGAGCGCCGCATAAATCTCGTCACTGAGCGCCACGCTGCGCGGGTCGGCGTTGGCCTTGGTGGCGTCGTACCGGTTCATCACGTACGCGTAACCGATCCGGTGCTCGAGGTCCACGAAACCGAACGAGCCGCCCAGGCCGCCATGGCCCAAAATCCGCGGATTGGGTCCGTTGACACAGCGCTGGTTGAGCATGTAGCCCAGACCCCACCCGTGGTCGGCCACCCGCGGGCCGAGGACCAGATCCGTGTCGAAGCCGCCCTGCGACACCCGGATCAGATCCATGTGCCGGCGACTGAGCAGTTGCTCCTGCGCCAGCGCGTTATAGAAGGTCGCCAGCCCCAGCGCCGAGACCTGCCCGTTGGTGCCCGGGAACTCGACCTCGCGCCACAACTCGAGATCGTTGGAGCCGACTTCGTCGTCGGGTGCGAACCCCATCGACACGGCCAGGCCGGCCTTGGGATGTTCGGCCAGCGTGGTGGGGTAGCCGGGGGCGTTGACGTCGGCCAGCATCTTGCGGATGTGGGGCTTTTCCACCAGATCGGCGCAGCGGCGTTGTTCGGCGCGCGACAAGCCGATGTGAACCTCGGCGCCGAGTGGCTCGGCGATCTCGGTGCGCAGGTAGTGACCGACGGTGTTGCCGGTCACCCGGCGGAACACTTCGCCGAGGATGAAGCCGTAAGTCGTCATGTGGTAGCCCTGCGCGGTTCCGGGCTCCCACCAGGGTTCAGCGGCGGCCAACCGTTCGCAGACCAAGTCCCAGTCGGTGACCTGCTGCCAGGGCATTCGCTTGCGCGGCCCGATCACCCCCGAGCGGTGACTCATCACCATCTTGGTGGTGATGGCCTCCTTGCCGGCCTGCCCGAACTCGGGCCAATAACGCGATATCGGCGCATCCAGATCGAGCTCACCGCGTTCGACGAGCTGATGTACGCATGTGCTGGTCAGGCCCTTGGTGCCGGATAGCACGGTGGCTACCGTGTCCACCTGCCACGGTCGGGTACCCCCAGCATCGGCAGAACCGGCCCACAGGTTGACGACCAACTCGCCGTCCACCCAGGCCGCGACCGCTGCACCAACCTCTTTGCCCTGCAAAAAGTTCCGCTCGAACGCGTCGCGTACCCGCTCGAAGCGCGACGTGCATGAGCCGTGGATTGCGACCTGGGCCGTGGTGCCAGTGTGCTGAATTGTCGGCCTCCTCAGCCTGGCCGATCGGGCCCAATCGGCCGCCGGCTGCATCTGTCGGCCTCCGGGGCGTCGTCGGCCTGCTCAGCGCCTCCAGCCTAGTCGGCCGTTGTGTCAAATGCCCGCTTGGAGCGGGCGACGGGAATCGAACCCGCGTAGCTAGTTTGGAAGACTAGGGCTCTACCATTGAGCTACGCCCGCGTGTATTAGTCGAGCGCGACTGTACGTCGCGGCAGACATCAAATCCAAATGATGCCGTCCGGTGATCTGGTTGTGAGGCCGTTACTGGAATGGCGGGGCTTGGCCGTAGGATCGCGAGGTCAGCGCGGGGTGTAGCGCAGCTTGGTAGCGCATCCGCTTTGGGAGCGGAAGGCCGCAGGTTCAAATCCTGTCACCCCGACCGGCGCGCCACGGCCAACGGGCTCGGCCATTAGAAGACCAGCAGAAGATCCGCCAGTACAAACGAGGAGCAAACCGGTGAAGAGCACCGTCGAGCAGTTGAGCCCCACCCGGGTTCGCATCAACGTTGAGGTGCCTTTCACCGAGCTGCAGCCCGACTTCGACAGGGCCTACAAAGAGCTGGCCAAGCAGGTGCGATTGCCGGGGTTCCGTCCCGGCAAGGCGCCGGCCAAGCTCCTGGAAGCGCGCGTCGGCCGCGAGGCGATGCTCGACCAGGTCGTCAACGAGGCGTTGCCCAGCCGCTATGGCCAGGCCGTCACCGAATCCGACGTGCGACCGCTGGGCCAACCCGATATTCAAGTGACCAAAAAGGAGTACGGCCAGGAGCTGGTTTTCACCGCCGAGGTCGACGTACGGCCTGAGATCACGCTGCCCGACCTGAGTGCGCTGAAGATCACCGTCGATCCGATCAAAGTCAGCGACGAGGACGTCGATGCCGAACTGCAGTCCTTGCGTGCCCGGTTCGGCACCCTGACCGGAGTCGAGCGGCCCGCCGTGGCCGGCGACTTCGTCTCGATCGACCTGTCGGCCAAGATCGACGGCGAAGATCTCCCCGAGGCAGCGACGAAGGGACTGTCACATGAGGTCGGCTCCGGCCAGCTCATCGACGGTGTCGACGATGCGATCGTCGGCCTGTCAGCCGGGGAAAGCCGGACCTTCACCACCACGATGGCGGCCGGTCCGCAGGCCGGGAAGGAAGCCGAAGTCACCGTGACTGTCGGCTCGGTCAAGGTGCGCGAGCTGCCGGAACCCGATGACGAATTCGCCCAGCTGGCAAGCGAATTCGACACCATCGACGAGTTGCGCGCCAGTCTGGCCGATCAGGTGAGCGGGGCCAAGCGTGTCCAGCAGGCGGAGGACATCCGCGTGGCCGCGTTGGATACCTTGCTCGAGCAGGTCGACATGCCGCTGCCGGAAGCGATCGTGCAGGCCCAGGTGGACAACACCGTGCACAACGCGCTGCATGGCCTCGATCACGACGAAGCCAAGTTCGCCGAAGCGCTGGAAAAGCAGGGCTCGTCGCGCGAAGAGTTCGACGCGAACACCCGCTCGAACGCCGAGAAGGCCATCAAGACGCAGTTGCTGCTGGACGCACTGGGCGACGACCTCGACATTCAGGTGAGCCAGCAGGACCTCACCGAACGGCTCGTGCTCTCGTCGCAGCAGTACGGCATTGAACCCCAACAGTTGCTCGCCTACCTCCAGGAGAACAATCAGCTGCCGGCGATGTTCGCCGACGTGCGGCGCGGGCTGACCATCGCCGCCGCGGTCGAGGCGGCGACGGTTACCGACACCGGCGGCAACGTCGTCGACACCTCGGAATTCTTCGGCACGCGCTCCCAACCGGAGGCCGGGAATGAGGGGAAGGCCGCGGGAGTCGACGAGGTAGGCGAGGAAGCTGAAGTCGTCGACGACGGAGAGGCCGGTGCCTCCTCGGAAGAGCCGTCGGGCGATACGAAGTGACGCTGTGAGCGAACGCGGGGACTTCGGGGAGTGCGCGGCGGCCCCGGTTGGTTAGTGTCGATGAATACGGAACTCGAGAAAGCAGGTAACCCACTGTGAGCCGTGCGACTGAAATGCGGGCGAACGCGGGAGGTCTGAACCTCGTCGATTCGGTCTATGAGCGTCTGCTCTCTGAGCGCATCATTTTCCTGGGGTCGCAGGTGGATGACGACATCGCGAACCGGCTGTGCGCGCAGATCCTGCTGCTCGCGGCCGAAGACTCCAACAAGGACATCTCGCTGTACATCAACTCTCCGGGCGGATCGATCAGCGCCGGGATGGCGATCTACGACACGATGGTGTTGGCACCGTGCGACATCGCCACTTATGGGATGGGGATGGCCGCGTCGATGGGCCAGTTCCTGCTGGCCGCCGGCACCAAGGGCAAGCGTTACGCGCTGCCGCACGCCCGCATCCTGATGCACCAGCCGCTGGGTGGGGTGACCGGTAGCGCGGCCGACATCGCCATCCAGGCCGAGCAGTTCGCCGTCATCAAGCAGGAGATGTTCCGGCTCAACGCCGAATTCACCGGCCAGCCGATCGAGCGCATCGTGGCGGATTCGGATCGCGACCGCTGGTTCACCGCCAAGGAGGCGCTGGAATACGGGTTCGTCGACCACATCATCACCCGCGCCGAGACAAACGGAGCCCCATCAATATGAACCCCGACCTCCAACCCCAAGCGCGTTACATCCTGCCGTCGTTCATCGAGCATTCGAGCTTCGGCGTCAAGGAGTCCAACCCTTATAACAAGCTGTTTGAGGAACGCATCATCTTTCTCGGCGTCCAGGTCGACGACGCGTCGGCCAACGACATCATGGCCCAGCTACTGGTGCTGGAATCCCTCGATCCAGACCGCGACATCACCATGTACATCAATTCGCCGGGTGGCGGGTTCACCTCGCTGATGGCGATCTACGACACGATGCAGTACGTGCGCGCCGACATCCAGACGGTGTGCCTGGGTCAGGCCGCCTCGGCCGCGGCGGTGCTGTTGGCGGCCGGAACGCCGGGCAAGCGGATGGCGCTGCCTAACGCGCGGGTGCTGATCCACCAGCCGTCGTTGTCGGGGGTGATCCAGGGCCAGTTCTCCGACTTGGAGATCCAGGCCGCCGAGATCGAGCGGATGCGCACGCTGATGGAAACCACGCTGGCCCATCACACCGGCAAGGACGCCGCGACGATCCGCAAAGACACCGACCGCGACAAGATCCTGACCGCCGAAGACGCCAAGGACTACGGGATCATCGACACCGTGCTGGAGTACCGGAAGCTCTCGGCGCAGACGGCGTGATTGACCGCTTGCGCCGATCAGCCGGCTAGTTCAGCGCGGTCGCCAGCTCGGCGATGTCGGCCGGCCGCACCCGGCAGCACCCGCCGATGACTCGCGCGCCGGCCGCCGCCCACTGCACGGCTAACCGCGCCGAGAACCGCGATGGGCCGACCCAAGCGCGCCGAGCGCTATCCCAGCGCTCGCCGCTGTTGGGATACACGATCACCGGTTTGCCGGTTTCTCGGGCCTGCCCGATCGCCGGGAGCACGTCGTCGGGTGCGCAGCAGTTGACCCCGACCGCGACGATTTCCGGTATCCCGACCGCCACGGCGAAGGCGTCAGCCAGCGGCTGACCGGCGCGGGTGCGTGTGCCGTCGATGGTGTAGCTGAGCCAGGCCGGCACACCGAGAGATTGCACCAGGTTCACCAGTGCCTCGGCCTCGTCGACGTCGGGGATGGTTTCCAGCGCCAGCACGTCGGCGCCGGCGTCTGCCAGCACCTCCAGCCGAGGCCGGTGCCAGTCTTCTAGCTGCGCGACGCCAAGCCCGTAGCGTCCGCGGTATTCCGAGCCGTCGGCCCGTGCGGCGCCGTACGGGCCGACCGATGCGGCCACCCGGCGGCTCGCATCGCCGACTTCGTCGCGCGCGGTCTTGGCGAGTTCGACGCTGCGCCGAAGCAATCGGACGGTGTCGTCGCGGCCGATCCCGCTGTCGGCGAAGCCGTCGAAGGACGCTTGGTAGCTGGCCGTGGTCGCGATCATCGCCCCGGCGCGAAAGAACGCCGTATGCACCGCGGTGACCTCCCGCGGGGCCTCCACCAGCAGCCGCGCCGACCACAACCCGTCCGAAAGGTCATGACCTCGCGCCTCGAGTTCGGTCGCCAGACCGCCATCGGCGATTAACGCGGTATTCTCGGGCACGGCGAAACCCACAGGCCTAATCTAGAGCCGCCGAGCACGTCCGCCTCTCAGTCGCATAACAGCCGCGACACGCCAGGGACACAGTGGCGCGTTCCGGCAAGCGTGGGGCCGCCTCAGGCGATATGTTCAGGCACGCAAGCACGAATATCACCGACGCGATTCGGCTCTAACGGTCGCATCGCTCCGCAACAAGCGGGTAGCGTCGGGAAATACACGCGGCATAGCACGATCCAAACGGTGAACAGGAAGTAGGCCCCCAGCACCATGGCGCGCATCGGAGACGGCGGTGACCTCCTGAAGTGCTCGTTCTGCGGAAAGAGCCAGAAGCAGGTCAAAAAGCTTATTGCGGGCCCAGGCGTATACATCTGCGATGAATGCATCGATCTTTGCAACGAGATCATCGAAGAGGAACTCGCCGACGCCGACGATGTCAAACTCGATGAGCTGCCCAAGCCCGCCGAGATCCGCGACTTCTTAGAGGGTTACGTCATCGGTCAGGACACCGCGAAGCGGACGCTTGCGGTCGCTGTCTACAACCACTACAAGAGGATTCAGGCCGGCGAGAAGGGCCGCGATTCCCGGTCGGGTGAACCCGTCGAGCTGACCAAGTCCAACATCTTGATGCTGGGACCCACCGGCTGCGGCAAGACCTACCTGGCTCAAACCCTGGCCAAGATGCTCAACGTCCCCTTCGCGATCGCCGACGCCACCGCGCTGACCGAGGCCGGCTATGTCGGCGAAGACGTCGAGAATATTCTGCTCAAGCTCATTCAGGCCGCCGACTACGACGTCAAGCGCGCCGAGACCGGCATCATCTACATCGACGAGGTCGACAAGATCGCCCGCAAGAGCGAGAACCCGTCGATCACCCGCGACGTCTCCGGGGAAGGCGTGCAGCAGGCGCTGTTGAAGATCTTGGAGGGCACCCAGGCGTCGGTGCCCCCGCAGGGCGGACGCAAGCACCCACACCAGGAGTTCATCCAGATCGACACCACCAACGTGCTGTTCATCGTGGCCGGCGCGTTCGCGGGGCTGGAGAAGATCGTCTCCGACCGGGTCGGCAAACGTGGTTTGGGCTTCGGGGCCGAGGTGCGTTCCAAAGCCGAGATAGACACCACCGACCACTTCGCCGAAGTCATGCCGGAAGACCTGATCAAATTCGGGCTGATTCCCGAATTCATCGGCCGGTTGCCGGTGGTCGCGTCGGTGACGAACTTGGACATGGACTCTCTTGTCAAGATCCTGTCCCAGCCGAAGAACGCCTTGGTCAAGCAGTACACCCGGCTCTTCGAGATGGACAACGTCGAACTCGAGTTCACCGAGGATGCGTTGGAAGCGATCGCCGAGCAGGCGATTCATCGGGGCACCGGGGCCCGCGGGTTGCGCGCGATCATGGAAGAAGTCCTGCTGCCGGTGATGTACGACATCCCCAGCCGTGACGACGTCGCCAAGGTCGTGGTGACCAAGGAGACGGTGAAGGACAACGTGTTGCCGACGATCGTCCCGCGCAAGCCGGCCCGCACCGAACGCCGCGACAAGAGCGCCTAGCCGGGCAATCAGGCCCAGTGAGCCCGCCCTTCGGTAGCCGTTGAGTGCCGAGGCCGCTGGGGCAGTTCCGCGGCGAACCGCGCACGCGCTGGATTTATCGAACTTCTTTCTGGCTGACGTTCGCGATGGTCTGGGTCCGTACCTGTCGATCTACCTCCTGCTGACCCATCATTGGGACCAGGCCTCGATCGGCCTCGTCATGGGGGTCGGCGGCATCGCGGCGATCATCGCGCAGACACCGGTTGGCGCGTTCGTCGATCGGACGACCGCCAAGCGAGCGTTGATAATCGCCGGCGCGGTCACGGTGACGGCGGGGTCCCTGGCCATGCCACTGTTTCCCCGCTTCTTCGCGATCTCGATTTTGCAAGCCCTCACCGGAGTCGCCGGCTCGGTCTTCGCACCCGCGTTGGCCGCGATCACGCTCGGCCTGGTCGGCACGAGACTCTTCTCGCGACGGGTCGGGCGCAACGAATCGTTCAACCATGCCGGCAATGCGGCGGCCGGTGCCATCACCGGCGGACTCGCTTACTATCTCGGCCCGGTGGTGGTGTTCTGGGTGCTGGCCGTCATGGCCGCCCTCAGCGTGGTGGCAACGCTGCGGATCCCCGGCGACGCGATCGACCACGATGTGGCCCGCGGGATGGACCACACACCCGAAGCGGCCCACCCGCGGCCGTCCGGGTTCGCGGTGTTATTTCACGACCGCAGATTGCTGATCTTCGCGGCGGCCATGTTCACCTTCCATCTCGCTAACGCGGCGATGCTGCCGCTGGTCGGACAGGTGCTGGCGCTGCAGAACACCGACGTCGGCACGGCGTTGATGGCGACGTGCATTGTCGCCGCGCAGGTCGTGATGGTGCCAACGGCGTACCTGGCCGGGGCCAAGGCCGACAGCTGGGGACGAAAGCCGATCTTTCTGGTCGCGTTCGCCGTCTTGATGGCGCGCGGCTTCCTCTATACGTTTTCCGACAACTCGCACTGGCTGGTCGGCGTCCAGATCCTCGACGGCGTCGGAGCCGGCATTTTCGGCGCGCTGTTCCCGCTCGTCGTGCAGGACCTTACGCACGGAACCGGGCGATTCAACGTCAGCTTGGGCGCAGCGACGACGGCATGGGGCGTCGGCGCGGCCCTGTCGAACATCGTCGCCGGGTGGATCGTGGTGGTCGCTGGCTACCACGCGGCGTTCATCTCGCTGGGCGCACTGGCCGGGGCGGGGTTGACGCTCTACTCGGTCGCCATGCCCGAAACCGGGCCGAATGCCGCCAAACGGGCCGCCGACGCGGCGACGGCGCCTCCCCCGAATGGGGGAGGGAGGGGTTAGGACAAGCCGCTAGCAAATGTTACCGGCGCGTAACTTCGATTCTTAGAGTTCGCGTGCCAGCAAAAGTGACGAACACCACATTTTGTCCCAAGATCCACCGATCGCGTGTGTCTGACCTCGCATTTTAGGCAATTCGCGGTAATGTGGTGGTGTGCATCAGCGTCACTGAATCCCTAAGAATAGTGCAATAATCGGTACCGCCAGTGACATACACCCGGCCGGGGGATCACTGAGACGATGGGCACCGGTAGCTGCAACGTACCCGTGCGGTGAACAGCGATGGAAGGCGGGGACGTGGGTCCGAACGACAACGGAACCAGGTCAGAATCTCACGCGGATTCACACCGAGCCAATGGCGCGCTGCCCGAACCGCAAAAGCGGGAGAAACTGGAACAAATTGTCATCCGTTTCGCCGGGGACTCCGGCGACGGCATGCAGCTCACCGGCGACCGGTTCACTTCCGAGGCGGCGCTTTTCGGTAACGACCTGGCGACCCAACCGAACTACCCGGCCGAGATCCGCGCGCCGCAGGGCACGCTGCCGGGCGTCTCGTCGTTCCAGATCCAAATCGCTGACCACGACATCCTCACCGCCGGTGACCGGCCCGACGTGTTGGTTGCGATGAACCCCGCGGCCCTGAAGGCCAACATCACCGACCTGCCAATCGGCGGGCTGGTGATCGCCAACTCCGACGAATTCACCAAGCGCAACCTGGCCAAAGTCGGCTACCAGGACAACCCACTGGAATCTGGGGAACTGTCCGACTACAAGGTCGAGGCCGTCCCGATGACCACCTTGACGCTGGGCGCTGTCGAGGTCATCGGCGCGACGAAGAAAGACGGCCAGCGCGCCAAGAACATGTTCGCGCTGGGCCTGTTGTCGTGGATGTATGGGCGCCCGATCGAAACCAGCGAGCAATTCGTCAGGGAGAAGTTCGCCCGCAAGCCCGACATCGCCGAGGCCAACGTGCTGGCCCTCAAGGCGGGGTGGAACTACGGGGAAACCACCGAGGCCTTCGCCGTCACCTACGAGGTTTCGGCGGCGAAGCTGCCCGCAGGTGAGTACCGGCAGATCTCCGGCAACACCGCCTTGGCCTACGGCATCGTCACCGCCGGTCAGCTGGCCGACATTCAGGTTGTCCTCGGCAGTTATCCGATCACGCCGGCATCGGACATTCTGCACGAGCTCTCCAAGCACAAGAACTTCGACGTGATCACCTTCCAGGCGGAAGACGAGATCGGCGGGATCTGCGCTGCAATTGGCGCGGCTTACGGCGGCGCGCTCGGAGTCACCAGCACATCGGGACCCGGCTTGTCGCTGAAGGCCGAAGCGCTTGGACTGGCGGTGATGACCGAGCTGCCGTTGCTTGTCATCGACGTACAGCGGGGCGGGCCGTCGACCGGCCTACCGACCAAGACCGAGCAGGCTGACCTGCTGCAGGCGCTGTACGGCCGCAATGGGGAATCACCGGTGGCGGTGCTGGCGCCGCGATCGCCGTCGGATTGTTTTGAGACCGCACTGGAGGCCGTGCGCATCGCGGTGTCCTACCACACCCCGGTAATTGTGTTGTCGGACGGGGCAATTGCCAATGGCTCGGAGCCGTGGCGAATCCCGGACGTCGACACTCTGGCGCCCATCAAGCACGTCTTCGCCAAGCCGGACGAGCCGTTCCAGCCGTATGCTCGCGACCCGGAAACCCTCGCCCGGCAATTCGCCGTACCGGGTACTCCCGGTCTAGAACATCGCATCGGCGGGTTGGAAGCTGCGAACGGCTCCGGCGACATCTCCTACGAGCCGGCCAATCACGACCTGATGGTGCGGTTGCGACAGGCCAAGATCGACGGCATCTCCGTTCCCGACCTGGAAGTCGACGATCCAACCGGAGACGCCGAACTGCTGCTGATCGGATGGGGCAGCTCCTACGGCCCGATCGGCGAAGCTTGCCGGCGTGCACGACGCAACGGCGTCAAGGTTGCCCATGCCCATCTGCGGTACCTCAGACCATTCCCGGCCAATCTGGGCGAGGTGTTGCGGCGTTACCCGCAGGTGGTCGCACCGGAGATGAACTTGGGCCAACTGGCGCTGCTGCTGCGCGGCAAGTACTTGGTTGACGTCCAATCGGTTACCAAGGTCCAGGGCGTTGCGTTCCTGGCCGACGAGGTCGGGCGCCTCATCCGCGCCGCGCTGGGCGGGACACTGGCCGAAATCGAGCAAGACAAGACGATGGTCGCGAGATTGGCGGCGGCCACGGTTGGAGCGGGAGCTAACTGATGACTGACCTGATCGGCGCGGGCGTGGATCTCGGGCTGCCGGACCTGCTGTCCAAGAACTACGGTGTGCCCACCACCGACCAACCGCAGAAGGCCAAGGACTTCACCAGTGACCAAGAGGTCCGTTGGTGCCCCGGTTGCGGCGACTACGTCATCCTCAACACGATTCGCAACTTCCTGCCGGAGCTGGGATTGCGCCGCGAGAACATCGTCTTCGTCAGCGGTATCGGCTGCTCGAGTCGGTTCCCCTACTACCTCGAAACCTATGGCGTGCACTCGATCCACGGCCGTGCGCCGGCGATCGCGACGGGTGTGGCGCTAGCGCGTGAGGACCTGTCGGTCTGGGTGGTTACCGGCGACGGGGACGCGCTGTCGATCGGCGGCAACCACCTGATCCACGCACTGCGCCGCAACATCAACATGACCATCCTGCTTTTCAACAACCGGATCTACGGCCTCACCAAGGGTCAGTACTCGCCGACATCCGAGGTCGGCAAGGTCACCAAGTCGACGCCGATGGGATCACTCGACCAGCCTTTCAATCCGGTATCGCTGGCGCTGGGCGCCGAGGCAAGCTTCGTCGGCCGCGCGCTGGACTCCGACCGCAACGGACTGACCGAGGTTTTGCGGGCCGCGGCGCAGCATCGCGGGTCCGCACTGGTCGAGATCCTGCAGGACTGCCCGATTTTCAACGACGGCTCGTTCGATGCGCTGCGCAAAGAGGGTGCCGAGGAGCGGTTGATCAACGTTCGCCACGGTGAGCCGGTCATCTTCGGCGCCAACCGCGAATACTGCGTGGTGCGGTCCGGGTACGGGCTCGAAGTGGCCAAGACCGCCGACGTCAGCGTCGACGAGATCGTGGTGCACGACGCGCACGCCGCCGATTCCGCTTACGCGTTCGCGCTCTCGCGGCTATCCGAGCAGAACCTCGAGCACACCGTGATGGGCATCTTCCGTCAGGTCAATCGGCCCACCTACGATGACGCGGCCCGGGCACAGGTCCGCGCCGCGCAGGAGTCCAAGCCGGCCGACCGCGCCGCGTTGCAGTCGCTGTTGCACGGGCGCGACACCTGGACTGTGAACTGAGATGACACCCGCGGCTAAGCCGGCTTCGTTGGCCGGTGTGGTGTTGGCGGGCGGAGCGGCGTTACGGATGGGCCGGGACAAGGCCACCATGCCGGTGCCCGGCGATCTGCTCGGCTCCAAAGACGGCTCCGAACCGCCCACCACAATGGTCGAGCGGGTGGTCAGCATTGTCGGGGAGCGGTGTCAGCCGGTTTTCGTCGTCGCAGCACCGGGACAAGCCCTGCCGAAACTGCAGGCGCGCGTGGTCCGCGACGACGTGCGTGGACTGGGTCCGCTGCTCGCCACCGGACGCGGACTACACGCCGCCGCCGAGGCCGGCGCGAAGCGGGCGTTTCTGTGCGCCGCCGACATGCCGTTCCTTAGCGCCGATCTGATCGATCTGCTCGAACGCCGGGCCGTCGAATTGGATGCCGATGTCGTGTTGCCGTGGGACGGTCGCGATCACTACCTGGCCGCGGTGTACCGGACCGAGCTGGCCGCACAGGTCGACGCGTTGATAGCCGCCGGGGAGCGGAACATGCGCGCCTTGGTCGACCGGGTCGATGCGCAACGCATCGTCATACCCGAGTCCCGCTCGCTGACCAACGGCGACTCGGCCGCCAATCTGCGCGCACCGCTGCGGGCCGGGCGCTGACACGTCAGACCGTCTTTTACGCGCGCTCAATCTGTTCGCGACGCTCTAACAATTATTCGATAAATTCTCGCGACGGAAATTCATTTGCAATGAACGTTGCTCGACAGACGAGTTGCTAATTGCGCTAAATTCAATTAATGAACGTGGCGGTTGGCATGAATTCATAGATCAATCAAATCTCTAGCTTCATTTGAATCACGTTGCGGCAGCGGATATTTGAGCCGCCCACCGATCGTGTGCGGACGTTGCTGTGGCGGGCCGTATCCCCGCAAAGGCGGATGGTCGGACGATTTCCGGCAAATTTGCATCGGGAATGCCGGGGAGTCGCCCACAGCTCCGATGAGGATCCCCGCCACGGCCTACGTCGAAGCTGGCTTCTCGCTCGGATGGCGATCTGAATCTGTTGGGGCACAACTATTTAGACGACAATCTTTTGTGTGAGCGAGGCTGGGCACGCGTGTTGCGCCGGGCGGACGGCCGATCTGCGGCCGTTCCGCCGGCTGGGCGATCGTCTCCGAAAGCTGTTGTCTAGTCGAATATTTTGAGCATGACTCCGGTGCACCGAATCGCCGGCCGCGACAGTGTGCCCGGGCCGCCTTGCGACCGGTCTGGCTAACATGCCGAGCGGTCATCTTCCGCGGCGCAAGGCGATGGCCGCGCGGCGCCCCGAATCGATCGGTTCGGCCGCGCCCAAAGGCGTGGCGCAATTCACAAAAAGTGCGTGATTTGGCTCACAATCACACTTGCGTGCCAACGCGGTAACGCCGGCGGCGAATACACGTGTGACCTGCGAAGACAATTAGCTGAAACGGTCGTAATCGACCCGTTATTGGTTCGAGATGGCGGCGTGTCGTGAGATGACGAATGCAATCCAGTCTCGTACGGTCCATTTCGGCCAGAAAAGGCAATTAAAAAATCGAATCCACGGACCCGCGTGTGAGCGGGGGCTGCGGACGGCGACGACGCCTCCGCGTCGTCGCCGGGCAGCAGCCCGGTCGGCGGCTCACGCCCCCGCTGTCGTGCCCGAACGAGACGGCGCGATCCGAAGCATCAACCCCGCCTGGACACAGGCACCCGCCCACATCGCTGGGCTTATTTCGGCGCGCGCACCCGCGAAAGGAACGCTGTTGAAGACCGTCCGCCAGACGCTCACCATGGCTGCGATCACCGGGGTGCTCGCTGCGGCCCCGCTGACCCTCTCCAACGCCACCGCATTCGCGGCAGACGACATGCGTTGGGACCCGAACACGGTCGGCGCGCCCTTCGAGGCTGCCGCCTTTGTGCCGGCTCCGCCTGCTCCGGACGCTGCGCCTGCTCCGGATGCACCTGCTCCGGATGCTGCGCCTGCTGCGGACGCGCCGGCTCCCGATGCGCCTGCGCCGCCGGCCGACCTTCCGCCGGCCCCGGATGCCCCGCCGCCGCCGGCCCCGGATGCGCCTGCGCCGCCGGCCCCGGATGCGCCGCCGCCGGCTCCGGACGCTGCGCCCGCACCGGATGCGCCTGCGCCCCCGGCCCCGCCTGCCGATGACGCGCCCGCGCCCGCGCCAGCCAAGGCTCCGATCAAGGCGTACAGCGTGAACTGGGACGCGATCGCTGCCTGCGAGTCGGGTGGTAACTGGGGGATCAGCACCGGTAACGGCTACGCCGGCGGTCTGCAGTTCACCCCGAGCACCTGGCGTGCCAACGGTGGCTCGGGATCCGCCAACGGCGCGAGCCGCGAGGAGCAGATCCGGGTGGCCGAGAACGTGCTGCACTCGCAGGGCATCGGCGCCTGGCCGGTCTGCGGCCGGCGCGGCTGACCAAGGCCCACAAACTGACGGCGGTGGCCGGGCTCTAGCCCGCCACCGCCGTCAGGCGTCTCACGGGGCTAACTGGGCCCCCGCCGGAGCGCCGCGCGCCAGTAGCTATACGTCGAAGACCAGCAGGGTGCTGGTAGCGGTCGCCACGATCGCACCTGACTCGTCGGTGACGACGCCATCGGTGAAGGCCACCCGCGAGCCGGACTTCACGACCGTGCCGGTCGCGGTCAACGGGCCGGTGCCGGGCCGCACCGCCTTGAGATAATTGACCTTGATCTCGATCGACGTGTAGCCCTTGCCGGCCGGTAGCATGCTGTGCACAGCTAACCCGGCGACGGAATCCAGCAGCGTGCAAACCAGCCCACCGTGGACGCCACCGTTCGGGTTGTACACCGACCCGTCCGGTTGGCAGGTGAACACGACCCTGCCGGGTTCTGCGTCAACGAGAACGAATTGCATGAGCGCGGCCATCGGCGGTGGCGGTAGCTCCCCGGCGATCATCGCCTTGAGAAAATCGATCCCGGCCATGGCCAGGCCGCGCGCTGTGCCGGGGCCGGGGTCATGCCAGGTCACCGTGCGTGAGCGTTGCGGCCCCCAGAGCTCGTTTTCCGTGCCGTCGTTGGCGGTGGTCATGGTGTCCTTCCTGCTCGCTACTTGGCTGTTGCCCAGTTGTAGCGGTGGCGGTCCGGGTCGTGGTGAGCGACCGCGTGGTCGAGGCCCCAGGCCAGCAATGCATCCAATACCGGCAGCAGGGCCCGGCCCGACTCCGTGAGTTGGTAATCGAACCGTGGTGGCGCTGCCCGATACTGGAAACGCTGGATGACCTCGGCGTCGTCCAGCGCCTTCAGCCGGGCCGCCACCCGGTCCCTGGGCGCGCCGGTGCCGCGAACGATGTCCTCGAACCGGCTGTTACCCAGCGCCAGCTCGCGAACGATCAGCAACGCCCACCGCTCGCCGACCAATTCCAGCGCGGCGGCGATGGGACACGGCCGGCCGGGCAGCTCGGCCAGCGTGACAGCCGGCATGCACACCAGCATGTCAGCAGCGAGTTTGGAAATCAAACTTACGACGCGTTAGGCAGCGCACACCGCGCCAAGCGCCGCGTTGTGTTAGCAACGACACGTGACCGCAACGGCATTCGACACCCTCGACGACTACCTCGCATTGCCACGCGTCTCGGGTCTGGCAGTCTCGGCGGACGGGTCGCGGGTGGTGACCACCGTGGCCGAACTCAACGCCACACGCACCGAGTACGTCAGCGCCGTCTGGGAGGTCGATCCAACCGGCCACAGACCCGCGCGCCGACTCACCCATGGCGCGAACGGGGAGTCCTCACCGGCGTTCACCGTCGACGGCGATCTGCTGTTCGTGTCCTCGAGAGCCGCCGCCGACAACATCGACAAGCCACCGGCCTCGCTATGGCGGCAGCCTGCAGACGGCGGCGAGGCCATCGAGGTGCTGAGCATGCCCGGTGGGGTAGGCGTGGTACGCACCGCGCGCGGCGCCGACGCCGCGGTATTCGACGCCCCGCTGCTGCCGTCGGCGCGCGACGTCGAAGACGACCGGCGGCTGCGCGATCTGCGCAAGGACAACAACGTCAGTGCGATCTTGCACTCCGGGTATCCGGTGCGCTTCTGGGACAAGGACCTTGGCCCGGATGAACCGCATCTCTTCCACGCGGCGGACCTGCGTGATCTGACTCCGCAGCCGGGCGGGGCACTTCGTGCAGCCGGATTCGACGACGCCGTATTCGATCTCAGCGCCGACGGCAGGTTCCTGGTGACGACGTGGCGGATCCCCGGGCCCGAAGCCACCGAGCGCTCGGTGCTGGTGCGGGTCGACCTGGCTTCCGGGGAACGCCGCGTGATCGCTGACGATCCCGACGCCGACCTCGAACGACCCGCGATCTCGCCAGACGGGTCGGCGATCGCGTTCGCCCGGGAAACCATCACCACACCAGAGCTTGCTCCCCGGATGACGCTGCAATACCTGCGATTCGGCGACCAAACGCGATCGGTGGCCGAAACATGGGATCGCCGGCCGACGTCGATAACCTGGTCGAGCGATGGCACCTCGCTGGTTGTCACGGCCGATCAGCACGGCCGGGCACCGGTATTCGTCGTTGAGCTGTCGACGTCGACGGTCACGCAGCTCACCGACGACGACTTCGCCTACACGGACGTCGTCGCCGCGCCGGGCGGTGTGCTGTACGCGTTGCGCAGCTCGTATGCGGCCCCGCCGCATCCGGTGCGGATCGATCCCGGTGGCGCTGTCACCGTACTGCCATGCGTCGACTTGCCAACGCTGCCAGGAACGTTGACCGATGTCACCGCGGCCGCCGCGGATGGGACGCCGCTGCGATCGTGGTTGGTGCTGCCGGCGGACGCGGAAGATGCAGCATCCGCCCCGCTGGTGTTGTGGATCCACGGCGGACCGCTGGGTAGTTGGAACAGCTGGTCATGGCGCTGGAACCCATGGCCGCTGGCCGCGCAAGGTTACGCGGTGCTGTTGCCGGATCCGGCGCTGTCGACCGGCTACGGGCAGGAATTCATCCAGCGTGGCTGGGGAGCGTGGGGAGGACCGCCGTTCGACGATTTGATGGCCGCCACCGACGCGGCCTGTGCTCACCCCCGCATCGATGCGACCCGGGTCGCCGCGATGGGTGGCTCGTTCGGTGGCTACATGGCCAACTGGATCGCCGGCCACACGAACCGGTTTGCCGCGATCGTGACCCATGCCAGCCTCTGGGCGCTGGACCAATTCAGCCCGACAACCGATCACGCCTACTACTGGCGCCGTGAGATGACGCCGGAGATGACCATTGCCAACTCACCGCACCAGTTCGTCGGTCGGATCTGCACGCCGATGCTGGTCATCCACGGCGACAAGGATTACCGCGTGCCGATCGGCGAGGGCTTGCGGCTGTGGTATGAGCTGCTCGCCAAATCGGAGCTGCCGGCCGGCGAGGACGGCAGCAGTCCGCACCGGTTCCTGTACTTCCCGTCGGAGCACCACTGGGTGGCCGCGCCACAGCACGCGAAGATCTGGTACCAGGTGGTGATCGCGTTTCTGGCCGAGCACGTGTTGGGGGCGAATGCGGAATTGCCCGAGACGCTCGGAGTACCGTCGCGCCTGTGACCGAGACGCGCGAATACGACATCGTCTTGTACGGGGCAACCGGCTTCGTGGGCAGGCTGACGGCCGAATACCTGGCCCGCGCCGCCGGGGGCGCGCGCATCGCACTGGCCGGCCGGTCTACCGATCGCTTGCTCGCGATCCGGGAAACCCTGGGGGAGTCGGCCCAGTCTTGGCCGGTTCTGGTGGCGGACGCCTCCTCGCCGTCGACTCTGGATGCGATGGCCGCGCAGACGCGGGTGGTCGTCACCACCGTCGGGCCCTACAGCCGTTATGGCCTCCCGCTGGTCGGCGCGTGCGCGGCGGCGGGCACCGATTACGCCGACCTGACCGGCGAGCCGCCGTTCGTTCGCGACAGCATCGACCTGTACCACAAGCAGGCACTCGATACCGGCGCCCGCATTGTGCACGCGTGTGGATTCGACTCGATCCCTTCGGATCTCACCGTGTACGCGCTATACCGGCGGGCACGCGAAGACGGCGCCGGCGAGCTCGGCAAGACCGATTTTGTGGTTCGATCCGTGTCCGGTGGATTCTCCGGCGGCACCATCGCGTCGGCGGTGGAAGTGATGCGCACCGTCTCCAGTGACCCCGACGCCCGTCGTCAGTTCGCGGACCCCTACACACTGAGCCCGGACCGCGACGCGGAACCCGAACTCGGTGCTCAGCCCGACCTGCGGTGGCGCCGTGGTCGCCAGATCGCGCCGGAGCTGACCGGGTTGTGGACGGCCGGATTTGCGATGGCACCCACCAACACTCGAATTGTTCGACGCAGCAACGCATTACAAGAGTGGGCATACGGCAGGCAGTTCCGTTACAGCGAGCACATGAGTCTGGGGTCCTCGGCCGTGGCGCCGGTGGCGTCAGCGGTTGTCAACGGCGTCGGGAACACGGTGACCGGGTTGGGCAGCCGCTATTTCCGGCTGCTGCCACCCCGGCTGGTGGAGCGGGTGCTGCCCAAACCGGGCACCGGCCCCAGCGCGGCCGCTCGTGAGCGCGGCTTCTACAAGGCCGAGACCTACACCACCACGACCACCGGCGCCCGTTATATCGCCACCATCGCCCAGCGCGGCGACCCCGGATACCAAGCCACCTCGGTGCTGTTGGGGGAAAGCGGTCTGGCGCTGGCTAAGGACCGCGACGAGCTCTCGGAGCTACGTGGCGTCCTGACACCCGCAGCCGCGATGGGCGAAGCGCTACTGGCGCGGCTGCCGGCGGCGGGGGTGTCGCTGGAAACCGCCATGCTGGCGCCCCGCTGACGCCCGGTGACGATGCGGGCCGTGTAGCGGCGCGAGGAGGAGGCGGGCAATTGAATCTGGTCCAACGAACCGCTGTCGGACTTCTTCGGGTCCGACTAGTGTCGTCAGCGAGTAAGCAGAGCATCCCAGCAACGTTAGGTGGACGGGTCCATGTCTGGCCTTGAAGATCTTTTCGCTCAGATTCCCACGAGTGACATCGCAAGCAAGATCGGCGTCGATGAAGCCGAGGTCAACAAAGCGGTTCAACTGTTGGTGCCCGTGTTGGTCGGCGGACTGCACGACAGCGCGCAGGACCCCGATCACGCCAGCAAAATCGAGTCCGCGGCGGACAGCCACGCCAGCCTGCTCGACGGCGGCGTCAACGTTGACCACGTCGACCAGCAGGAAGGCCAGCAGGCCATCGCGAGAATCTTCGGCGGCAATGATGCCGCCCAGGTCGCCAGTGCGCTGGCCGGCGGCGGCGGAGGCAATAGTGATCTGCTCAAGCAGTTGTTGCCGATCTTGGCGCCGATCGTGCTGGCGTATGTCGGAAAGCAACTGACCGGGAAAAGCGGAACTCCCGCGGCCTCCGGCGGAGGGGCGCTCAACGACGTGTTGGGCAGCATCCTCGGCGGAATGGGCGGCGGCAACAAATCGCTGGGCACCGTGTTGGGCAACGCTTTGGGTTCCAAGGCAGGCGACATCCTCGGCGGACTGTTCGGCGGCAAGAAGTAACCGGGGACGGCGCCGCCTGCGGGCGGTGTTCGTTGCAAACCTCGGAGCTTTCTAGAATCGAAGGGTGACCGCTCACCCCGAACCCGCCGCCAACGAGCGGGCTGAAGCCCTGCCCAAGGCGTGGGATCCGGACGCGGCCGAGAGCGCGATCTATCAGCGATGGGTCGACGCGGGCTACTTCGCCGCGGACCCGGCCAGCCCCAAACCGGGCTACTCGATCGTGCTGCCGCCGCCGAATGTGACCGGCAGCCTGCACATGGGTCATGCGCTTGAGCACACCATGATGGATGCGCTGACCCGTCGTAAGCGCATGCAGGGTTATGAGGTGCTGTGGCAACCGGGGATGGACCACGCGGGTATCGCGACGCAGAGCGTCGTGGAAAAGCAACTGGCGGTCGACGGGAAGACCAAAGAGGACTTCGGTCGCGAGCTGTTCATCGACAAGGTGTGGGATTGGAAGCGCGAGTCTGGCGGTGCCATCGGTGGCCAGATGCGCCGGCTGGGCGACGGCGTGGACTGGGGCCGCGAGCGCTTCACCATGGACGACGGACTCTCGCGGGCGGTGCGGACCATCTTCAAGCGGCTCTATGACGCCGGTCTGATCTATCAAGCCGAGCGGCTAGTGAACTGGTCGCCGGTGTTGGAAACCGCGATCTCGGATCTCGAGGTCCGATACGAGGACGTCGAAGGCGAACTGGTGTCGTTCCGGTACGGCTCGCTCGAAGACTCGGAGCCGCACATCGTGGTGGCCACCACCCGGTTGGAGACGATGTTGGGCGACACCGCGATTGCGGTTCATCCCGAAGACGAACGCTACCGCGGGCTGGTTGGCACCACGCTGCCGCACCCGTTCTTGGACCGGCAGCTCGTCATCGTCGCCGACGATCATGTCGACCCCGAGTTCGGCACCGGCGCAGTCAAAGTCACGCCTGCCCACGACCCGAACGACTTCGAGATCGGGCTGCGGCATCAGCTGCCAATGCCGTCGATCATGGACACCAAGGGCCGGATCGCCGACACCGGAACGCAGTTCGACGGACTGGACCGATTCGAGGCGCGGGTGAAGATCCGCGAGGCATTGGCCGCTGAGGGACGCATCGTCGCCGAGAAGCGCCCTTACCTGCACAGCGTCGGGCATTCCGAGCGCAGTGGTGAGCCGATCGAGCCGCGACTGTCTCTGCAGTGGTGGGTCCGGGTCGAGTCGCTGGCCAAAGCCGCAGGCGGCGCGGTTCGCAACGGCGACATCGTGATTCACCCGAAGAGCCTTGAGCCGCGCTGGTTTGGCTGGGTCGACGATATGCATGACTGGT
>NZ_DATMLH010000104.1:0-2261 GCF_035570115.1 Mycobacterium sp.
GGCCAAGTTCGACCCGCACCGGGTCCCGCAGGTGGCGGCGCACCATGCCGTTGATGCGCGGGGGCATCGTCGCCGAGAACAGCGCGGTCTGCCGGCTCTTCGGGGTGTTGCCGAGGATCGCCTCGATGTCCTCGGCAAAGCCCATGTCAAGCATCTCGTCCGCTTCGTCGAGGACGACGATCGCGAGGCCGCGCAGGTCCAGCGTTCCGCGGGTGATGTGGTCGAGCGCGCGCCCGGGCGTCGCCACCACCACGTCGGCACCACGGTCAAGCGCCCGCAGTTGCCGGCCAATTGGCTGGCCGCCGTAGATGGGCACCACACGCGCGCCGATTTCATGTCCGTAGCGGTGCATCGCTTCGGAAACCTGTACCGCAAGCTCGCGCGTCGGCACGAGTACTAGGGCGAGCGGCTCTGGCCGCCCGCCTTCCCTGAGCACCCGCTGGAGTACGGGAAGCGCGAAGGCTGCCGTCTTCCCCGTCCCGGTCGCAGCCTGACCGACCAGATCACGCCCGTCAAGCAGTGGCGGGATGGCGGCCTGCTGGATCGGTGTTGGCTCCTCATAACCGAGGCCGGAGAGGGCATGGAGCAGTTCCGGGGCCAGCGCCAAGTCGGCGAATCCGCCCGCGTCCTCGACGATATTCCCGATCATGAATGACCCACCTCGGTCCCAAGACACTTTTGACTTCCTCGGCTATCCGCCCTCCGCCACGTTACGGCAGACAGGACGCGGGACGGCGCCCGGCAACGATGTGGGAAGTGGACGGTGAGCTGAGGGCGGGATTGCGCTCGCGTTCGCCTGATTCCGCCCGGATGGGAATGGTCTGGCCTCAGGTGTGGTTAAATGCTGGCGGTCGTAGCTTCTGTGTACGTGTTTCATAGCGCGCTCGCGGATGTACTGCCGGTTCCCGCGCAGTGCGGGGACCCATCGTAGGTAGGGAGACATGCGCGTGGCGCAGGGAACAGTCAAGTGGTTCAACTCGGACAAGGGTTTCGGGTTCATCAGTGTCGATGGCGGGGGCCAGGACGTCTTCGTCCACTTCTCCGCGATCGAGTCCGGCGGCTACCGCAGCCTGGAGGAGAACCAGCGGGTCGAGTTCGACATCACGCAGGGTCAGAAGGGCCCGCAGGCCGAGCACGTTCGCGCGGTCTGACTCTGATCACTAGGTAAAGCCACCGCCCGTTCGGTCAAATCTTTTTTTCCGAACGGGCGGTGGCTTCTGTGTCTTCACAGGAGCTTCCCGCCGGTTGCCGGCGCAGGCGTTAAACGAGTGAGGCAGTCAATCCGCCGTCGAGGATGTAGTGGCTGCCGGTGACCCACGACGCCCGGTCGGACGCGAGGAAGGCGGCGACCTCGGCGATGTCCTCCGGGGTGCCGAGCCTGCCCTGCTTCATCGCGACGAGATCGCCGAACGGGATCTGGGTCGCCGCCTCGAAGTCGGGTACGAGCCGGGCGACCATGGCGGTGTCGGCAAAGCCTGGGCAGACCGCGTTGACTCGCACGCCGGCCGCCCGCATCTCCACCGCCGCGACCCGGGTGAGCTGGATCAGCGCCGCCTTCGTCGCGCAGTAGGAGCCGAGCAGCGGGCTGCCGCCGACCCCGGCGATCGAGGCGATGTTGACGATGTTGCCCTTCGAGGCGATCAGGTGCGGAATTGCCGCCTTCATCGCGACGAACGGACCGCGTACGTTGACCGCGAAGATCTTGTCGAAGCTTTCTGTTGACTGCTGGAGCAGCGGCGAGGAGATCTCGATCCCGGCATTGTTGACCAGGACGTCGAGACCGCCGAGGATGTCGACCGATTGCTGGACCGCGGCCTGTACCTGGCCCTCGTCCGTGACGTCGCAGTTAGCCACTCCTGCGGCGCCGATCTCTTCGGCTGACTGCTTGGCCGTTTCTGGGTTGATGTCGCTGACCACGACCCGGGCGCCGCGTTCCGTGAACAGCGCCGCGATCGCCTTGCCGATGCCGGCACCGGACCCGGTGACGAAAACCCGCTTACCCTCAAGCTCGGACATTGCGTTCCTCTCACATAGCGTCGACTTTGGGCATGATTTCTTCCTTCAGACGCTTGAGGTCGTCCAGCGTCTTAGCTACCGGAACGTCCTGGAACGGCGGCCAAAGCAATGGCATCGTCATCCCGGCTTCCCGGTAGCGCTTGAGCATGTCGGTGATCTGCGCCGCGCTTCCCGCCAGCAGGTTGGTGCCCTTGCCCATCGGCGTCTGATCCATGGCCTGATCGGTGATGACGAACCAGATCATG
>NZ_DATMLH010000105.1:0-5187 GCF_035570115.1 Mycobacterium sp.
CGACGATCTCGAACGCCGCTGTCTTCTGGCCCTCGATGCGGACGGGGTTGACCGAGTTGACCAACGAGATCGTCGGGAAGTCGGCGACGATCTTGCGGGCGAGTTCCAGGCAGTCGTCGAAGTTGCCGTCGATCTGGATGATCTTGGCGCCGTGCATCACGGCCTGCGCCAGCTTGCCCATCGCGATCTTGCCCTGCGGGATCAGTACCGCGCAGGTGATGCCGGCGCGGGCGGCGTAAGCCGCCGCCGAGGCAGATGTGTTGCCGGTCGATGCACACAGCACGGCCTGCTGGCCGCGGGCCACCGCGTCAGTGACGGCCATCGTCATGCCGCGGTCCTTGAAGGAGCCGGTGGGATTGAGGCCCTCGACCTTGAGATGAACCGTGCAGCCGGTCTTTGCCGAGAGCCTGGTTGCCGGTATCAGCGGGGTGCCGCCCTCCAACAAGGTGACGGGAGCCCAGTTGTCGCCGACCGGTAGCCGATCCCGATAGGCCGCGATCACACCCGGCCACGGCCGATGAATGCCGGTCTTGGCGGCGCTTGCCGGACTCATTCGCTGGTTCCTTCCAGCCGCAGGACGCTGGCCACACCCTGTACCACGTCGAGATCAGCCAGGGCATCCACGGTTTCGGACAGTGCGGCGTCGGTGGCACTGTGGGTGACCACCACGATGCGGGCTCCTACCCGGTGCCCGCCCTCGCCGACGACACCTTCCTGGCGAACTTCGGCGATGCTGACTTCGCGCTTGGCGAATTCTGCAGCAACCGAGGACAATACGCCCGGCTTGTCAGCAACGTTCATGCTGACGTAGTAGCGGGTAGAGATTAAACCCATTGGCGCGATCGGCAGTTGAGCGTACTTCGACTCCTTCGGCGCGCGGCTGCCCAACACCCGGTTACGGGCGGCCATCACCAGATCGCCGGTTACCGCCGATGCGGTCGGCGCTCCGCCGGCGCCCTGACCGTAGAACATCAGTCGACCCGCGGCCTCCGCCTCGACCACCACGGCGTTGAAGGCGCCGCTGACCGTAGCAAGGGGATGCGACAACGGCACCAGCGCCGGGTAGACCCGAGCCGAAACCCGCTGCTGGCCATCGCCGGTCGTGATTCGCTCGCAAATCGAGAGCAGCTTGATCGTGCAGCCGAGGGCGCGCGCGGACGCGAAGTCATCCGGGGTGATCGAGGTGATGCCCTCGCGGTAGACGTCGTCGGCGGTCACCCTGGTGTGGAACGCGATGGACGCGAGGATCGCGGCTTTCGCTGCGGCGTCGTAGCCTTCGACATCCGCGGTGGGATCGGCCTCGGCGTAGCCGAGTGCGCTCGCGTCTGCCAGCGCGCGCTCGTAGTCGGCGCCGGTGCTGTCCATCTCGGAGAGGATGTAGTTGGTCGTGCCGTTGACGATCCCGGCTACCCGCTGCACCGTGTCGCCGGCCAGCGACTGGGTCAGCGGCCGGATCACCGGGATGGCACCCGCCACGGCTGCCTCGAAATAAAGGTCCACATGGGCATTTTCGGCAGCCTGCGCGAGCTCTCCAGCAGCGACCGACAGCAGAGCCTTGTTCGCCGTCACGACCGACTTGCCATGCTCCAGCGCGGACAGGATCGCCTTGCGAGACGGCTCGACCGGCCCCATCACCTCGACGACGATGTCGACGTCGTTGCGGCCGACCAGTTCATCGACGTTTTCGGTGAGCAGATCGATCGGTACACCCCGGTCTGCGGCTACCCGCCGTACACCGATGCCGCGCAGCACCAGCGGCGCGCCGATCCGGGCAGCGAGATCGTCGGCACTGTCCTCGATGATGCGAACAACCTCGCTGCCCACATTGCCCAGCCCCAATACCGCTACACCGACCGGCTTTTCACCACCGTTCATGTGCGCCACTCCTCCTCATCGCTGCGCTCCGCATCGTCGTCGGCGCGGTTCACGCCTTCACCTCACTTCCAGACTCAGCAAATCGTCGACGGTCTCCCTGCGCAGGATCAGACGGGCCCGCCCATCGCGCACAGCCACCACCGCTGGGCGGCCGATCAGGTTGTAGCGGCTTGACAGCGAGTAGCAGTACGCACCGGTGGCGGCGACCGCGACCAGGTCGCCCGGCGCAATGTCGTCGGGCACCCAGGTATCCCTGACGACGATATCGCCGCTTTCGCAGTGTTTTCCGACCACACGCGCCAGCGCCGGGGGCGCATCGGTGGCCCGGGAGACCAGTCGAACGTCGTATTCCGCCCCGTACAGCGAAGTCCGAATGTTGTCGCTCATCCCCCCGTCCACGCTGACGTACCGGCGATGCGCTGTGGTGCTCACCCAGACATCCTTGACGGTGCCAACCTCATACAGCGTGATGGTCCCGGGCCCGGCGATGGCCCGGCCTGGCTCAACGACCAACCGGGGAACCGGCAAGCCCACCGCCGCGGATTCATTGCGCACGATGGACCCGAGCTTGTCGGCGAGTTCGCGAACCGGCGGCGGATCGTCGTCCGGCAAATACGAGATGCCCAGGCCGCCACCGAGATCGATGGCGGAAATCTGTGCGGTCTTTTCGACGCCGAACTCGGCGACGACATCGCGCAGCAGGCCGATCACCCGGTGCGCCGCAAGTTCGAAACCGCCGACGTCGAAAATCTGCGACCCGATGTGACTGTGCAAACCCACCAATCGGAGGTGATCGGTGGCGAATACCCGTCGGACCGCGGCCATCGCCGCGCCGTTGGCCAGCGACAGGCCGAACTTCTGGTCTTCGTGGGCGGTGGAGATGAACTCGTGGGTGTGGGCCTCGACGCCGACAGTGACGCGCACCAGCACATCCTGAACGACACCGGCCTCACCGGCGACGGCATCGAGGCGCTCGATCTCGGTCATCGAGTCGAGCACGACACGACCGACGCCGGCCTTGACCGCCGCGGTCAGCTCGGCGACCGATTTGTTGTTGCCGTGCAGCGCGATCCGCTCAGGCGGGAAGTTCGCGTGCAGCGCGACCGCCAGCTCGCCGCCGGTGCAGACGTCCAGCGAGAGGCCTTCCTCGTCGATCCACCGCGCTATTTCGCTGCACAGGAAGGCCTTGCCGGCGTAGTGCACGTTCGCACCACCGCCGAATGCCGCAGCGATCTCGCGGCAGCGCGCCCGGAAATCCGCTTCGTCCACGACGAAAAGTGGCGTGCCGTACTCCTGTGCGAGCCAGTTCAGCGTGACACCGGCGACGCTGACGACTCCGTCGTCGCCGCGGACCGCGTTGTGCGGCCAGACGTTCGGTGCCAGTTGCAGGAGTTCGTCTGCCGTCGCGGGTCGCGGTGGAACGCCCCCGTGATGGAACTCTTCGGCGTGCCGTGGGCCGGCTGGATGTGCGTTCACATCCGCTCCGGTGCGCGGACACCCAGGATGGCCAACCCATTGGCGATGACCTGGCGGGTGGCTTGACATAGGGCCAGTCGCGCCGTGTGCAGCTGGTTGGGTTGTTCGTCGCCCTGCGGCAACACCCGGCACGAGTCATAGAACCGGTGGTAGTCGCCGGCGAGGTCTTCCAGATAGCGGCACACTCGGTGCGGTTCGCGCAGTGACGCGGCGGATTTCAGCACCCGTGGGAACTCGCCGAGAGTTCGAACCAGCGCGCCCTCCTTATCGTGGGTGAGCAGCTCGAGGTGGCTGGTGTCAGGGATCAGCCCGAGCTCGGCGGCGTTGCGGGCCAATGCGGAGAGCCGGGCATGCGCGTATTGCACGTAGTACACCGGGTTTTCGTTGGACGCCGATGACCACAGCGCCAGGTCGATGTCGATCGGGGTGTCCACCGATGAGCGGATCAGGCTGTAGCGGGCGGCATCCACGCCGATCGCCTCGACCAGGTCGTCGAGCGTGATCACGGTGCCGGCCCGTTTGCTCATCTTCACCGGCTGGCCGTCGCGGACCAGGTTGACCATCTGGCCGATGAGCACCTCGACGGTGGCCGGGTCGTCACCGAACGCGGCCGCGGCGGCCTTCAACCGGGAGATGTAGCCGTGGTGGTCGGCGCCCAGCATGTAGATGCACAGGTCGAAGCCGCGTTCCCGCTTGTCCAGGTAGTAGGCGAGATCACCGGCGACGTAGGCGGGCTGGCCGTCACTCTTGATCACGACGCGGTCCTTGTCGTCACCAAAAGCGCTGGTGCGCAACCAGGTTGCGCCGTCCTTTTCGTAGATGTTGCCGTTCACGCGAAGCCGGGCGATCGCCTGCTCGACACGGCCGCTGCTGTGCATCGACTCTTCATGGGTGTAGACGTCGAAGTCGGTGCCGAAGTCGTGCAGCGACGACTTGATGTGCGCGAACATCAAGTCGACGCCGATCTTGCGGAAAGTCTCGTGCTGCACCGCGTCGGGCTGGCTCAGCGCGTCGGGTGCTTCCTTTAGGACCTGCGCGGCGATGTCGGCGATGTAGCTGCCGGCGTAGCCATCTTCCGGAGTGGGCTCGCCTTTGGCCGCCGCGATCAGCGAGTTGGTGAACCGGTCGATTTGGGCGCCGTGGTCGTTGAAGTAGTACTCGCGTACCACCTCGGCGCCCTGCGTCGACAGCAGCCGGCCAAGTGCGTCACCGACCGCGGCCCAGCGGGTGCCGCCGATGTGGATGGGCCCCGTCGGGTTGGCCGAGACGAACTCCAGGTTGATCTTGTGTCCGGCCTCGGCGACGGAGTTGCCGTAGGTGTGGCCGGCGTCGATGACGTTGTTGATGATGACGCCCTGCGCCGACGCGTCCAGGCGCAGGTTGATGAAGCCGGGCCCGGCCACCTCCGCCGACGCGATGCCGTCAGCCTCTGCCAGCGCCTCGGCCAGCCATCCGGCCAGCTCGCGCGGATTGACGCCGATCTTCTTGCCGAGTTGCATCGCCAGGTTGCTGGCGTAGTCGCCGTGCTCGGGGTTGCGCGGCCGCTCGACGGTGACCGTCGGCGGCAGCGCGGCGGTGTCGAGCGCATGCTCGGTCAGCACCGCGGTCGCGGCGGCCTTGAGCAGCTCGGCCAGGTCGGCGGGGTTCACGCAGGCCATCCTATTGGCTGAGGTCCTCAGGCCCCGAATCCGTTCCGGTGCCCAGCCGGCCGCCGTGATGCGTTAGTCTGTCGTGGCCCGTTGGCGCAGCATTTCTCGCGTGCGCCCCCGTAGCTCAGGGGATAGAGCGTCTGCCTCCGGAGCAGAAGGCCGCAGGTTCGAATCCTGCCGGGGGCAC
>NZ_DATMLH010000106.1:0-2844 GCF_035570115.1 Mycobacterium sp.
ACAGATCACCGTGCTCTCGTTGATGGTGCCCGCCTCGGCCTGGGCGGCAAGATACCGGTGCGGCCAGTCGACAACCACCTCGTCGGCCGTTGGAAAACGTGCTCGGGTGGCGAACACCGGGCGGGCATCGCAGACGGTAACCCGGTAGCCGAGAAATGATCCCTGCTGGGCCAGGGCGGCGGCGAAGTCGATGGCACCAAACACCAGCATCCGCGGGCGCGGAGCGTAGCTGGACACGAAGACCTCCAAGCCTGCGCCCAGACGCTGCCCGTCGGGTCCATACTCAAGGACTTCGCTGCGGCCCACCGCGAGCAAGCCGCGCGCGTCGTCGGCGGCCGCGGCGTCGGCACGCGCCGAACCCAGCGATCCGGTCACCGCGTCCGGTCGGATGACCAGCCTGCGGCCAACCCACTGCGCGTCCGGGTGGGCGATGACGGTCGCAACCGCGACAGCACGGTGCTCACCGACGTCGTCGGCCACCTCGTCAAGGTCGGGGAACGTCGCTCGCGACACCGACTCGACGAAGATGTCGATGATGCCGCCGCAGGTCAGGCCGACCGCGAGGGCATCGCTGTCGCTGACCCCATAGCGGTGCAGCCGTGGAGTCCCGGTTTGCGCCACCTCGGTGGCCAGTTCATAAACAGCGCCCTCTACGCAGCCACCCGACACCGACCCACTCACTGAACCGTCCGGAGCTACCACCATCGAGGCCCCAGGCGGCCGCGGCGCCGAGTGGAATGTTCGCACTACCGTCCCGAGCCCTGCGGTGTCATCAGCACGCCAGATCGACATGAGCTCGGCAAGCACGTCACGCACATCTCTCAAACTAGGCCCCGAAGTAGGCTCGTTCCATGACTCCGGCTCAACTTCGGGCCTATTCGGCGGTGGTTCGTCTGGGTTCGGTCCGAGCGGCTGCCGCGGAACTAGGCGTATCCGACGCCGGTGTCTCGATGCACGTGGCAGCGCTACGCAAGGAACTCGAAGACCCGTTGTTCACCAAGACCGGTGCCGGACTGGCGTTCACGCCGGGCGGACTCCGGCTGGCCAGCCGCGCGGTCGAGATCCTGGGTCTGCAACAGCAAACCGCGATCGAGGTCACCGAGGCCGCCCACGGGCGCCGCCTGCTGCGGATCGCCGCGTCCAGCGCCTTCGCCGAACACGCCGCACCGGGCCTGATCGAGCTCTTCTCGTCGCGGGCCGACGACTTGTCTGTCGAGTTGAGCGTGCACCCGACGAGCCAATTCCGCGACCTGATTTGTTCGCGCGCCGTTGACATCGCGATCGGACCGGCAAGTGAAAGTTCGCTCGGCTCCGACGCTTCGATCTTCGTGCGTCCCTTTCTGAAATATCAGATCATCACCGTGGCGCCGCCGAATAGCCCACTGGTCGTAGGTGTTCCGACGCCCGGGCTGTTGCGACAACAACAGTGGATGCTCGGACCATCGGCAGGTAGCGTGGGCGGCGAGATCGCAACCATGTTGCGTGGCTTGGCAATTCCGGAGTCACAACAACGAATCTTTCAGAGCGAGGCCGCCGCGCTCGAGGAGGTTCAGCGGGTTGGCGGCGTCACGTTGACCATCGGTTTCGCGATCGCCAAAGACCTTTCCGCCGGGCGGTTGACCCACGTGATCGGCCCCGGGCTGGACAGGTCGGGCGAGTGGTGTGTAGCGACGCTGCCACCGTCAGCCCGCCAGCCCGCCGTGTCCGAACTGGTCCGCTTCATCACCACGCCGAGGTGCATCCAGGCGATGATCCGGGGAACTGGCGTCGGGGTGACCAGATTCCGCCCAAAGGTGCACGTCACGCTCTGGAGTTAGCGGCAGCGCCGTAAGCGCGCACCGAACGGCGCTTACGCGGCTTAAAGCTCATCTATGTCCTGACCGCCCGCAAGATCGGCGCAGTCGACGATTTCTACGTCGCGCCTGGTGCTCAGGTACGCACCCGCGCCTCGATCCTCGGATATCAGGGCCAGCACCTCGGGCCAGTGCCGCCGCGCTATCACCACCGGATGTCCGGGCCGTCCATCGAAATACGCTCGCGCAAGCCCACTTTCGGAGCTCAACGCGCGACCCAACACCCGCGACACCACTGCTGCGCCCACATCGGGAGTGTCGATGACATGCAGCACGGCATAGTCGGCGTGCATGCCGTCGGCCTGCAGTAGACCCGCACGCACTGAAGCGCTGAGGCCCTCATGCCAGTACCGAGCGGTGATCGCGGTGACGCCGCGCGGGGGAGCGACCTCGGCGGCACCCAAGACCAAAACGACGTCGGCGCATCCCCCATCGCGCAGCGCAGCAACCGCGGTGTCCAGCCAACCATCAACTAGTACCTTCGGCTTGCCGTATCGGCGGCCGGCACCAGCGGCCAAAAGGATCCCGACGTTGCGTGGCCGCGGATCTGTCGACTGCGGTAACCGCACTCTCCTATGATGACATCGACTTCTCGCCATCCGCGTGACGCCGCCCGGCGACGTCCTGAAGCGGAAGAAGAGTTGGCCTGGCTGCTGGCAGCGACGGCAGTCGATCCCACCCCGATCGAGCCGAGGGGTTATGCCGTGCAGCAGGTTTGGTCGGCGTTGGATCCGAAGGTGTCGGAGTCGGCCAAGACGGTGTAGACCTCCCAGCGTTCACCGCTGGGGCTTGTGACCCAGACTTTGTCTTGGGCGGCGAAGCAGCAGGTGGTGTTGAGCTCTTCCTGGGTGAATAAGCCTTCGTCGGTGAGCCGGGCGATTTCGGTGTGGACGGTGTCGCTGGTGCCGACTTCGACGCCGAGATGGTTGAGGGTGCCACCATGGCCGGGGTTTTCCAGCAGCACAAGCTTGAGGGGCGGTTCGACGACTGC
>NZ_DATMLH010000107.1:0-7132 GCF_035570115.1 Mycobacterium sp.
CGACGCCAACGGCATCGTGCACGTCACGGCCAAGGACAAGGGCACCGGCAAGGAGAACACGATCAAGATCCAGGAGGGCTCCGGCCTGTCCAAGGAAGAGATCGACCGGATGATCAAGGACGCCGAGGCGCACGCTGACGAAGACCGCAAGCGTCGCGAGGAAGCCGACGTTCGCAACCAGGCCGAAACGCTGGTCTACCAGACGGAGAAGTTCGTCAAGGAGCAGCGCGAGGCTGAGGGCGGTTCGAAGGTCCCCGAGGACACGCTGAACAAGGTCGACGCCGCGGTGGCGGAAGCCAAGACGGCGTTGGAGGGCACCGACATCGGCGCGATCAAGTCCGCGATGGAGAAGCTGGGCCAGGAATCGCAGGCCCTCGGGCAGGCGATTTACGAGGCCACCCAGGCCGAGCATGCGGCGGGCGGCAGCGGTGAGGCCGGCGCGAGCGGCGCCGACGACGTCGTCGACGCGGAGGTGGTCGACGATGACCGGGAGGCCCAGTGAGCGAATCCAATCCACGCGAACAGGTAACCGTCACCGACAAGCGGCGGATTGATCCCGAGACCGGCCAAGTACGCCACGTGGCTTCCGGAGCCGCCCCCAGCGGGGCGGCGCCGGATGCCACAGATACGAAAGCGGAGCACGGCGCAGCCACCGCGGACAAGATTGCGGAGCTGACCGCCGATCTGCAGCGGGTGCAAGCCGACTACGCCAACTACCGCAAGCGGGCGTTGCGCGATCAGGAGGCGACCGCCGAGCGCGCAAAGGCTTCCGTCGTCACCCAATTACTGGGCGTGCTCGACGATCTCGACCGCGCACGCAGTCACGGAGATCTCGAGTCGGGGCCGCTGAAGTTGGTCGCCGACAAATTGCTCGGCGCACTAACCGGGCTTGGCTTGACGGCGTTCGGCGCCGAGGGCGACGACTTCGACCCGGTGCTCCACGAGGCCGTACAACACGAAGGTGACGGGTCGGAGGGCTCGAAGCCGGTGATCGGCAACGTGATGCGGCACGGCTACAAACTGGGTGACCAGGTTTTGCGGCACGCGCTGGTCGGGGTGGTGGACACCATCCCGGATGACTCGACCGGTGACGCCGGGACCGAGGGGGCCGCCAAATCCGAGACCGTCGACACAGTCGATAACGACGCGAACGAGGGTGAGCACAACGCAGAATCAGAGCCGTCGGACACGTAACGACCGGTTCGGACGGGACAGGACAACAACAGAAAGGTGCGAGGGGGTGACGCGATATGGCCCAACGCGAATGGGTCGAAAAGGACTTCTACAAGGAGCTGGGCGTCTCTCCTGACGCCGAGCAAGACGAGATCAAGCGGGTGGCCCGCAAGCTGCTCGCCGAGAATCACCCAGACCGCAACCCCGGCAACAAGGCGGCCGAAGATCGGTACAAGGCCGTCTCCGAGGCCAAGGAAGTGCTGACGGATCCGGCCAAGCGCAAGGAGTACGACGAAACCCGTCGACTGTTCGCCGGACGCGGATTCGGTCGCCGATTCAACGGCGGCGACTTCGCCGGCGGCTTCGGCGGGGGCAGCTATAGCGCCGATGGGGCCGAGTTCAACCTCAACGATTTGTTCGACGCCGCCGGCCGCAGCGGTGGCACCAACATCGGCGATCTGTTCGGCGGCTTGTTCGGCCGCGGGGCTGCGCCGCGTCCCAGCCGGCCACGTCGCGGTAACGACTTGGAGACCGAAGCCGAGCTGAGCTTCATGGAGGCCACCAAGGGCGTGGCGATGCCGCTGCGGCTGACCAGCCCGGCGCCGTGCACGAACTGTCACGGCAGCGGAGCCAGGCCGGGCACCAGTCCGAAGGTGTGCCCGACCTGTAACGGCTCGGGTGTAATCAGCAGTAACCAAGGCGCTTTCGGCTTTTCCGAGCCGTGCACCGACTGCCGCGGCAGCGGGTCGATCATCGAGCACCCTTGCGAGGAATGCAAGGGGACCGGTGTCACCACCCGCACCCGCACCATCAACGTGCGGATCCCACCTGGCGTCGAGGACGGACAACGGATCCGATTGGCCGGTCAGGGTGAGGCCGGACTGCGCGGCGCCCCGTCGGGTGACCTGTATGTCACCGTGCACGTGACGCCGGACAAGGTCTTTGGCCGCGACGGCGATGACCTCACCGTCACGGTGCCGGTCAGCTTCACCGAATTAGCTTTGGGTACAACGCTTTCAGTGCCGACTCTGGACGGCAAGGTTGGTGTTCGGGTGCCCAAGGGCACGGCCGACGGCCGCATCCTGCGGGTTCGTGGACGCGGTGTGCCCAAGCGTTCCGGCGGCCAGGGTGACCTGCTGGTCACCGTCAAAGTCGCAGTCCCGCCGAACCTGGATGGCGCCGCGAAGGAGGCGTTGGAGGCCTACGCGGTCGCCGAGCGCTCCGGTGGTTTCGACCCACGGGCCGGGTGGGCAGGTAATCGCTGATGGCCAAAAAGGACGAGGCGCGGACCTTTTTGATCTCGGTGGCCGCCGAGCTGGCGGGCATGCATGCGCAGACGCTGCGTACCTATGACCGGCTCGGCCTGGTCAGCCCCCGCCGCAGTTCCGGTGGTGGGCGCCGTTATTCGCAGCACGACGTCGAGCTGCTCCGCGAAGTGCAACGTCTGTCTCAGGACGAGGGCGTCAATCTGGCTGGGATCAAACGCGTTATCGAGTTGACCAATCAGGTCGAGGCGTTGAAGTCCCGGCTGACCGAGATGGCCGCCGAGATCGAAGCGCTGCGGGCCAACCAGCGACGCGACGTCGCCGTGGTGCCCAAGAGCACCGCAGTCGTGGTCTGGCAGCCGCGACGATGAGCGAGCCCGCGTAAGCGGGCGAGCGAAGAGGAGCCATCAGCCGGAGTCGATGAGCGAGCCCGCGTAAGCGGGCGAGCGAAAAGGGGCCATCAGCCGGAGTCGAAGAGGCGCCATCAGCCGGATTCATGAACCGGTCCACCTCGGACTGGCCGTGACGATGTCCGGGCCAGTCGTTGTACATCGGTCAATATCTGACAATGCCGTGAATCGCCTGCTACCTTTCCGGCATTGCTGGTTCGGCTGAAGAACCCGCGACCGCGAGGCTGGAGCGTCGTCATGCCGGTGCTAGGTGAGCGTGCGATCGTTCTGGGCGCAAGCATGGGCGGGCTGCTCGCTGCAAGGGTGTTCGCCGACTTCTTCCGCACCGTCACGGTTGTCGAGCGAGATGTACTGCCCGACGATCCAGCCAATCGGCGGGGGGTACCGCAGGGTCGGCACGTTCATGCTCTTCTGCCGAGCGGTGCGCAGATCTTGGATGAGCTCTTTCCCGGGATTCTCGATGAGTTGGTTGCCGGCGGCGCGCCGGTGTGGGACGACGCGGACGCGTCCAAGCTGTACGTGTGTTTCGGCGGCCACGAGTTTCTGCGGTCCGGCACGTTAGCCATCGATCCCAAAGCGACGGCGATGTACATGGCGAGTAGACCGTTTCTGGAGTACCACATCCGGCGGCGCCTCCGGGCGATCGGGAACGTGACGATCCACGGCGGCCAGGACGTGGCCGAGCTGACGTCGACGACGGATCGCGAACGCGTCACCGGTGTGCGAGTGGTCGACCGCGCCGGCGGCGCCGAGCAGGAGCTGACGGCGGATCTAGTCATGGACGCCATGGGCCGCGCTGCGCACACCCCGGCGTTTCTGGAAAGTCTCGGGTATGGGCGGCCGGCTGAGGACCACATCGTCATGCACACGACCTATGCCAGCCAGCGACTTCGGATCCCGCCGGGCACTCTGAAAGAGAAGCTGTCCCTTATCGGCGCGGCGCCGGGCCGGCCTACTGGGATGTTTCTCCTCGGCTACGAGAACGACTCGTGGATATTTACCGTCTTCGGGATGGTGGGGCGTGAGCCGCCCCGTGATTTGGCGGGAATGCTCTCCTTCGCCCGGGAATACGCCCCGCCGCACCTGCTGGCCGCAGTGCGGGCCGGCGAGCCAATCGGACCGGTGGTGCAACACCGCATGCCATCGAGCCAGTGGCGACGCTACGACAAGATGCGGCGATTCCCCGCTGGCCTGCTGGTCTGCGGCGATGCGATATGTAGCTTCAATCCCGTTTATGGGCAGGGAATGTCGGTGGCGGCGTTGGACGCTGCGGCCCTACGGAACTGTTTGCGTCGAGGTGTTAACGACCTCGCCCGGCGATATTTCCGTGCGACAGCGAAATCGATTGGTGTGGCTTGGCAGATCGCGGCTGGCTCGGACCTGGCTTTCCCGGAAGTGGAAGGACGCCGGACACCGTCGATGCGCATGACGAGCGGTCTGGTGGATTGGGTACAGGCCGCGTGCGAGTCAGATGCCGTGGTCGGCGGCCAGTTCTTCCGGGTTACCGCGCTCCTCGATCCCCCTGCTCGGCTGCTCAATCCCCGCTTCCTCTACCGGGTTGCGACCGTCAATCTGGGCCGTCGGCAACGTGATTCACGGCCTCGACGCGCTGAAGTAGCTGGCCCGTCGGAGTAATCAGCATGAACGCCCGCCAAGAAGTCCCGCGTCGCCGGTTCGCCATGCCAGGATGTCGACCATGACAATCGTACTGGTGCATGGCAATCCGGAGACTGCCGCAATTTGGGAGCCGCTCGTCGAGGCCCTCGGACGCGACGACGTGGTACGGCTGTCACCACCGGGATTCGGCGCGCCGCTGCCCGACGGATTCTCCGCGACCTACCTGGCTTATCGGGACTGGCTCGAAGACGAGCTGGAGGGCTTCGACGAACCGGTCCACTTGGTCGGGCACGACTGGGGCGGCGGCCACGTGGTGAACGTGGTCATGCATCGACCCGAACTGGTGCGCAGCTGGGTCAGCGACGTCGTCGGGCTGTTCGACCCGGATTACGTGTGGCACGATCTCGCCCAGATCTGGCAGACGCCCGGCGACGGCGAGCAGCTGGTCGACACCATGCTTGGCGGCACGGTCCAAGACCGAACCGACCGGATGGTTTCGTTGGGCATTCCGTCGAACATTGCCGAGCAGATTGCCGCGGGCCAGGGTCCGGAGATGGGTCGGGCCATCCTGCTGCTATACCGCTCGGCGCGCCAACCCGCGATTGCCGAGGCGGGTAGGGCCCTGGAGAACGCCGCCGCCCGGCCAGGACTTTCGCTGCTGGCCACGGAAGATCACTATGTCGGCTCCGACGACTTCCGCCGCCGGGCGGCCGAGCGGGCCGGTGCCCGCACGGAAGTGCTCGACGGGCTCGGACACTGGTGGATGGTGCAAGATCCGGTTCGTGGCGCGGCGGCCCTCACCCGCTTCTGGGAGACCCTCGGCTGAGCGCGCATGAGCGCTTCGGCGGCGCGAAGGTGTTTCACGGCATTACGAAGAACTGAGGTAGTCCACTACTCATGCTGTCGAGCCACGGGGGCCATACGTTGTTTGCGAAAGTCCTCAGAGCGTTAGGAGAGCATCCGAAATGTTCGATCTCTCGAATTATCGCGACTTCACCGGCGACGATTGGTGGCTAAAGCCCGTCACCGAAGCGTCCGCACGGCTTGACACCCTGCAAACAGCCGTAACGACCTCCGCGACCTCCTGCGCCGCATCGAGGGTGTCCGAAGCGGTGAAATCCTCGAAGTGCTTCAACGGCACGTCCTATAAATAGCTGCTGAATTCGTGCCGCCAATTCGACACGCGGGTTATAGTCGGCCCGTGATCAGCGGCGACCCGCTGACCGGGCGCGACAACGAACTAGACGCGATTCGCCGTGCGCTCAGCCGAGTTGGGAATTACTCCGGCGCCGTCATCGTCGGAGCAGCTGGCGTGGGCAAGACCCGGCTCGCCCGTGAAGTGCTGGCCCAGGCCGAAGCGTCAGGCGAGCGAACATATTGGATTGTGGGCACCCAGTCTGCGCGACAGCTCCCACTGGGCGCGTTCACCGCGTCAATATGCGACAACCTCACCGACCCGATATCCGATGTGCGACGCATCGTCAGTTCCTTTGTCACCCAACAACGTAACGGCCGTGTCTTGATCGGGGTCGATGACGCCCACCTTCTCGACGGATTGTCGGCACACGTCGTGCACCAATTGGCGCAGGCCCGCGGGACACGGCTGCTGGTCACGGTGCGCACGGGCGGCGACGAGCCAGACGCAATTACGGCGCTGTGGAAAGATGACCTGCTCAACCGCCTAGACCTCCAACCGTTATCGGCTCCGGACACCCACCGCATGATCGAGACCACGCTTGGTGGCGTGGTCGATAGTCGCAGCGCCAACCGGTTCTGGAAACTGACCGGAGGCAACGCGCTGTTTCTGCGGCAGTTGCTCAAGGACCAGATCGCCGCCGGCGCGATACGGCAGGTCGCCGGGGTCTGGATCTGGGACGAACGCGTCGCGGTGTCGGACAGCATGGGCGACATGGTCGATCGGCAATTGAGCCGACTCAGCCCCGATGTCGCGCTGGTCGTCGATACGTTGTCGCAGTACGAGCCGCTGCCGGTCGACGTGCTCTGCGATCTGGTGAACGGGCGCGATCTCGAGGCGGCAGAACAGATGCATCTGGTCACCGTGGAACGCAGCGGCTCCAAGCTCATGGCCCGACTGGCACATCCGCTGTTCGGTGAGCTTCGGCGCGCCGCGGGCAGAGAAATGTTTCTGTCGCGAATCCGAGGCAAGCTGGCGCAACGGCTGGCCAAGGAACCCGACGCCGACCTGCACGCGACGGTGCGCCGGGCGTTGCTCGCGCTCGAATCAGACCTTCCCCCCGACCCTCAGCTGTTCCTGGAGGCGGCCCGGTTCGCGATGACGCTGCTCGACCTGGACCTGTCGGACCGATTCGCCACCGCCGCAGCCGATGCTGGTGCCGGCGAGGCTGTCGGCCTGCGTGCGATAAGCCTGGCCGGACGCGGCCACGGCGCCGCTGCGGAGGCGATCCTCGGCGGGATCGGCGTGGATGACCCCGACGGACATCACTGGGCGACGGTGCGGGCAGCGAACCTGATCTGGAATCTCGGCCGACCCAGGGAGGCGTCGGCAATTCTCGACGGCCGCGCATCGACGCGGGAATCCGCGGCGGAGCGGGCCGAGCGCACCGCGGTGGAATCGTGCGTGGACGCGGTGATGACCCGCTGCGAAGCCGCCGCGGAAAAGGCGCGGGCGGCGCTGCGTTCGCCGAC
>NZ_DATMLH010000108.1:0-21467 GCF_035570115.1 Mycobacterium sp.
GATCCGAACCAACTCCAACTCACCCAGACTCGCCGCGCCCTCCACCAGTCGCGCCGTCGACGCGCTCAGCATCACCCCACCCGGCGGGGCCACCGACTCCATCCGCTGGGCCATCCCGACCTGCTCACCCACGGTGGCGTAACCGAACGGGCCCGAACCCATTTCACCGGCGATCACCTCGCCGGAGTTCAGCCCGACCCGCAACCGCAGATCGATACCGTCGCGCTCACGTACATCGACGGCAAGCCGCGTCGCCTCCTCCTGTAGGCCCAAGGCCGCCAGACAGCCCCGAACGGCGTGGTCCTCCAACGCCACCGGCGCGCCGAACACCGCCATGATCCCGTCGCCGGTCCACTGTGCGACCGTGCTGCCGTAGCGCTGCACCACCGTCGCACAGCGGTCGGCGAGCTCGGCCATGATCTCGCGCAACCGCTCCGCACCCACCGCCGCGGCGATATCCATCGAATGCACCACATCGGCGAACAGCACCGTAACCTGCTTGAACTCCGCATGGGTATCGTGCGCCGCGACCGGTGCACCGCAGCCATCACAGAATCGGGCACCCGCGCGCGGCTCGGTGCCACACGTGCGGCACGCGGTCGCTGCGGTCATCAGACCCTCCGCCGCCTCCGGCCCCCGAGGTCCCAATTCACCAGCATAGGGCCGTAAACGGTTCCCAGAAGAGGTTTGGTCGGTTAGCGATCAGCGGCATGATTAGAGGCTGCGATAAGCGCCAGCGTCTGCGTGATCGCACGTAGGCTTTTTAGGTGCGCTTGCCGTGGCCGTTAACTGGCCGCTCGGAGGAGATGGCAGCTATCGAGGCCGCCATCTTGGCTTCGGATGCTTCCGGGATCGTTGTCTACGGGGCGGCGGGTGTGGGCAAGAGCCGGATCGCCCGTGAGGCCTCGTCTGCTGCTGAGTCGCAGGGATGCGAATGCCGATGGGCGGTCGGCACATCTTCGGCTCGGGCGATTCCGCTGGGTGCTTTCACCGCGTGGGCGCCGTCGGGTGTCGCCGATACCGTTCAGTTGCTGCGGGGGGTGATCGAGTCGCTGACGGCCGCATCTCCGGACGCCACGGCAGTGGTGTGTGTCGATGACGTGCATCTGCTCGACGATTTGTCGATATTCGTTGTGCACCAGATCATGCAGCGCGGCGCGGCGAAACTGCTGCTTACCGTTCGCGACGGTGAACCCATTCCCGCTGCGGTGCAGGAGATCTGGAAGGGTGGCCGGTTCGAGCGGCTTGATCTGCAGCCGCTGTCGCTCGACGAAACCACCACCCTATTGTCGGCGACGTTAGGCGGATCAGTGGATCTGGATGCCGCTCAGCGGCTTTGGAGGCTTACTCGCGGCAACGTCTTGTATCTACGGAACATCGTCGAGCAGGAGGTCGCTGACGGCCGCGTCGTAAAAAAGCACGGCTACTGGCGCTGGATCGGTGATCCGATCATCCCGCCCAGCCTGGTCGAGCTGATCGAATCTCGCATCGGGGACCTACCCGCCCCGGTCAATGATGTGGTCGACGCGCTGGCTGTTGGGGAACCGATCGAACTGGCGGCGCTGCGGCGGATCACTGATCCGGCCGCGGTTGAGGAGGCCGACACCCGCGGTCTGATCACGCTCGAGCCTGCCGTTGCCGGTGTGCAGGTGCGGGTTGGGCATCCGCTCTACGGTGAGGTGCGCCGCAGAGGCGCGCCACCCACGAAGTTGCGGCGGCTGCGCGGGCTTGTCGCGGCCGAACTCGCCAGGTCCAGTGAGCGCGACGACATCCAGGTCGTAGTGCGGCGGGCCACGTTGAGTCTCGAGTCCGACCTCGCACCCGACGCGGACCTGCTCGTCAGGGCAGCCCACGGCGCCGTCTGGCTGGCGGATCTGCCCCTGGCCGATCGACTCGCGGAGGCGGCCATCCACGTCGGGGTGGATGTGGAACCCAACTTTGTTCGCGCGCATGCTCTTTCGTGGCTCGGCCGTGGTGAAGAGGCAGACGCCGTGCTCGCCGAGATTGATACCGGCCAGTTGACTGACGGCGACCGTGCAAGATTCGCGTTCCTTCGCGCGAGCAACCTGCTCTGGGCGCTCGGCGACCCCGCAGGCGCGAAAGAAATCATCGACGACGCATCCCGCACCACGCCACCGCAGGCTCACAGCTATATCGACGCCTTCCTCACGGTGTACTGGTTCGCGATGGACCAGCCCGATAAGGCGTTGCAAGCGTCGAAGAATCTCGCGCTCGATGACCTGCCCGCCGTCGTTGGTGCGGAGATAGCCTGGGCTCTCTCGACCATAGCCGCGGACGCCGGACGCACCACCGCAGCGGTGGGCACTGCAGAAGCGGGATACGCTGCTGCGACGCGCTCTTTCGACGCTCCGCACATGAGGTTCAACATCGCTGATTCGCATCTCAGCGCGCTGGTGCTTTCAGGGCAGATCGGCGATGCCGCTGACGTGGTCGAACGCGTGCAGCAGCAGGCAGCCGACCTTCCGGGAGCGGCTCAATTACTCGGCGCTGCCGTGGCGGGTCGGGCCGCGCTCGGTGCAGGCGACCTTCGTTCCGCGTGTGCGTTGCTGGAACAGGCAGCGGTAGGCATGTCCGGCACCCACCCTTTGGGCTGGGGGTACCGCTATCACATCCCACGCGCGACCGCGCTAGCCGTACGCGGGTCAACTGACGAGGCAGCCGCCGCGCTCGCCGCGCTGGACAAGATGCGACGTCCCTTTCGGTCGCTGGACTACGAGTTAAGCTTGGCCCGGGCGTGGGTGGCCGCGTGCGAGGGCGCGGCCAGCGAGGCGATCGCCGTCTCGTTGTCGGCGGCCCAAAGGGCCGCCGCTAAGGGGCAATTCGCAGCGGAAGTGATGTGTCTGCAGACCGCCACCCAGTTCGGGGACCGTTCCAGCGCACCTCGGTTGCGTCAGCTCGAGGGGATCGTCGAGGGGCCTCGGGTTGGCGTGGCCGCGCGGTTCGCCGAGGCCCTGCGTGACGGCGACGCCGCCCAATTAGCCTCGTTGTCAGAAGAATTCGAGCGGCTAGGCGACCTTGTTGCCGCCGTCGACGCCGCCGCTCAGGCCGCCCTGACGTATCGCCGGCAAGGCCTTCGGGGATCGGCGTTGGGTTGCTCGACACGCGCCGCCGCTCTGGCCGAACAATGCGGCGTCAGTACTCCGGCGCTTGGTCAGGCCGGCGAGCCATTGCCGCTGACCGATCGGGAACGCGAGATCGTGATGTTGATCGGTGAGGGATTGTCCAGCCGCGAAATCGCCGCGCGACTGACTCTGTCCCTACGCACCGTCGAAAGCCACGTCTATCGGGCGATGTTGAAGACCGGAACCACCAGCCGCGACGAACTCGCCGCCCTGCTGCCCCGCCCCAGGGCGCCAACACAGTGAAGGCCCTCACAGCGTCCGCTTGGCGCCGGTGCTGATTGCAGTATCGCCATACTGAGTCAGCACCACGAAAACATCTGCATGCTGCGCGTGTGGCCGATGAACTCAACCAACGCGAGCGGGCGCTGCGCCGGCTGCCATTACCGTATTCACTGGCGTTGAACGCGATCCTTGATCCGATATCCGCCGACACGGCACTGGTTCCATACGACCTGCTACTAGGTGCCGATAACGTGTTGTTTGGGGCCCTGGGTACCGCGGTCAACTTTGCGGACCTGTTCTCGTAACCGCACCGGCGAGCGAGGCGTGCGGAGGGTCTGATGACCGCAGCGACGATATGCCGCAATCGCTACCGCGACATGGCGAGCGCGCTTGGTTTCGAGGGGCATATCGCTTGGGCAGAGGCGATGCCGATCAGCTGGTCAGTGCCCGCATGGCGGTGGCCACGATGGCGTCGGCGTCGGTTGGCGTCAGTCCTCCGTGCCCGGTCGCCCTCCGATACATCGCTGGCCCGAAGATGAGATCCAGCGCGACCTCGGGATCGAGGTTCGGGTCCAGCTCACCGCGTGCGACTCCGCGGTCCCAGATCTTCCTCACGGCCGCTCGGCGCACGTTCACCTGGTGTGTTCGTATCCGCTCGCGTTCAGTTGGGTAGAACTGCGACTCGCCGACGAGTTGGGCGTAGATCGCGCCAAGTGGGCTGGTGTAGAAGCCCATCATGCCGCGCAACGTTAGGCGGAAGTCTTCGGCCGCCGATCCGGTGTCAGGCACGGGCGCCTCGGACATCATTTGGTGCAGAAACGCGTCGATAGCCACCGCGGTTCTGTTCGGCCACCATTTGTAGATGGTCGCCTTGCTGACCCCGCTGCGTGCGGAGATCCGGTCGACCGATGCCCTGCGCAGGTCGTCCTCCTGCATCAGTTCCATTGCGGCTTTCAGGACGGCGTCGCGGCGTTCCTGGCTGCGCGGTCGACCGCGCGCTCGACTTGGGTTCATTCCTCCAGTTTCCTACCCGCCGTTGGTACAAAGGCAATTACTAGACGTCCCGCTGTGAGTTCGCTCTGGCGCGTTGCCACCAGCCGAACGGGACGTGCAACATCTGACGTGAAATTTCTCAGATCCACATCAGACATCCTTCAGCTTTGTCTCAGCCGTATCTCGAATGTGCGTAAAGGGCCCCTTCATGCAGCGCAATCTTCAACCTTGGATCACCACTGGTATCGCTCTCGTGGGTGCCGGCCTGATAGCCGTCACTCCGGCAACCACGCCGCCGATGTCGATTACCGGCGGCGATCTCACAGTCAACCTCACGGGCATCGCGGCCGAACTGCTCGCCGGCTTGGTTCCCTGAGGTCGGTCCGCGGCGCCGGTGGGCGGGAGGAGACGCCGGCGCCGCCCCGGGGCCGGATCAGCTGATTGCCCTGCTATGCGGTGAATGCCGCCGGCTGCTGGTGTGTGCGACCGGGAGCGGCGTTAGGACTCGTGTGCGCCGGGTGCTGGCGTTGTGCCGAATGCAGCGAACACCGCCAACGGGTCCAGGTAGTCGCGCCAGTGCACGATCTTGCGGTCCTTGACTGTGATCACCGAGATGAAGCGGTTGGTGTAGGACGCTCCGGTGTGCACCACTGTTCCGTGAATGGTGTACTCCAGAACCACTACGGACTTGGCGGGGTCGTAGTAGCGGTGCACGTCGCTGCTGCCGGACTGCACGATGGAATCCCCGTAGTCGGAGTACAACTCGGCAAGCGCGTCGCGCCCAACGACTCTGTGCGGGTAATCAGGGACGCTGATGATGTATTCGACCACCACGTCCTCGGCGTGCATATCGAAGAAGTCGCTGCCGTCGACCAAGCCCTTCAAGCCCTCGGCGACGACCTCGAAGTAGGGCCGCATCGCGGCGTACTTCGACATGTCTCGTGACATCATGAACACCTATCCTTTTCTCGTTTGTTGTCGTGCGCGGTGTGTTGTTGTGGGGCCTCGATCTTTGGGCGCGATGCCGACAATAATTGTCTTATAACGTGTTTCGGCTGATGTCCGACGCGACAGGATCGGTCCGCACGGCCAAGCGTGAGTCCGGTCATGGGTGGAGGTGTCGCGTTCGTGGTTCGAGCTTCTTGTCGGCGTCGCAGGGGTCTGTTTGGCGGGCAGGATTTCTCATGGGTCAGACCGTGGGTATCGTGCCGCCGTCGACATGGAAATCGACTCCGGTGATGTAGCTCGCGCGATCGGAGACCACGAAGGCCACGAGGTCGGCGACCTCGTCAGGGCGGCCGGCGCGGTTGAGGGCGATGCCGCCGAGCTGGCGTATCAATTCCGTGCTGGCGGACTCGTCGTCGCCGCCGGTCATCGCGGCTATGGCGTCGAGCACCCGTTGCGCGCCTTCGGTGTGGATGAAGCCGGGCAACACCGAGTTGACTCGGATTCCAGCGGGGCCTAGTTCGGCCGATAGGCCTTTGCTATAGGTGCGGAGCGCGCTTTTGGCCGCGGCGTAGGGCAACGGCCCGGTGGTTGGCATGACGGCGGCGATCGAGGTGATGTGCACGATGTTTCCCGCCCCTTGCTGGATGAGCCCGGGAATCAGGGCGCCGTCGATGCGGACAGGTGCTAATAGGTTCAGGGCCAGGACCTGCGACCACTGGGCGTCGGTGTGTTGCGCGGCGTCGTGTTCGAAGTCGTACCCGCCCGCATTGTGCACCACGATATCGATCCCGCCGAAGTGTTCTTGGACTTCGGAGACGGTCTTGTCGACCCCCTCGTCGGTGCTGATGTCGGCTTGGATGAACAATTCGGCGGCAGTTGGGGCAGCTGTACGGGCGGTGGTCGCGACGCGGGCGCCCGCTGAGGCGAGGCGGCTGACGACGGCCGCGCCGATGCCCTTGGTTCCCCCGGTAACGAGCGCACGCTGCCCAGTCAGTGAATCTGCGTCACTCATCGGTGTCCTCCTCTTGCCTCGCACTCGGCGGGTTGGCGGCGTATTCCGAGAGTCGGCCTTGCCCTAAGGGAAAGGTCAACCCCTGTCGCCAAAGTCATCAAAATGCCAGCCGGTCGTTTGTGATGCCGTCCCGGTGGCATCGCCCTGCCAGAATCCGTCGCGCGAAGCGCGCGGGCCCGAGGGATCACCCGACCGTTGTGTTGACCTTCCTGTAAGGGGAGGCTCCACGATGGGATTCACGCCGCGGTGCCCACTCGGCGAGCTCGTGAGGCCGCGAGGAAGGGATTGGTTGGTCATGGGTGCACAGGTGTCAATCGGCGACTTCTCGGTGATGACCCGTCTGAGCAGGAAGGCACTTCGGCATTACCACGACCTTGGGCTGCTCGAGCCCGCGCACGTTGACCCCCACAGCGGTTACCGGTTCTATGACACCGGCCAAGTTGATCGAGCCCACATCATCCAGCGATTCCGGTACCTGGGCATGTCCATCCCCGACGTCAAAGCGCTGCTGGCCACCGACGACGTCGGCGAGCGTAACGACATCATCGCCTCGCACCTGCGACGTATGGAGGAGCAGCTACAGCAGACCCAGGACACGGTCCGAGAGCTGGGCGAACTGCTTTCCCCGGCGCCGCGGCAGGCCACAGTTGAACTCCGCTTCGAACCGCAGACCGCCGTGTGGGCGATCACCTCCACGGTCGACATCGACGACGTCGGCGCATGGTTCCTTACCGTGGCGGACCAGTTGAGTGACGCACTCCGAGAATCGGGAACACACCCGAGCGGGCCGGTCGGTGGACTCTATGAACGCGAACTGTTCACCGAATCCCGCGGCGAGGCCACCGTGTTCATCCCCACCGACAATCCAATCGCCCCACCGGGCCCTGTGCGTACCCGTGTGCTTGCTGCCGCCGAGGTCGCGATCCTGACCCACCAGGGGAGTTCGCACACCGATATTGATCGCAGCTACGGGCAACTGGGCACCTACGTCGCCGAACATCTCATCAGCGACCAAGGGCCGATCCGCGAACACTACCTCGGCCCCGAACCCGGCCATTTCGCCAGCTTTGACCGCACCGAAATCTGTTGGCCGATCTTCAGCGCGGGTCGGGACAAAACAACGCCCCATGTGCGGGATCGTCTGCCACTTCAATAACACCGGCATCGGTGCTATGGCCGCGCACCGTCACCGCCCCGGCGCGTTCGAGTTAGTGTGGCGTCGACCTGTTGGAAGTTCGCTGTTGTGACACCGGCGTGACACCGGGTGCGCCAGCTAAGCGGACTTCGGCTACATCCCCCCGACAGGCCAAAGGCGGACTACAAGGTCGACTTTTCTTCTGCGGAAGCTCTTGGCTACATCCCGGTGATACGAGCGCTTTTCGTGTGGTCGGCAATGACATCGTCATGCCGCACACGAGGGTGCCGCTCAGCGCAGTCGAGGTGCCCTTCATTCGGCTTGTCGATGGGCGCCGCACGATTCGAGAGATTGCCGCGCTGGTGGCGGGGGATCGCTCAGCTCAGCTGGATCCCGCGGACGTTGAGGCTCTCGCGCGCAAGGTATTTCAGAATCTTTGGCGTCTCGATTTTCTGGCAGTGGCCCGAACCCGCAGAGGCCCGCCAACTGAGCTAAGGCCCCTCGGCGCTGCTCAGAAGCGGAGCCGATGACGGGAATCGAACCCGCGTATTCAGCTTGGGAAGCTGATGTTCTGCCATTGAACTACATCGGCTTGGTTGTTTCGGAAGGCTAGCACCCGGCGTCACGTCGTTCATCAACTCCGCGAGCCGCAGTCGAGCGGATACGCTCGTCGCGTGCTGCTCTCCGATCGCGACCTCAGGGCCGAAATCGCCGCCGGCCGGTTGGGAATTGACCCGTTCGACGACACCCTGGTCCAGCCGTCCAGCGTCGATGTTCGACTCGACAGCCTGTTCCGGGTGTTCAACAACACCCGATACACCCACATCGACCCCGCGCGGCAACAAGACGAGTTGACCAGTCTGGTGGAACCGGTCAACGGGGAACCGTTCGTGCTGCACCCCGGCGAGTTCGTGCTCGGGTCGACGCTGGAGCTGTGCACGCTGCCCGATGACCTGGCGGGTCGGCTGGAGGGCAAATCGTCGCTGGGGCGACTCGGGTTGCTGACCCATTCGACCGCGGGCTTCATCGATCCCGGCTTCAGCGGTCACATCACGCTGGAACTCTCCAACGTCGCCAATCTGCCGATCACGCTATGGCCGGGCATGAAGATCGGTCAGCTGTGCATCCTGCGGTTGACCAGCCCCGCCGAACATCCCTACGGCAGCGCGCGGGCCGGATCGAAGTATCAGGGTCAGCGCGGGCCGACGCCGTCGCGCTCCTACCAAAACTTCATAAGGTCTACATAACTTCCGCTGTAACGCCGCACAGCCCTTTACGCGACCATCCCTACATATGGCGGCCGATGCGGTGCTCTCCTCCGCTTAGACCGTGCGGTTATCGGGGGCCTTTGGAGGAGCGATGGACGTCGTACTCGGTTTATCGATGGCACCCACGGTTGTCCGTTCGGTGCTGGTCGAAGGTGAAAACGCCGACGGCGTGACGGTCGACGAAGACAGTTGCGTCATCGTCGCCGATGACGATGCAGCGACCATGAGCGCAGCCGATCAGGTGATCTCGACGATCTTGGGCACGCGCGATGGCGCTACCGAAGCCGGCTATGCGTTGACATCGACCGGAGTGACCTGGACCGATCCGGTGGACGCCGCCGCCCTGCGCGAGGCATTGGCCACCCGCAAGGTCGAGAACGTCATGCTGGTCTCGGCCTTCATGGCTGCGGCCGCGCTGGCGCAGATGGTGGGCAGCGCTACCGGCAACGCCCACACCGCCCTGTTGTTCGTGGAAGCCGACACCGCGACGTTGGCCGTCGTCGACTCGGCCGACGGTTCCATCAGCGATGTCCACAAAGAGCTGATCTCCGGCGTCGACACTGCTGCCGAATTGGCCGGGATGGTCGCTGGCTTGGACAGGCTGGAGCCCCACCCGCAGCACCTGTTCCTGGTCGGCTCCGGTGTGGACATCGCAGCGCTCAAGCCCCAACTGGAGGCGGTTACGTCGCTTCCGGTGAGCGCACCGGAAGAACCAGAGACGGCGTTGGCGTGGGGCGCGGCGCTGGCATCGGCCAGCGCGCCACTGTTTGTGTCGTCGACCGCTGCTTTGGCCTACGCGCAAGATCCCGCCACCGGCGCGATCGATCCGTACGCGGTCTCCCCGGGGTACCTCGCGGTGCCAGACGTTCCGGCGGGCACCGAGTTGGGTGAGGACGACCTCGCCTATAGCGCCGTCCCCGATGACGAAGCCGAAGCCCATACCGAAGCGCGGGATGAGGAAGCCGAAGCCCATACCACCGCCCTGGATCTGGCAGGCGGCGAGATTCGCGAGCGTCGGCCGCTTCTGCTGGTTGGCACCGTATTGGCGGTGGTCCTTGTTACCGCGATCTTGGCGCTGGAGGTCTCGCTAGCGCTCGGTATCCGGCCCAGTGCTGTTGCGCTGCTGCCCAGGCCGCTGCAAAACCTCCTCGTCCCAACCCCGCAAGCCCCCGCGCGCGCCCCGGCTCCGGCAAGCGCCCCGGTGCCGCAGGTCAATCATCTGCAGGCGCCGGTGGTGGCACCTCAACCGATGCACGCACCGATTCCGGCTCCGGCGCCCGCTGCTCTACCGCCCGCGCCGATTCCGGCCGCGCCGCCGGCGGCTCCGGTACATGCGCCCATTCCGGCCGCGCCGCCACCGCCTGTCGTTGCGCCCCGCGTGCCCGTGCTGGTCCCGCTGCCTTTGCCGATTCACGTTGGCCCCCCGGCGCCGGTGAATCCCCTTCCCATCAACCAGCCGGGTTCGCCGCCGCTTGGGTCGTCGCCGTGGCACTCGCCGTGGTCGCCGCCGCTTGGGTCGTCGCCGTGGCACTCGCCGTGGTCACCGCCGCGGCACTGGTCGGCACCCCCTCCGGTCAGCGATCCGGTGCAGGCGCCAGTTCATATGCCTGCGCCGCAAAACCCGGTGTACATGCCTGCGCCGCAGGCACCGGGGGTTCCGGGCATGCGTTCTCCCCAGGCACCTGGGGTTCCGGGTATCTCGGCTCCGGACGCGCCGGGGGTTCCGGGCATGCGTTCGCCGGAGGCACCTGGGATGCCGGGCATGCCGGGTCCGGATGCGCCGGGGGTTCCGGGCATGCGTTCGCCGGAGGCACCTGGGATGCCGGGCATGCCGGCTCCGGAGGGACCCGGGGCTCCGGGCATGCCGGGTCCTCAAGCTCCACCGGTGGGCCCGCAAGCCCCCGACGCCGGTGCGCCCAGCTTCCACGGGCCGTCGGACAACACGTTTAACGACAACGGGCCCGGTGACCGCGGCTTCGGCGGCTTTGGCGGCAGCCACGAGGGTGGCGGAGACCCGGGCGGTTTCGGCGGCTTTGGCGGTAGCCACGGCTTCGGCGGCTTCGGCGGCGGCTTTGGCGGGTTTGGTGGCGGCGGTGGCTTCGGCGGCGGTGGCGGCCATGGCGGCGGAGGCGGCGGGCACCGGTAAGGGGCGGCCGCCGCGCGGACGGCCGGGTAAGGTGCTGTGTGAAGGGTCAGCGGGGGAGACCATTTACTGACCAGAACTTCATATAGCCCAGCTAACTGCGTTGGCAGTAACGCCGCACCCCGGTGCGTCGATGAATCTTGTGGTGGGGAGCCCGGCTGTACTGCTGATCCCTACCGTCCGCGGACAGCTAGCAAACAGCATGGAGGAGTTGTGGACACCGTACTTGGTGTGTCAATGGCACCCACCGCGGTCCGCATTGTGCTGGTTGAAGGGGAAAACGCCGACGGCGTAACCGTCGATGAGGAAAACTTCGGCGTCACCGACGGCGAAGATTCGGCAACCTTCAGCGCACCCGATCAGGTGGTTGCGGCAATTCTGGGCACCCGTGAAGGTGCCGATGAGGCCGGCTATCACCTGTTGTCGACCGGCGTGACATGGAGTGACCAGCAGGAAGCCGCCGAACTGCGTGACGTGTTGCTGAGCCGCAAGGTCGAAAATGTCATGCTCGTTTCGTCGTTCTTGGCTGCCGCGGCGTTGGCCCAGTCGATCGGCAGCGCGACCGGTTATACCCGGACCGCGCTGCTATTCATCGAACCCGATTCCGCGACCTTGGCAGTGGTGGACACCACCGACGGCTCGATCGCTGATGTACACCGTGAACTGCTGCCCGATGACGACGATCAGGCGGTGGCCAAGCTGGTCGGGCTGGTCTCTGCGGCTGAGACGCTCGAAGACCAGCCAGAGGGCTTGTTGGTAGTGGGCTCCGGGGTCGACGTCCCGTTGATCAAGCCGGCGTTGGAGGCGGCGACGTCGCTTCCGCTGAGCGTGCCCGAGCGGCCCGACATGGCGCTGGCCAGAGGAGCGGCGCTGGCGTCGGCGAGTGCACCGTTGTTCGCCTCGTCGACCGATGCGCTTGCCTACGCTCAGGATCCGGGCACCGGTTCGGTGGGCCAGCACGCGCTCGCGCCGGGGTATCTGGCAGTCGCGGAGGCAGCCGCAGGCGCTGAGCCGGAGGCGGACGCGTTGGCCTATAGCGCCGTTGGCGACGACTCGGCCGCGGTTTACACCCAAGAGGGTCCCGATGCCTACTCCGGTGCCCACGAGGAAGAAGACTTCACGACCGGCATGTACCCCGATTTCGCGCTGGCAGCGCTTGGGCAGCCCAGCCGCACGCCGTTCTTTGCGGCGATAAGCGTCATGATCATTTTCACCGTCGGCGTTGTGGCGCTGGTGATTTCGCTGGCGTTCAGTATCCGCCCGTCAGCCAGTTCGCGGTCCAGCCTCAGCCAAAATGTGGTGGCTCCGGCCAGACAGGTCCCGGCCCCGCAGCCTCAAGCGCTGGTGCCGGTGCAACCTCTGCCGGCTCCGGTGGCCGCTCCGGCTCCAGTCCGCGCAGCTGCCCCGGTTCCCGTTCGGGCGCCGGGTCCGGCTGCGGTGCCGGCGCCGCTGCCACTTCCGCTCCCTGCGCCGGCTCCTGTGATGCCACCGCTCATTCCGCCGCTCATTCCGCGGCTGCTGGCGCCTCCGCAGCTGGGACCGCCCGAGAGCCCGTGGGGCGGTGACCATGGCGGCGGCGGCTGGGGCCACGGTGGCGGCCCCGGATGGGGCGGCGGCCACGGTGGCGGCCCCGGTTGGGGTGGCGGCCACGGCGGCTGGGGCCCCGGTTTCGGCGGTGGCCACCGCGGCGGAGGTTTCGGAGGCTTTGGCGGTCACGGCCGCCGGTGAGTGTGGGCAATTTGGCCGGTCAACGCATGGCCAGCGGTTGCCCCCAGCGGTAAGGTCAGAGTGGCAAAGACCGGGGGATTGTGCCGCGCCGCTCCCGTCCGAACTTGAGGAACCTCGGCAATCCGCACCGCAATACCGATGAGCGCAGCAGACAGCTTTGGAGGATGAAGTGGACACCGTACTTGGCGTATCGATGGCGCCTACCGCGGTCCGCATGGTTCTCGTCGAGGGCGAAAACGCCGACGGCGTCACGGTCGATGAAGAGGGCTTCGAGGTCAACACCGCCGACGCACCAACCGTGAGCGCCGCCGACCAGGTGGTCTCAGCGATCCTGGGCACTCAAGAAGGTGCCGCCGAGAGTGGCTATGAACTGCGCTCGACAGGTGTGACCTGGACGGACCCGATCGAGGCCGCCGCGCTACGTGACGCGCTGGCGGCGCGCAAGGTCGAGAACGTCATGCTGGTGTCGTCGTTTTTGGCCGCGGCGGCGCTGGCCCAAGTGGTCGGCAATTCGGTGGGCTATGCGCAGACCGGACTGTTGTTCGTCGAGCCCGACACCGCGACGCTGGCCGTGGTCAACTCCGCCGACGGTTCAATCACCGACGTGCACCGCCAGCCGCTGGCCCCCGGTAGTGATCCCATCGCCGAGCTGTCGGCAATGGCTTCCGGTGCCGAGGCGCTTGAGACGCGTCCGGATGGCCTTTTCGTGGTCGGCTCCGGCGTTGACATCGCCCCGATCAAGGCGCAGTTGGAGGCGGCGACCTCGCTGCTGGTGAGCGCGCCGGAGGAGCCGGAGACGGCGTTGGCTCGCGGTGCGGCGCTGGCCTCGGCCAATGCACCGTTGTTCTCCTCGTCGACCGCTGCGCTGGCCTATGCACAAGATCCCGGCACCGGTGCGATAGATCCCTACGCCGTCGCTCCTGGGTACTTCGACGTCGCCGTCGACGGCTCGTCCGGCGAGGAAGCCCTGGCCTACAGTGCGGTTCAGGACGAGGACGCCGATGCCTACACCGCGCTCGCCGGCGAGGAAGACTTCGCAACCGGCACCTATACCGGCATCACTACCGCTGTCCCGCGGGACGGCGGCCGCAGGCCGCTGGTCTTGGTGGCCAGCGCGGTCGCCGCAATCTTCGTGGTAGGTGCTGCGGCGCTGGTGGTCGCGCTGGCCGTCAGTATGCGGCCGACGGCCGCTGTCCGGCCCGAACCGGGCCACCAGGCCGTCGCCCCCGCGAAGCCCGCACCGGCCGCGCCCGCAGCTCCCGCTCCGGCCGTTGCGCCGGCTCCGGCCCCGGCTCCAGAGGCTCCGGCCCCCGCTCCTGAGGCTCCGGCTCCTGAACCGGCTGCGCCGGCCCCGGCTCCGGTTCCTGAGGCTCCGGCTCCTGCACCGGTTGCGCCCGCCCCAGTTCCCGTCGCTCCGGCTCCGGAACCGGCTGCGCCAGTTCCGGCTCCTGCACCGGTTGCGCCCGCCCCAGCTCCGGTTGCTCCGGCTCCTGTCCCGATTCCCATTCCGATTCCCCTCGGCCCGGGGCTCGGGCCCTGGGGTCACGGCGGTTGGGGCCCTGGTGGCGGAGGCGGATATCCGGGCGGGGGACCCGGCTATGGCGGTGGCCATGGCGGCTTCGGCGGTGGCCACGGCGGTTTCGGCGGTGGCCACGGCGGTTTCGGCGGCCACGGATTTGGCTTTGGGGGCCGCGGCTTCTAAGGTCCCGACAGCAAACCGTCACCTGGAGTTTGCCCACCGATCAGAGCGCCGATGCAATTAGATCATTGCGGCGCTTTACACACGGGTGTATGAAGTGCTCTGTCTTCGGTACGGGTTATCTGGGCGCCACCCACGCCGCCGGGATGGCCGAGCTAGGGCATGAGGTCGTCGGCGTTGACATCGATCCCGGTAAGGTCGCCAAGCTAGCTGCCGGTGATGTTCCGTTTTACGAGCCCGGCCTGGGAAAGATGTTGAGCGACAACATCGCAGCTGGCCGACTTCGGTTCACCACCGACTATGACCTGGCCGCCGAGTTCGCCGACGTGCATTTCCTCGGGGTCGGGACTCCGCAGAAGAAGGGCGAATACGGCGCCGACTTAAGCCACGTAAACGCTGTAATCGATACGCTCGCACCGCGACTGACTCGCGCGTCGGTGATCGTCGGCAAGTCGACGGTGCCCGTCGGGACCGCCGCCGAGCTCAGTCAACGGGCCCGCGCCGCCGTACGGCCCGGTGTCGACGTGGAAGTGGCATGGAACCCCGAGTTCCTTCGGGAAGGCTTCGCGGTGCAAGACACGTTGCGGCCCGATCGCATTGTGCTTGGTGTAGAAGATGGTTCGACGCGTTCTGAGGCGGCGATCCGTGAGATGTATGCACCGATGCTGAATGCCGGGGTGCCCTTCCTGGTGACCGATCTGCAGACTGCGGAGTTGGTCAAGGTGTCCGCGAACGCCTTTCTGGCGACGAAGATCTCGTTCATCAATGCAATCTCCGAAGTATGCGAAGCCGCAGACGCCGACGTCGTCCTGTTAGCCGACGCGCTCGGGCACGATCCGCGTATCGGCCGTCGATACCTCAACGCGGGCTTGGGTTTCGGTGGTGGCTGCCTGCCCAAGGACATCCGGGCGTTCATGGCTCGCGCCGGTGAACTGGGCGCCGACCAGGCGCTGACGTTCCTGCGCGAGGTGGACAGCATCAACATGCGCCGCCGCCACCGGATGGTCGAATTGACCACCGCCGCCTGCGGCGGCTCGCTGCTGGGAGCCAACATCGCGGTGCTCGGCGCCGCGTTCAAGCCCGAATCCGACGACGTGCGTGACTCACCGGCGCTCAATGTCGCGGGCCAGCTACAGCTCAACGGTGCGGCGGTCAACGTCTACGACCCCAAAGCGCTGGAGAATGCCCAGCGGCTGTTCCCCACGCTGAATTACGCGATCTCGGTGGAGGAAGCCTGTGACCGCGCGGACGCGGTGTTGGTGCTGACCGAGTGGAAAGAGTTCGTCGACCTTGACCCCGACCAGCTTGCCGACCGCGTGCGAGCACGCGTCGTCGTCGACGGCCGCAACTGTCTTGACCTGCCACGGTGGCAGCAAGCCGGTTGGCGCGTGCACTGCTTGGGACGGCGCGTAGCCTAACCGCGTGGACTACGCCGCAGCACTTCTGGAGCAGAATCGCGCCTTCGCCGAGGTGATCCGCAGCGGCGACTCGTCCACTCCGGTGCCGACCTGTCCCGGCTGGAGCCTTTCCCAATTATTTCGTCATGTCGGTCGCGGTGACCGCTGGGCAGCGCAGATCGTCGCCGACCGCGTCGACCACTACCTCGACCCGCGCACCGTCGCCGAAGGCAAGCCGCCGCCGGATCCTGACGAGGCGATCGTGTGGCTGCACGGCGGCGCGCAGCGGCTGATCGACGCGGTTGAACAAGCCGGTATGGAAACCCCGGTTTGGACGTTTCTGGGCTCGCGGCCGGCGTACTGGTGGGTGCGGCGTCGCCTGCACGAGGCGACCGTGCATCGGGCCGACGCCGCGCTGGCGCTGGGGCTCGACTACCCGATCACACCCGAGCTGGCAGCCGATGCCATCGGCGAATGGCTTGAGCGGGTGGCGGCTCAGGCAGGAAGCGACGACGCACCGCTGCCGCTGGAAAACGGCCAAACCGTGCATCTGCACGCCACCGATCCGGGTTTGGGGGCTGCCGGTGAATGGACCGTGCGCGCCGACGGGAACCGCATCTCGTGGTCCCACGGTCACGACAAGGGCGCGGTGGCGCTGCGCGGCAGTGCCGTCGACCTGCTGCTGGCAGTCGTGCGGCGAGTTCCGGCCGCCGACACCGATATCGCGGTGTTCGGTGAGACCGCGATCTGGCAGCACTGGCTCGACCACACGCCTTTCTAGACGCGGCGCACACGGTACGTTTCAGATTATGACCACATCGGAGCTCGCCACCGTGTTGGCTTGGCACGACGCTTTGAATGCGTCCGATATCGACACCTTGATGGCCCTGTCCAGCGACGACATCGAAGTCGGTGACCCGCACGGCGCCGCGCAGGGCCACGCCGCGTTGCGCGATTGGGCGGCCGCCCGCCCACGAAAGGCCGAAGTGGGCAGAATCTATGTACATGACGGCGTCGTGGTCGTCGAACAGAAGATCGACAATGCGGACGATCCCGGTGCCGACGTCACTGTCGCGTCGGCCTTTCGGGTAGTCCACGACCACGTCACCTCGGTGTTTCGCCACGACGACCTGGCGTCCGCGTTGGCCGCGACGGAGTTGACCGACACCGATCTCGTCGACTGAGGAGCAGGACATGCGGGGGATCATCTTGGCCGGCGGGTCCGGCACCCGCCTGTACCCGATCACCCTGGGCGTCAGCAAGCAGTTACTAGCCGTGTACGACAAACCAATGATCTACTACCCGCTGTCGACGCTGATGATGGCCGGCATTCGCGACATCCAGGTGATCACTACCGCCAACAATGCAACGGCTTTCCAACGGGTTCTCGGCGACGGCACGGCGTTCGGCATCAACATCAGCTATGCGGTCCAACACCATCCTGAGGGTCTGGCCCAGGCCTTCGTCATCGGCGCCGACTACATAGGAACAAGTTCGGTGGCATTGGCATTGGGCGACAACATCTTCCACGGGCCAGGGCTGGGTACCAACCTGCAACGCTTCCAATCAATCAGTGGTGGAGCTATTTTCGCGTACTGGGTCGCCAACCCCTCGGCGTATGGTGTCGTCGAATTCGGTGCGGACGGCATCGCGCTGTCGGTGGAGGAAAAGCCGGCCACGCCCAAGTCGCACTATGCGGTTCCCGGTCTGTACTTCTACGACAACGACGTCGTCGAAATCGCGCGGGGCCTACGACCGTCAGCGCGCGGCGAATACGAGATCACCGATATCAACCAGACCTACCTCAACCAGGGCCGGCTGATCGTCGAGGTGCTCGCCCGCGGCACGGCCTGGCTGGACACTGGGACATTCGACTCACTGCTGGACGCCAGCGATTACGTCCGCACTTTGGAACATCGGCAGGGCCTGAAGGTGAGCATCCCCGAAGAAGTGGCCTGGCGGATGGGCTACATCGACGACGGCCAGCTTGCCGAACGCGCCCACGCGCTGCTCAAGTCCGGCTACGGGAGCTATCTGCTGGAGCTGCTGGAACGGCGCTGACGACACCCTCACCGACGCCCGTGATCGTCGCGTGGTTTACTGACGGTAGCTGGCCAGGAAGTTACCCAAGCGCTCGATAGCGTGGGCAAGGTCGCGTGACCACGGCAGCGTCACGATCCGCAGGTGATCCGGTGCCGGCCAATTGAATCCGGTGCCCTGGGTGACCAAAATCTTCTCCGACAGCAGCAGATCCAGGACCAGCTGCTCGTCGTCTTCGATCTCGTGCACCTCGGGATCCAGCCGGGGGAACGTGTAGAGCGCACCGGCGGGTTTGACGCACGACACCCCGGGGATCTCGTTGAGTTTGGACCAGGCCACGTCGCGTTGTTCGAGCAGTCGCCCACCGGGCAGCACCAGGTCGTCGATGCTTTGGTGACCGCCCAGCGCGACCTGGATCGCGTGCTGGGCCGGAACATTCGGGCACAACCGCATATTCGCCAGCAGATGAATGCCCTCGATGAAACTGCTGGCGTGGTCCTTGGGCCCGGTGATCGCCAGCCAACCTGCCCGGTAACCGGCGACGCGGTAGGCCTTGGACAGACCATTGAAGGTCAGGCACAACACGTCAGGCGCGACCGAGGCCATGCTGATGTGCGTGGCGTCGTCGTAGAGGATCTTGTCGTAGATCTCGTCGGCGAGCAGCAGCAGTTGATGTTTGCGCGCCAAATCGGCCATCTGCGAGAGTATTTCGCGACCGTAGACCGCGCCGGTCGGATTGTTGGGGTTGATCACGACCAGCGCCTTGGTGCGCTCGGTGATCTTCGACTCCAAGTCGGCGATATCCGGCTGCCAGCCTTGGGTCTCGTCGCACAGGTAATGTACCGGTGTACCGCCGGCGAGTGAGGTCGACGCGGTCCACAGTGGGTAATCGGGTGCCGGAATCAAGACCTGATCGCCGTTGTCCAGCAGCGCCTGCAGCGTCAGGGTGATCAGCTCCGAGACCCCGTTGCCCAGATATACGTCGTCGACATCGAATCGCGGGAATCCGTCGACCAGTTCGTAGCGGGTGACCACCGCGCGTCGCGCCGAGAGGATGCCCTTGGAGTCCGAGTAGCCCTGCGCGTACGGCAGTGCCTGGATCATGTCGCGCATGATGACATCGGGTGCTTCGAAGCCGAACGGCGCCGGGTTGCCAATGTTCAGCTTGAGGATCCGGTGCCCTTCGGACTCCAGCCGCGCGGCGTGATCGTGCACCGGACCGCGGATCTCATACAGCACATCCTGCAGCTTCGATGACTGCGCGAACGTGCGCTGCCGCGGCTGATGACCCGCGGTCTGCCAAGGCAGCTGATGAGTAGTCACGTCAACCATGGTGCCACGGCTTGTCTAATTATTATTAATCGAATGCCGCTGATCAGCGCTTTCCCGGTGGACGGGCACCTCGGGCGATACCCAATCCTTTCACCGGCGCTGCCGGTGCATTGGTCTCGCCATCCTTGTCTTCCGGCGTCGATGTGGACTCTGATGCGTCCTGGGATTGCGGCTCCGGCGTTGCCTCGGGCTCTGGCTTCGGCGCCGCGGGTTGCGCAGCGGGAGCGGCTTTTTTAGCACCCGGCCGTTTCGCTCCGGCAGCGATGCCGAGTCCCTTGGCCGGCGCGGCCGGCGCTTTGGGTTCCGGAGCCGCTGCGGGTTCGGATTTCGCCTCAGGTTGCGCCGCAGGCGCGGATTGGGTTGGCGCTGCAGTCTTTTTGGCGCCGGGTCGTTTGGCGCCGCCGGCGATGCCCAGCCCTTTGACGGGCGCCGCAGGGGCCTTGGCTTCCTCGGTGGCCGGGGCCGCTGCGGATTGTGTTGGTGCCGCGGCTTTCTTTGCGCCGGGTCGTTTGGCGCCGCCGGCGATACCCAGTCCGGAGACGGCCTTGGCGGCCGTATCGGGGGCCGGTGCAGCGGCTTTCGTTTCGGTCTTTGCCTCAGCCGGCTCGGTCGCGGCAGGTGCAGCTTCCGCCTTGGGAGCGACCGTGGGGGCGGCCTTGGCGGCGGCGTCGGCGGCTTGCTTTGCAGCCGAGCCCTTTTGCGGCAGTGCAATCGTGCTGCGGTCCAGCGACTCGAGCACGAGCTGCGCGACATCGCGCACGTCGACACCTTCGCGTCCGGCAGCTTCCTGGCGGTCGTTGACGCCGTCGGTGACCATCACCCGGCAGAACGGGCACGCGGTGGCCACGGTCGTCGCCCCGGTGGCCAGCGCCTCGTCGACGCGTTCGTGGTTGATCCGTTTGCCGATGTGCTCTTCCATCCACATCCGCGCGCCGCCGGCGCCGCAGCAGAAGCTGCGGTCGGCGTGGCGCGGCATTTCGGTCAGCTTCGCGCCGGCGGCCCCGATCAGCTCGCGAGGAGCCTCGTAGACCTTGTTGTGCCGGCCCAGAAAGCACGGGTCGTGATAGGTGATGTCTTCGGAGACTGGGCTCACCGGCACCAGCTTCTTGTCGCGCACCAGCCGGTTGAGCAGTTGGGTGTGGTGCAGCACGGTGTAATTGGCGCCCAGCTGCCGGTATTCGCGGCCGAGTGTGTTGAAGCAGTGCGGGCAGGTGACCACGATCTTGCGATCGACCGTTTCCACGCCTTCGAACAGTCCGTCCAATGTCTCGACGGCCTGTTGCGCAAGCTGCTGGAATAAGAACTCGTTGCCCGAGCGACGAGCCGAGTCGCCGTTGCAGGTTTCGCCGGTGCCCAGCACCACATACTTCACCCCGGCGATGGCCAGTAGTTCGGCGACCGCCTTCGTGGTCTTCTTGGCCTTGTCGTCGTAAGCGCCCGCGCAGCCGACCCAGAACAGGTACTCATAACCAGCGAAGCTGTCGACGTCTTCGCCGTAGACCGGGACATCGAAGTCGACCTCGCTAATCCAGTTGGTCCGGTCAGAAGCGTTCTGGCCCCACGGGTTGGCTTTGGTCTCAAGGTTTTTGAACAGCACCGAGAGCTCGGAGGGGAACTCGGACTCCATCATGACCTGGTAGCGGCGCATATCGACGATGTGGTCGATGTGCTCGATGTCCACCGGGCACTGCTCGACGCAGGCGCCGCAGTTCACGCAGGACCACAACACGTCAGGGTCGATCACGCCGCCCTGTTCGGCGGTGCCGACCAGCGGGCGGGCGACCTGCTCGGGCCCGTGCCCGGGTACCCGGCCGAATCCGGATTCCGGCACATGGTGGCCCTCTTCCTTGACCGTCTCGAGGTCGAGCCCCTCAAGCGGCTCGGCGGTCTTCTCACCGAGCAGGTAGGGCGCCTTGGCCATCCAATGGTCGCGCAAGTCCATGATGACCAGCTTGGGCGAAAGCGGCTTGCCGGTATTCCAGGCCGGACATTGCGACTGACAGCGCCCACATTCGGTGCAGGTGGCGAAGTCGAGCATGCCCTTCCAGGTGAAGTCTTCGATCTTGCCGCGTCCGAATTCCGCGTCGTCGGGCGGGTTTTCGAAATCGATCGGCTTGCCGTGGGCTTCGACCGGCAGCAGCGGGCCCAACCCGTCGGGCAGCCGCTTGAACGTGACGTTGATCGGCGCCAGGAAGATGTGCAGGTGCTTGGAGTGCAGCACGATGATCAGGAAGGACAGCATGACGCCGATGTGCAGCAGCAGGGCCACCGTTTCCAGAACTTCGTTGCCGGTGTGGCCGAGCGGCTTGAGGATCGCGCCGAATAGCTGGGAGAGGAACGCGCCCTTGCCGTAAGGAAGGGTGCCGTTGTTGACCGCGGACCCGCGAACCAGCACGTAGGTCCAGAT
>NZ_DATMLH010000109.1:0-2649 GCF_035570115.1 Mycobacterium sp.
GATCTACACGGTGCGGGACGGGCGAATCGTGGAGCTCGACGTGTACTACAAGGACCCGGCGGCGGTTGCTGCACTACTGGCGACTTGAGGTGTCCGCCACGGTAAGCCATGGACCCCGGAGGCGTTGATGCCATCAACACCCGTTGGTGTAACCGCCGGTCGCCTCACGTCGTTTCGCGTGCTTTCGCGTACTGGATCTGAGCTTTTCCGCAGTTCACGCGTTTTATGCGCCTGGTTCGATTCCCGGCAGCTCCACTAAGGGAAACGCTGGTCAGGGCCAAAAGCCTTGGCCAGTTTTCGTTTTCATCAGCACTTGTCGAGTCCCGCGAGGGGACTTAGTCGATCAACGACTGTGTGCCGAGAACTGTTGCAAGGGTGAGGCGCTCGGCGTCTTCGGTCTCGGGTTCGGCGGTGAAGATCATGATCCGCAGATCATCGGCGGCGACGACTAGGGTGTCGCAGTCGAGCGTGATGTGGCCTACGTCGGGGTGGTCGATGGTTTTGTGCCTGCCTTGGTCTTGGTGCGGTTCGAAGTTGCCGGCCCAGAGTTCAACGAAGCGTGGGCTCAGTGCGGCGAGTTCGCGGATCAGTCGCTTCAGCCTTTGATCGGCGGGGTATCGGGCTGCGGTCAGTCGCAGGTCGGCGACCAGTCGGGCCTGCTGGTCGGCCCGCTCCTCGGAGGTTTGTACGGCGCGGTTGCCTGGGCCGATCAGATGGCGCCAGATGCTGTTGCGTTCGATTCCCCGCAAGCTCGTGGTCGGACCCATCAGCGCGTCGTACGGCGCGTTGGCGATGATGAGCGTCCAGGTGGCGTCGTAGACGGCGACGGGGGTGTTTGCCAGGCGGTCAAGGAGGCGTTGCACGCTGGGCGTGATGCGCGACGACACCAGGTCGAGCCCGGGCGGGGTGTGTCCGGCTAGCCGGAACAGCAGGTCGCGCTCCGGGTCGGTGAGACGTAATGCACGGGCCAGGGCTTCGACGACCTGCGCCGAAGGGGCGGTGGCCCGTCCCTGTTCAAGCCGGGTCAGATAGTCGACGGAGATCCCGGCCAGCTCGGCGAGCTCTTCGCGGCGCAGCCCGGTCGCACGGCGTCGCCTGCCTTGGGCGACTCCGACCGACGCGGGAGCGACACGGTCACGCCAGTGACGCACGGTCGGGCCGAACTCCCAGGAATCCATTCTTCAACTGTGCACCACGACGCAGCGGTTGTCGTGGCCCTGGCAGTCCTACGAAAACGTGGCCACTGCCTAAGCGTTCGAGTTTGGCCGAGACTCGGTGCAGTCGACAGTTGCTGGTAGCTGAAGGAGAAGAGAGAAGAGATGTCTGATTCGTACGGCGGCGCCGGGACGGACCACAGCGAGAAGATCGCGTTGAACAACGTGCGCGTGTTCGATGGGCGTGAACTTCGCGGGCCCACCACGGTGATCATCGAGGGCGGGATCGTGGGCAATGACCCCGCAGGCGCGCGGGTCATCGACGCTGGCGGGACCACGCTGCTGCCAGGACTCATCGATGCCCACGTTCACCTCCTGAACGAAGAGCACCTGCAGCAACTGGCAGCTTTCGGGGTCACGACGGCGCTGGACATGGGGGCCTGGCCGCCGTCCATGGTCGACTCGCTGCGCAACAGAAACGGTATGGCGGACATCCGCAGCGCAGGCATCCCCGCGACCATCGCCGGTAGTACCCACAGTCACCTACCGGGATATCCGGCCGGGGAATTGGTCGACGGGCCCACGGGCGCAGCCCGATTCGTGATCGACCGCATCGCCGAGGGAGCGGACTACATCAAGCTCATCGCCGACATCCCCGGACCCGACCAGGAGACACTCGACGCACTAGTTGCCACGTCACACGACCACGGCAAGCTCACCGTCGCACATGCCGTATCCACGGCTGCCCTCGACATGGCGTTGCAGGCTGGGGTCGACATGTTCACGCATGTCCCGCTCGACCGCCGGCTCACCGAGTCCACAGCGGCTCGCGTACTCGCGCAGAAGTGCGTCAGCATTCCGACGTTGACGATGATGAAGGGCGTCGTCGACCGGTTCGCCGCTGCGACCGCTTCACGGCCCGAGGATGTATCGGCTGCTGGGCCGAGCTACGAGTCGGCTCGCGGCAGCGTCGCGGAACTGCACCGAGCCGGTGTGCCGATCCTCGCGGGTACCGACGCCAACGCCGGCCCCGGCATTCCCTTCTGACCCCGCCACGGCGAAAGCCTGCATGAAGAGCTCGAATTGCTCATCGAAGCGGGGCTGTCGACCGTCGAGGCGCTGCGCGCGGCGACAGTACTGCCAGCCCAATACTTCGGGTTACACGACAGAGGCGTGATCGAACCCGGCCGACGGGCCGACCTCGTGCTGATCGACGGCGATCCCATCGCCGACATTCGAGCCACCCGACAGATTCGGCGGGTCTGGTGCGCCGGTGTGGAGCACCGGGTCGCCTTCGCCGCATAACACCAGCAACCTATTTAGTTCCACAGAGAGGCTTGATTCAAATGAAAACAGTCGTAATGACAGGCGGCACTGCCGGTTTCGGGGCAATTGCCGCAAAGAGGATCTCCGACACACCCAATACGAAACTGATTCTTGGGGCGCGCGACAGCAAGAATTCGTCGATCGACGCGCTGCCGTTAGATCTGGCACG
>NZ_DATMLH010000110.1:0-16334 GCF_035570115.1 Mycobacterium sp.
ACCCACTGGGCGCGGCCGCCGAGTAGGTCGGTGGCCTTGCCTTTGCCCTCGTCGCCCCATTGGGCGCCGATCAGGACGATTGCCGGCATGGCGTTTCTCCCACTGGTATGTCCCGCTTATTGTGGTCCAGCCGGTGACCCACATTAGCCCAGGTGTTTGCGACGAGGCCCGTCCGGCGACGATACGCGCCGGAAGGCGCGAGGAGGAGGCCGACAAATAAGCGCCCGCGCGACGATGCAGGCCGCGCGGCGGCACGAGGAGGAGGCGGGCAATTGAGCGCCCCTGACATCACCGTGCTGATCTTCGGCGACTTGCGTCTGCCTGGTCGGCTGACCGGGCTGCCCGCGGTGCGCATCGACCATCCCGCGGATTCAAAAGTCTTGGAGGGCGCGATTGCTGGGGTCAGGCGGGTGGTGGTGGTCGGCGTCGACGCCGACCTGGCGACCGTGCTGACCCAGCTGCTGCGGGCCGGACGCCTCGACGTCGAGGTCGGCTATGCGCCGCGCCGGCACACCGCCGCCACCCGGGTTTACCGGCTGCCGGCGGGTCGCCGAGCGGCCCACCGGGCGCGGCGCGGATCGGCGCGACGGGTACCGCTGATCCGCGACGAAACCGGAACGGCGATCATGGGAGCCGCCCACTGGCGGCCAGCCGACGGCGCGCAACTCCTGCATGGCGAGGCCGTCGTCGACGACGCTGTGCTCTTCGACGGCGTTGTGGCCGGGGTGCGGGTCGAGCCGACGGTCGCACTGCCGGGTCTGCGGGCGCGCGTGTGGGGCGGCCGGTCGCGCCGTTGGCTGGCAGGGCGAGCGGCGCAGCTGGGCAGCACCGGTGCAGCCGTGGACCGCGACGGCGTGCCGGCGCTCAAGGCGACGCGCCGGTCGACGATCTATCGGAACACCGAGGGTTGGCTATTGGTCCGGTGACCGGCGCCGCGAGGGGCGAGGAGCCGGACCGTCATTCCGGTCGGTAGTTTCGTCACGTGAGCGCCCGTGAATTGCACCAATCGGTGCGGCCGAGCCCCATCTTCCTGGCGACCGTCGGCCTGACGGTGTTCGGCGGCGCGCTGGCCTGGTGGGACGGCGCCAACCTGGGTGCGCTGGCCTATGCCGGAGTGTTCATCTTCGTGATCGCCGGCTGGGTCGTATCGCTGTGTCTGCACGAATTCGGTCACGCGTTCACGGCGTGGCGATTCGGCGATCGTGACATCGCGGTGCGTGGCTATCTGGATTTGGATCCGCGGCGCTACGCCCATCCGATGCTGTCGCTGGGTTTGCCGATTTTGATCACCATGCTGGGCGGCATCGGCTTGCCCGGCGCTGCCGTCTATGTGCGAACGTCGTACATGACGACCACACAGCGCACGCTGGTCAGCCTGGCCGGACCGGCGGCCAACCTGCTGCTGGCGGTGCTGCTGCTGACGCTGACCCGGTGGTATTTCGACCCGGTGCACCCGGTGTTGTGGGCCGGGGTGGCGTTTTTGGGCTTCCTCCAGGTCACCGCGGTACTGCTGAACCTGTTGCCGATCCCCGGCCTGGACGGTTACAACGCGCTGGAGCCGCATCTGAGTCCGGAGACTCAGCGAGCACTGGAACCGGCCAAGCAGTTCGGCTGGGTAATTCTGCTCGTGATCCTGATCGCGCCGCCGCTGAACCAGTGGTTTTTCGGGATGGTCGACTGGTTCTACGAGCTGTCCGGGGTGCCCGCAACGTGGGCGAATGCCGGCATGCGGCTGACCCGGTTCTGGCACGCCTGGTTCTGACTCAACGCCGATGTGCCCGTCGCGCCGAGATCGACACCAGCGCGGGAAAATCCCAGAAATCATGCACTGACGTCGATCTCGGTGCTGGAGATTCGCCGTCGCGCTTGCGATATATGCACAATGACGCATATATTACGGGCATGGGTGCCGGCCACAGTCACGCGAACACCGATGCCGGCGATGGCCGGATGGTCTCGAAGATGGCCGCTGCCACCGCGATGCTAGGTGGGTTCTTCGTCGTGGAGCTGACCACCGCGCTGGTGATCGGATCGATGGCGCTGCTGGCCGACGCCGGCCACATCCTCACCGACGTGGCGGCCACGTTCATGGGGCTGTGCGCTTTGGTGCTGGCCCGGCGCGGCAGCTCGTCTCCGGGCCGCACCTTCGGCTGGCACCGCGCCGAGGTGTTTACCGCGGTGGCCAACGCCGTGCTGCTGATCGCGGTGGCGGCGATCATCCTCCGCGAAGCGATCGCGCGGCTCGGCCATGCGCCGGAGGTACCAGGAGTGCCAATGATCGTCGTGGCGCTGGCGGGGCTGGCCACCAATGTGGCGGTAGCGCTGCTGCTGCGGTCGCATACGGAGAGCCTGGCCGTCAAGGGCGCCTACATGGAGGTCATCGCCGACATGGTCGGCAGCGTCGGTGTGCTGATCGCCGGTGTGGTCACGATCACCACGCACTGGCCCTACGCCGACGTGGTGGTTGCGGTTCTGGTCGCGCTGTGGGTGCTGCCCCGGGCGCTTTCACTGGCCGTCGGCGCATTGCGCATCCTGTCGGAAGCTTCGCCCAGCCACATCGACGTCGAGGGGCTGCGTAGCGCGCTGAGCGCCGTCGACGGCGTCACCGACGTGCACGACCTGCATGTCTGGACGCTGGTGCCGGGTAAAGACATGGTGACCGCGCACCTGGCCAGCCGGGGTGACTCGACCCGGGTACTCGGGGAAGCCCGAGCGATTCTTGCCGCGCACGGATTGGGCCACGCCACCATCCAGGTGGAGCCGCCGGACGGCTGCTCGGTGGGCTTCTAGCCCCGCGACGCGCCGGTCTTAAAGGTCCTGCCAAAACTGATACAGGGCGTTGAGATCCAGTCCCTGGATGTCGCCGAGTAGCAGGTCTTTATTTTGCGTCCACATCAAGTCCGGCCCCTTGTTGTAGCTTCCACAGAGCACGGATCCAGCGGGGACATTTGGCGCCGCGTCGTTTTGGTAAGTAGCCGGCGATTGCTTTCCATCGGGGCACGGTGTAACCGCGTCCTCGCCGATGCCATTTTGGAAGGCATCGGCAAGTGCGGCCGCATTCGGATAGAGGGAGAAGGCCGCGGATGCCGGGCTGCGTGGGTCCGACGTCTTCTGACACTCCACTGTTGCGAGGGCTTGTCGATTTGGGTTGCTGACCGGTGGGCAGTTATTCGCGTTGTAGCCCTGCGGCAACAGGTGGTACAGCCTCTGCAGGGTTTGGTTCGCCGGCCCAGTGGTGGCGCTCGAAGAGCTCGGATGGCTGCTGGGCAAGCCGGGGGAAGAGCTGCCACCCGAATGCCGGGCGATGACAACAGCGACGCCCGCCGCGAGAGCCAGTAAGCCGATGACGAGCACCAACAGTATGGTCTTCGACCCGCGGAAGCCCGCGGCGGTCCGCGTTGTCGGCGAGGCGGAGTACTTGTCGTAACCGCCACGGCCGGCGGCTGTCAGTTCCGATTTGGCGGCGGCGTCGCTGAGCGAGCGCTCCAACTCCCGGATCCGGGCTTCCGGATCGTCCTGCCGCTCCATTCACAGATGCTCGCACAACAACTGCAAGATCGGTGGGCTGTTGACCTCCGGCTCAGCTGAGCCCAAGTGCGGCGCGGGCAGTCGGGTCGCAATCGTCGAGCAGGTCCAGGCACCGGGTCTGCTCGTCGGTTTCGCCGATGGCGTCGGCCGCCCTCGCCAGCGCCGCCACACACCGCAGAAAACCACGATTCGGCTCATGGGCATAGGGCACGGGCCCGAACCCCTTCCAGCCGTTGCGGCGCAGCTGGTCCAGGCCGCGGTGGTAGCCGGTACGGGCGTATGCATAGGCGGTGATCGCCTTGTCGTCGGCCAGGGCTTCTTCGGCCAGGGCTGCCCAGGCCACCGAGGCCGACGGATGTGCGGCGGCGACGACGGCCGGGTTCTCGTTGGCCAGCAGTGCGGCCTCGGCGTCGGTGTCGCCGGGCAACAAGATCGGATCCGGTCCCAGAAGATCATGCGTGGGCGTCATGGGGCCATTGTGCCGTGCGACGCCGCCGCACCAAACCCGGTGCCGAGTCGCTAAGCTGCAATACGTATTTCGACAGCGAAGAGGACAGCAGCGCTTATGCCGAATCCCTCAGGGCCTGACCGCGACCACAAGTCGAATGCGCCGGGGTTCGATCCAGACGCCGTCGATGGAGGCGCCGCGATCGACCCGGCGGAATCCGACGCTGACGACACCGAACAGGTCGTCGGTCCCGATGACGATCCCACCGAGAGCTACCGGGCCGAGCCGGCTACCGAGGTGATGGCCAAGACTCCGCGCGAGCAGGATGCACCCAAACCGCGGATTCCGCTGGGTGAGCGTCGCTTTACTGCCCCGGGGTTCGACGCCAAGGAGACTGCGGTCATCAACGCCGCCAACGAGCCCGCCACCGAGGCCTTCGAGAGGGGCCATCCGCCGTCTGGACCGAACGCGACACGGCCGCGAACCGCGATGCCGCAGCTGATTCCGCCTCGGCTGGGCGCCAAGCTGCGGCCGTCGACTCAGCGCAGCTGGGGTTGGGTACTGGCGTTGATACTGATCATCCTGGCGTTGGCGGCCATCGCAGTGCTGGGCACGGTGCTGATGACCCGCAGCGACAAAAAGCCGAACGCCTCACAAGAAGACCAGGTTCGCAGCACCATCCAGAATTTCGACGTCGCGGTGCAGAACGGCGACCTATCCACGTTGCGCGGCATCACCTGCGGCACCATGCGCGACGACTACGTCAACTACGACGAGCGCGAATGGAACGACACTTATCGTCGGGTCGCGGCGGCAAAACAGTATCCGGTGGTCGCCAACATCGACCAGGTGGTCGTCAACGGAAACCATGCCGAGGCCAATGTGACCGCGTTCATGGCCTACGCGCCGCAGGTCCGCTCGACCCGCAGCTTCGACCTGCAGTATCGCGACGACCGGTGGAAGATCTGCGAGGCCAGCACGGGTTGATCCCGCGCTGGCGGCTTCACCCTGCGCTGACGGACTTGCCGGCGCAATGCAGGTCGTTGCAGGCCTCGATGACCCGCTCGGTCATCCCCGCCTCCGCCGCCTTGAGGTAGCTGCGCGGGTCGTAGACCTTCTTGCTGCCCACGTCGCCGTCCACCTTGAGCACGCCGTCGTAGTTGGTGAACATGTGACCGGCGATCGGGCGGGTGAACGCGTACTGGGCGTCGGTGTCGACGTTCATCTTGACCACCCCGTAGCCCAGCGCCTCTTCGATCTCCGACTTCAGCGAACCCGACCCGCCGTGGAATACGAAGTCGAACGGCTTGGCGTCGTCGGAAAGCCCGAGCTTGGCCGCCGCCACCTGCTGGCCCTGGGCCAGGATGTCGGGACGCAGCTGAACGTTGCCGGGCTTGTAGACGCCGTGCACGTTGCCGAACGTCGCGGCCAGCAGATAATGGCCGTGTTCGCCGTGGCCCAACGCGTCGATGGTCTTCTCGAAGTCGTCCGGGGTGGTGTACAGCTTCTCGTCGATGGCGCCGACAACACCGTCCTCCTCGCCGCCGACCACGCCGATCTCCACCTCGAGAACGATCCTGGCGGCCGCGGCCTCCTTGAGCAGCTCCTGCGCGATCTTGAGGTTCTCGTCGATCGGCACCGCGGAGCCGTCCCACATGTGCGACTGGAACAGCGGGTTCTTGCCGGCCGCGACCCGCCTGGCCGAGATCTCCAGCAGCGGGCGCACATAGGTGTCCAGCTTGTCCTTCGGGCAGTGGTCGGTGTGCAGCGCGACGTTGATCGGGTACTTGTCGGCGATGACGCGGGCGAACTTGGCCAGCGCCACCGCGCCGGTGACCATGTTCTTCACCCCCAGCCCGGAGCCGAACTCCGCACCACCCGTCGAGAACTGGATGATGCCGTCGCTGCCCGCGTCGGAGAAGCCCTTGATGGCAGCGTTGATGGTCTCCGAGGACGTGCAGTTGATCGCCGGGAAGGCGTACGAGTTTTCCTTGGCACGTCGCAGCATCTCGGCGTAGACCTCTGGTGTTGCGATGGGCATGAAACTTCCTTCCTCAGGACTGCCATCAGTATCCAACAACAGATTCTCGTTCACAGCCCGGCCGGCCCCGCAACCTACGCCTGTTAAGGGAGCAGTTGAATTTCGCCGGTATCTTGGAACACCGTGAGTATCGCCGTGGCGGCCATGCCGAACATCCTGGACCCGATGTACTGGATCGGTCCTCAGGGCTTGTTCGCGTCGGCCGTGCTGCCGACGATCCTGGTCATCGTCTTCGTCGAGACGGGGCTGCTGTTCCCGCTGCTGCCCGGCGAATCGCTGCTGTTCACCGGTGGGCTGCTGGCGGCCCACGGCACACTCAACATCTGGGTGCTGGCGCCGTCCGTAGCGTTGGTCGCGATACTCGGCGACCAGACGGGCTACTTCATCGGGCGCCGGATCGGACCCGCGCTGTTCAAGAAGGAAGACTCGCGCTTCTTCAAGCAGCACCACGTGACCGAGTCGCACGCGTTCTTCGAGAAATACGGGCCCGCAGCGATCATCCTGGCCCGGTTCATGCCGTTCATCCGGACCTTCACACCGGTGGTCGCCGGGGTGTCGTACATGCGCTATCCGGTGTACCTCGCCTTCGACATCGTGGGCGGTGTGCTCTGGGGTGGCGGCGCGACGCTCGCCGGCTACTTCCTGGGCAATGTGCCGTTCATCCACCAGAATCTGGAGAAGATCGTCCTGGTGATCTTGTTCGTGTCGATGCTGCCGGCTTTCATCTCGGCGGGACGCGCTTACCGCAAGCGCCGACGCGAGCCCGACCAAGAGCCCGAACGGCTACCCGTCGCTGATTGACCGGGCGTTAGACGGCGACCTTGAAGTCGCAGCCGGTCTTGGCCCGCACGTCGGCGACCGTCACGCCTGGGTGTAATTCGGTCAGCGTGAGCCCGTGTTCGGGGTCGACGTCGAAGACGCACAGGTCGGTGATGATCATGTCCACCACGCCCTTGCCGGTGACCGGCAGCGTGCATTGCTTGAGGATCTTCGGGCTGCCATCCTTCGCGGTGTGATCCATCACCACGATCACTCGCTTGACGCCCGACACCAGATCCATAGCGCCGCCGGGTCCTTTGACCATCTTGCCCGGCACCATCCAGTTGGCCAGGTCGCCGTTCTCGGCAACCTCCAGGCCGCCCAGGATGGACAGGTCGATGTGGCCGCCGCGGATCATCGCGAAGGAGTCGGCGCTGCTGAAAAAGCTCGAGCCGGGAAGGCTGGTGACGGTCTGTTTGCCGGCATTGACGAGATCGGCGTCGACGCCGTCTTCGGTCGGGTAGGAACCGATGCCCAGCAGGCCGTTCTCCGACTGCAGCGTCACGTTGATGTCGTCCGGGATGAAGTTTGCCACCAACGTCGGTATGCCGATGCCCAGGTTTACGTAGTAGCCGTCCCGCAATTCCTGGGCGGCACGCTGGGCCATCAGCTCGCGAATCGGGCTGTCGTGCTTCATTGCGGCGCCGCCGCTGGTGGTGCGGAATTCGATGCGCTTCTCGTAGTCGCGGCCCTCGATGATGCGGTCCACATAGACGCCTGGAGTATGGATCAGGTCGGGGTCGAGGTCGCCGACCTCGACCAGTTCTTCTACCTCGGCGACGGTCACCGCGCCACAGGTGGCGATCATCGGGTTGAAGTTGCGCGCCGTCTTGCGGTAGATGAGGTTGCCCGAGGTGTCCCCCTTCCACGCCTTGACGATCGCCAGATCGGCGCGAATGCCTTCTTCCAGAACGTATTCGGTGCCGTCGAAGACCCGGGTGTCTTTGCCTTCGGCAAGATTGGTGCCATAGGCAGTGCGGGTGTAGAAGCCGGGAATGCCTGCGCCGCCGGCGCGCAACTTCTCCGCGAGCGTGCCCTGCGGCGTCAGGACAAGGTCCAATTCTCCGGCCAGCACCTGACGCTCGAATTCCTTGTTCTCCCCGACGTAGGATGCGATGACCTTTTTCACCTGCCGCGCCTTGAGCAGCAGGCCCATGCCGAAATCGTCTACGCCGGCGTTGTTTCCGACGATGGTGAGGTCCTTGACGCCGCTGTCCACCAGCGCCCGGATCAGATTCTCCGGGATGCCGCAGAGGCCGAAACCGCCCGCAGCGACGCTCATACCGTCTTTCAGCAGTCCGTGCAGCGCCGACTCGGCATCGGGGTGGACTTTACTCATCGGTGGTCCTCTCGTCGTTGGTCACGGCATGCGCGGCCTCCATCAGCATCCAACCCGATAGTTGTACCGACAGATCGCGTTCGGCAATCTCCGAACTGGTGACCGCACCCTCGACGAACTCAGCCTGCTGCCCATCGGCCGTGGGCAGGTCGGCGGTGCGATCCCAGAACGGACCGAACAATGGCAGCCCTTGCACCGACTGCCGGTTGTTCCACGCCGATTGCGCCGAGGCCAGCACGATTTCGCGGGCGGTCTCGCGGGCCGCGGCATCCGCGGCCGACTCACCCGGCAACGTGGTGGCGACCAACGCCAGGTAGCGAGCGGTGATCCCGTCGAACAGCCCGCCGTCGCCGCCGCCTGAGCCGCGCAGCACCCCGGCCGGCGCCATGTGCTCGTCGACGGCGGCGACCAGGCGATGCACGCGCGGCGCGTGCCGCTCGTCTTGAGTGCGCGCTGCCAGCTCGGTCTCCAGGCCCAGCACCACGCCCTGGCAGTAGGTGTACTGCGCGCGGACGAGTGACCCGGCCTTGATGCCGTCGAACACCAGGTGCGTCTCGGGGTCGATCAGCGTGTCGTCGATCCAGTCGGCCATCTGCTGGGCCCGGCGCAGCCGGTCGCCGTAGCGCGCCAGGAAGATCCCCGCCGGCCCGTTGGCCGGGGCGTTGAAGAATTGGTCCTGCTTACGCCACGGGATGCCGCCGCCGTCCTCGGGCACCCACGCTTTGACGAATTGGTCATTCAACTTGTGCAGCGCACGTTTGCGCTCCACGCCCGCGATCCGCGCGGCCCGCTCCAGCGACAGCGCCAGCCACGCCATGTCGTCGTAATAGCTGTTGACCCAGGATCCGTTGTTGCGTAGCCGGTGCGCGCGGATCTGCCGGGCGATCTTGACGCGCCGCTCCGGCTGCGGGTCGCGTAGCTCCGCGTCGACCAGGCAGTCGAGCAGATGCGCCTGCCACCAGTAATGCCAGCCGGCAAACCAGCGGTCGCGCCGGGTCGGCGGCCAGGCCACCACGCCGAGTTGGGTGCCGGGCAACGCCCAGAGCCGTTTCAGATGCCGCCCGGTGACGGCAGCTTCTGCGCTGACCGCCCGATTGAGCCATACCTGATCCATGTCTGCAGATCCTGCCCTACTCACCCTTCTTACCAAGCCCTTCCGATATCACCGTGTTGGCTGATCCAGCTATGCATGGCGATCCCCGCGGCGACCGAGACGTTGATGCTGCGCGTCGAGCCGAAATGGGCGATCGAAACGGTAAGCGAAGCGCCCGTGCGGGCGTCGTCGCTGATGCCGGGGCCTTCTTGGCCGAACAGCAGCAGGCAGTTGCGTGGCAGCGTGGTCTGTTCGAGCCGCACGGCACCGGGCACGTTGTCGACCGCGACCACCGTCAGGCCCGCTCCCGCCGCGAAGCTCAGCAAGTCGGCCGCGCTGTCGTGATGGCACAGCCGTTGGTAGCGGTCGGTGACCATGGCACCGCGGCGATTCCAACGGCGCCGCCCGACGATGTGGACGGTGTCGACGGCGAACGCGTTGGCGGTGCGCACCACGCCACCGATGTTGGCGTCGTGACCGAAGTTCTCGATCGCCACATGCAGCGGGTGTCTGCGCTTGTCTATGTCGGCGATGATCGCCTCACGCGTCCAATACCGGTAGGCGTCGACGACGTTGCGGGTGTCGCCGTCGCGAAGCAGCGTCGGGTCATACCGCGGGTCGTCGGGTGGCGGCCCGACCCAGGGGCCGACTCCGCTTGCCGGAACACCCCATTCGGTAGGGCCAGGCTCATCATTCATTGCGTCGTCCAGACTGCGGCGTGGGTTCCCACAACCGCGATGGTCGCGTACAGCAGCGCCTCGTTGATATCGCCCTGGGTACACAGCGACGCGCTGACATGCACGGCGTCCAGCGACGCTTCGGGCAGGATCAGCACCGACGACCCGTAGGCCGAGCAGGCCGGGCTCAGCCCGGGGGGAGGCAGCGTCGGGGCGGCGAGCAACATCATCGGCCCGCCGCGAGCCGCGGAGTCGTCTCGGTACTTCGCCGCGATGGTTTCGGCGTCCAACCCGAGCAACATGTAGCCGCTGCCGGTGAACGCGCCCGGGTCACCGAGCGAGGCTTGGGTCAGCTGGGTGCCGTCGGCCCGCCACGCGGCCACGCTGGTGGTCTTGACCACCAAGCCGGTGTCGTTCTGCTTCGTCGGCAGCACCCCTACCGGGAACGCCGCCGGGTAGGCGGCGGTGGTGTCGGCGATCCGGTCGCGGGGCGAGTACAGGTACACCCCGCGTACCGCGCTGCGGTCCGACAGCGGGCCCAGGCACACCGTGCCGGTCAGCCGTTTGCCCTCAGGCGCGGAAAACGCTTGTATAACAACATTTTTCACGTCCTCACAGCTGCCGATGCCGGTGGCCTCCATCGGGTGCGCCAGCGCCCCGTAGAGGCCGAACCGGACGTCGCGGGGATCGGCATGGGCTTTGACGGGATCGGTCGGGGCCGCGTCGACGTCGACCAACACGTAGTTGTCTTGCCAGCGCAGGTTGGACATCGACATGTTCCAGCCGAGCACCGCCAACGATTCGCCGAGCCGGGCGGTCAGCGCGCCATAGATCGGGTCCTTGTGATGCGAACCCGAGCAGGCCGCGCAGCATGTCACCGCCAATGCCGCGACCATCGCGGTGAGGGTCCGCACGGTCACTAATGCGCGACGGTCGGCTCAGCCACCGGGCAGCCCCAAATCCGCCAGTCCCAAGACAGTCCGGTACGGCAAGCCCTCGGCTTGGATGGCTTCGGCGGCGCCGGTAGCTCGGTCGACCACGGTCACCACGCCCACCACCTGCCCGCCGGCGTCCAGCACGGCGCGCACCGCGGTCATCGCCGAGGCGCCGGTGGTACTGGTGTCCTCCACTACCAGGACCCGTCGACCGGAAATGTCGGGCCCCTCGATAAGACGTTGCATGCCATGGGTTTTCACTGACTTTCGCACGACGAACGCGTCGATGGGACGACCGGGCGCATGCATGACGGCGGTGGCGACCGGATCGGCGCCCAGGGTCAGGCCACCGACGGCCGCGTACTCCCAGTCGTCGGTCAGTTCACGGATCAGCCGGCCGATCAGCGGCCCGGCCCGGTGATGCAGGGTGGCGCGGCGCAGGTCCACGTAGTAGTCGGCTTCCTTGCCCGACGACAACGTGACGCGGCCGTGCACCACCGCCAGCCGGCGCACCAGGTCGGCCAACTCGTCGCGGTCGCCGGTGCTCAGGTCAGGTGCGGCCACGGCCCCGCCCAAAGGCTCTGGTGGCGGTGTAGCGGCGCGGCATGACCGACAGCGTAGCGACATCGCCAATGCCTCAGGCACCGGGAGGATACGAAGTAATCAGCGCTGGTAGTGGGTGGCCTGGTGGCCGTTGCGGCCAGACGGCGGACGCCGCACTGGCGCACCGGGCTCGACGGCCGGTGCGCGGCGGGTTGGCTCCTGCCGCACCGAGGGCGGCGACGCCGCGGCGCCGCGGGCCGCTGCCCCACCCTCACGGGATGGGGCTTCTGGGTGCCGCGGCGGCGACTCGCCACGGCCGGCCGGGGCCAGCGGACGGCTGGGTGCGGCATTGCGACGTCCTGCCGTTTGCGGCGCCCCAGCAGTTCCCGTCTGCTGTGGCAGCGGCGGCAACACCCGCAGCAGGTCGTTGAATTGGCGCACCGTGCGCAAGCCCTCGTCCCACTGCGCGCGGGTGCTGCCGATCGGCATGCTGACCAGCGTCCAGTTCTGCTCGTTCCACATGATCTCGGCGCAGTCGGGCGCGGTGTGCGCGAAGGTGACCATGCGCCGATCGCAGGCCCGCCGTGCGGCGTCCAGATTCGTGGAGTACACCATCCGCGGTCCGATTGCGCCCAGCAGCCAAATGTCGTTCTCGCGAGGCTCTTTGAGACCTTTGAGCCGGACGTCGACGACGACGTTCGTGCCCACCTTGCGGTGCAGGGCGATCACGGTGGCAACTTCCTCGAGATCGAAGATGAATACCGCCTCGCCGCGGATCTGGCCTAATACGACGTTGCGCGCCGGGATATTGCTGCCCACGGTCGACATCACCCCGCGCTTCCAGCGCTTGAGGATTTCCGTGGATTCCTGCTCGTAGTCGAATCCGTGCGAACGTGCCCACGACTTGCGACGACGGCCACGCCCGCGCCGACGATCGATGTCGACGTACAGCAATACCGCCGCGCCGACAAAGCACAGCGCGGAGAGCGTAAACCAGAGTGGAACCATCGCCCCGTAGCCTAGCCGCTGCGACCCCTTAATCGGGAATGCGAGCAGGTCACAACCGAATTAAAGTTTGCTACCGCTTAGATCCCGGCCGCAGGTCAGCGTCAGAACAGGCCCAGCAGGCTGTCCAGTCCTGGCACTAAGCTCTCCAGGGTCAGCCCAGGCCCAAACAGATCGGACAGATCGAGCCCCGACAAGCCAGGATCCGCGGCGGCCAACCACGGCACCGATGCGAGCCGCGCGCCAGTCCCCAACGCAATTGCCAGCCCACCGACACGACCAACACACCCTGCGAGTTTCATCCGGAATCTCCTTGGCCGGACCACACCCCCCGAGGCGCGGACCTTTGCCACCGCGTACCGACAGTTCAGTAGTTAGGCATATTAGCCCGCGACCGTTTCATTCCCACACGTTCTACCGTTGTCTGGCAGGAAATTGACAGACAAGACTCGCCCCCGCGAATCGCGGGGGCGAGTCTTGTTGTGCGAGTGTGGAATTAGCCCAAGACCAACGAGTCGCCGTCGACGCTGACATTGACCGGAACGATGTCGCCGTCGTGGATGTCACCGGCCAGCAGCAGCTTGGCCAGCTGGTCGCCGATGGCATGCTGTACCAGCCGCCGCAGCGGACGGGCGCCGTAGACCGGGTCGAATCCACGGTGCGCCAGCCAGGTCTTGGCCGGCAACGACACCTCGAGTTGCAGCCGCCGCTGGGCGAGCCGCTTGTCCAACTGGTCGAGCTGGATGTCGACGATCCGCACCAGCTCCTCGGGGTTCAGCCCGTCGAAGATCAGCACGTCGTCGAGCCGGTTGATGAACTCCGGCTTGAACGCCGAGCGCACCGCGGCCATCACCTGCTCCTCACTGCCGCCCGACCCGAGGTTGGACGTCAGGATGAGGATGGTGTTGCGGAAGTCGACCGTGCGGCCCTGCCCGTCGGTGAGCCGGCCCTCGTCGAGCACCTGCAACAGCACGTCGAACACGTCCGGGTGGGCCTTTTCGACCTCGTCGAACAAAACCACCGTGTAGGGCCGCCGGCGCACCGCCTCGGTCAGCTGACCGCCCTGGTCGTAACCGATGTAGCCGGGCGGCGCACCCACCAACCGGGCGACCGAGTGCTTTTCGCCATATTCACTCATGTCGATGCGGACCATTGCCCGTTCGTCGTCGAACAGGAAGTCGGCCAGCGCCTTGGCCAGCTCGGTCTTGCCGACACCGGTCGGGCCCAGGAACAGGAACGATCCCGTCGGCCGGTTGGGGTCGGCGACCCCGGCCCGACTGCGGCGCACCGCGTCGGATACCGCTTGGACCGCCTTCTTCTGCCCGACCACACGCTTGCCGAGCTCGTCTTCCATCCGCAGCAGCTTGGCCGTCTCGCCTTCCAGCAGCCGGCCGGCCGGGATGCCCGTCCACGCCGACACCACGTCGGCGATGTCGTCGGGACCGACCTCTTCTTTGAGCATCACGTTTTCGCGGGCCTCTGCCTGGGGCAGCGCGGCGTCGAGTTTCTTCTCCACCTCCGGGATGCGCCCGTACCGCAGCTCGGCGGCCTTGGCCAGGTCGCCGTCGCGCTCGGCTCGCTCGGACTCCCCGCGCAACGTCTCCAGCTGCTCCTTGAGCTCGCGGACGATGTCGATGGCGTTCTTCTCGTTCTGCCACTTGGCGGTCAGCTCGGCCAGCTTTTCCTTCTGGTCGGCCAGCTCGGCGCGCAGCTTGTCCAGTCGCTCCTTGGACGCGGCGTCCTCTTCTTTGGCCAGCGCCATCTCCTCGATCTCGAGCCGGCGCACCAGCCGCTCGACCTCGTCGATTTCGACGGGGCGCGAATCGATCTCCATCCGCAGCCGGCTGGCTGACTCGTCGACCAGGTCGATGGCCTTGTCCGGCAGGAACCGGGCGGTGATGTAGCGGTCGGACAGCGTGGCGGCGGCCACCAGCGCGGAGTCGGTGATGCGCACACCGTGGTGCACCTCGTAGCGATCCTTAAGCCCGCGCAGGATGCCCACGGTGTCGTCCACCGACGGCTCACCGACGAAGACCTGCTGGAAGCGCCGCTCCAGCGCGGCGTCCTTCTCGATGTACTTGCGGTACTCGTCGAGCGTGGTCGCACCGACCAGCCGCAGCTCACCGCGGGCCAGCATCGGCTTGATCATGTTGCCGGCGTCCATCGCCGACTCACCGGTCGCGCCGGCGCCGACGATGGTGTGCAGCTCGTCGATGAAAGTGATGATCTGGCCGGCGGAGTTCTTGATGTCGTCGAGGACGGCCTTGAGCCGCTCCTCGAACTCGCCGCGGTACTTGGCGCCGGCAACCATCGAGCCCAGGTCCAGGCTGACGACGGTCTTGTCGCGCAGGCTTTCGGGCACGTCGCCGGCGACGATGCGCTGGGCCAGACCTTCCACGATGGCGGTCTTGCCAACGCCCGGCTCGCCGATCAGCACCGGGTTGTTTTTGGTGCGACGGGAGAGTACCTGCACGACGCGGCGAATTTCGTTGTCCCGCCCGATGACCGGGTCGAGTTCGCCTTCGCGGGCCCGCGCGGTCAGGTCGGTGGAGTACTTCTCCAGCGCCTGATAGGTGGCCTCGGGGTCGGCGCTGGTGACTCGCGCGCTGCCGCGGACTTTGACGAACGCGTCGCGCAGCGCCTGCGGTGAGGCGCCGTGTCCGGTCAGCAGCTTGGCAACATCGGAGTCGCCGGTGGCCAGGCCCACCATCAGGTGTTCGGTGGAGACGAATTCGTCGTCCATCTCGGTGGCCAGCTGTTGCGCGGTGGTGATCGCGGCCAACGACTCGCGGGACAGCTGCGGCTGCGCGTTGGCGCCGCTGACCTGCGGCAGCCGGTCCAGCAGGTGCTGCGCTTCGGTGCGGATAGTGGCGGGCTCGACGCCGACAGCCTCCAGCAGCGGCGCGGCGATCCCGTCGTTCTGCGTCAGCAGCGCCAACAGCAGGTGAGCAGGCCTGATCTCGGGATTACCGGCGGCTGAGGCCGCCTGTAAGGCCGATGTCAGGGCCGCCTGCGTCTTGGTTGTCGGGTTAAAAGAGTCCACGAAACCTCCGTTCGGGGTACGTAGGGAAAATGCTTGTCGCGTTATTCAACGCCGTCAAGGTTGAGTCTGTTCCGCTCAACTCTACCGAATTTTGTCAGCGTCCGAGTCGAGATCCGCTCAGTTCCGTGGGTGGGCGCGAGCCCGGATCGGGGCGGCCGCGACCATGGTCAATGGGACGGCGAGGGGAAAGTCGTCGTCCAGCGATTGAATCTCGGTGTTCCGGGCTGCTCCCTATCGACAACTGGGAAGCTACGGCTGAGAACATCCCGGTCGCCTTTCGGCGATGTTGTGACCGCGATCGGCGGAAGCATCCATTTGGGGCCGAGACTGTATCTCGTCACCGTCCCGCCGGCGTCGCGCAGTGTTTCGCAGCCGGTGTGATACGCCCGTGAGGCTTTCATCGTTGGAGGTATGGCAGTGGATTTCGCGGTGCCAGCGGCAGTGCCGCGGCCTCGTCCGTCTCGCCCATGGCGAAGCCCCTTCCCGACAGCTGAAGTATTTCACCTGACCAGCACCGATAGGAACACCTAGAACTTATTCGAACGTATGATCGATCAGTGGGCGACCTCGCGTCTATCGGATATAACGGGCAGCCGGTCCGCAACCCGTTTCGAGTGGTGCGCCCGCCGATCACCGTGCTGGTTGACCTGACGGTGCTCTTCCCGCGCGAGCCGCACCGCGCGGGGCGATATCACCCCAACGGCCTGCAGCTGCACAAGGTCGTCGAGGGCCGGCTGACCTGCTGGGGCATTTGCGAGCAGGGCGATTGGTGGGGGCTGGTGACCTATCCGATCGCCTACGGGTCCAAGCGCAAAACCGTCACACACTGGGTACCGGCCTGGACACTGCGCCGCAACGATGCG
>NZ_DATMLH010000111.1:0-37222 GCF_035570115.1 Mycobacterium sp.
CGACCTCGCGCTCAGCACCCTGGAAGATGGCCTCACGCACACCTTGCGGCACGCCGGACTGGACTGATTTCGAACACCGCTGGGGGTTAGGAGACCCGATAATGGGCCGGCCCGAAAGCGCCTTGAAGCGGACGTCCCACCCGATAGCAATGATCACGTCCGCCACAGGATTACCTCGGCCAGGCGACATCCGGTGTGCCCGCCTCGCAGCGACAACTCAGGCGTGTCGTAACGGCAGCACTGGCTACGTGCGCATCCACCGGAGCCTTGTCGCGCGTAGGTGGGCACGACGGGCCCCCCCTTTCCATCGGAGGCGGATGTGGCAGATGTGACTGTTGTCAATCTGGGGGGCCTGGGCTGGCCCGCGACACGCGAACACAACTCCTTGTGTTACCTCGGCTTGTCGCACCCCAGGGGTAGTGTCTGAAGCCTGAGCATGCTCGACTATCCGGCCTGGTGAAGTGGGGTTCTGGTGACCGAAAAGATGAAGCTGATCGATCGGGTGTCGGCGATCAACTGGAACCGTCTGCACGACGAGAAGGACGCCGAAGTCTGGGAGCGGCTCACCGGGAACTTCTGGCTGCCGGAGAAGGTGCCGGTGTCGAACGACATCCCGTCGTGGGGCACGCTGACGGCCAACGAGAAGCAACTGACGATGCGGGTCTTCACCGGCTTGACGCTGCTGGACACCATTCAGGGCACGGTCGGGGCGGTCAGCTTGATTCCCGATGCGCTGACGCCGCACGAAGAAGCGGTCTACACGAACATCGCGTTCATGGAGTCGGTGCACGCCAAAAGCTACAGCTCGATCTTCTCCACGCTGTGCTCCACCGTTGAGATCGACGACGCCTTCCGCTGGTCGGAGGAGAACCCCAACCTGCAGCGCAAGGCCGAGATCGTGATGGAGTACTACCGCGGCGACGAGCCGCTCAAGCGCAAGGTGGCCTCCACGCTGCTGGAAAGTTTCCTGTTCTACTCCGGCTTCTACTTGCCGATGTACTGGTCGAGCCGGGCCAAGCTGACCAACACCGCCGACCTGATCCGGCTGATCATCCGCGACGAGGCCGTCCACGGCTACTACATCGGGTACAAATTCCAGCGCGGGCTGGCGCTCGAGGACGCGGCCAGGCAGGCGGAGCTGAAGGACTACACGTACGAGCTGCTTTTCGAGCTCTACGACAACGAGGTGGAATACACCCAGGACCTCTACGACGAAGTCGGGCTCACCGAGGACGTCAAGAAGTTCCTGCGCTACAACGCCAACAAGGCGCTGATGAACCTCGGCTATGAGGCGTTGTTCCCGCGCGACGAAACCGACGTCAACCCGGCCATCCTGTCCGCCCTGTCGCCCAACGCCGACGAAAACCACGACTTCTTCTCCGGGTCGGGGTCGTCGTATGTCATCGGCAAGGCCGTCGTCACCGAAGACGAGGACTGGAACTTCTAAAGCCGCAGTTCAACAGCCCAATTGCCGGACAGGCTTGCTGAGGTCAGCAAACCTATCGGCCGCTCGGCAGCGGTCGACCGCACCGGATAGCCACGACTTGTTACTCGCCGGAGGCCCCAGGTAGTCGCCGTCGCGCGCCGGCTGTACCTTCCGCCCACGGCCGCGGTGAGTACGCAGTCGTCACGCAGCAGAACGCCCCGCCCTAAGCCGGAGCACCGAATTGCTGATTCGGGAATGGATTCGCGGCTAAGGGATCCGGTCCGAATTGGTTCGGTCCGTCGGTGCCCTTGGCGGCGTACCAGACCAGGAGAACGATCATGCCGATCACCGGCACAAAGCCGATCAGATACCACCAGCCCGTGCGGTCGAGATCATGCAGGCGCCGAACGGCGATGGCGAAGCTGGGAATGATTGTGACGAGAGCGAAAAGTCCGCTAACGAGCTGTTCGTCGTTCAGCATCAAGTCGATGATGGCCGCCACGCTGCCGGCGATGATGTTGAAGAGAGTCCAATACCAGAATTCGGACCGGCAGGCCCGATCGCGGAAATTCACGTATTTGACGAACCCGGCCGAAATCGCTTGCCCGAAGCCCATCTTATCTCCCCACTTCAAAGCCAGCCGTGGAAGCGAAACGATACCAAAACGGCTTCTTCTGGAAGCACCGTCTCAAATGAATTCGTCCCACGTGATCAGTGACCATCCGCGCGGCCGCCAGCGACAACCGACCATCCGGTCGCGTCGACGTCGACGCCGGCGACCCCGAAGACGTCAACCATGCGACCCTCGCCGCCGCATCGCCTGAGGTCACAGTGTCGGGCGAGCTGCCACCCCCGTAGCGCGGCAGCGCGGAAACTGTTGGCCGACTTGGACGCTGAGCTTGCGCCGCTTCAGAGCGGCGGGGGCAGAAACCGGTCTGGACAGCTGCAGAATCGCCGCGAAAAACCCAACCGCGAGTGCGGCCGCTACGCCGGCCAAGAGTGCGCGTTGCATCATGCCTTGTCCTCTCTCAGGTGGGCCGGGATGTTTACGGGCGCTCACCGACGCCGATTCGTGTCGAGCTTGTCACCGACCCGTGCCCACGCCGTGCCGACAATTGCCCACGAAACTGTATGTTTGAGCGTGAGTAAGCGTGACCTGTTTTCGCAGCTAGAGGTGGCTTTCGTATGATTGAACTTGCAGGGGATCAGAACCACGGCTTGTTCTCCGGATCGGGATCGTCGTATGTCATCGGCAAGGCCGTCGTCACCGAAGACGAGGACTGGAACTTCTCAAGCCGCGGGTCATTTGTGCATATTCGGCTGATTCTGCAACCCCCGTGGCTGCGATTCGTCGTGTGGGCGCTGTTGCTCGCTGTGGTGTGGGGTGCGCTCACCAGTTTCCAGTCGCGTTCTGAGATCGAAAGCACCATCCTGTCGGCGATCTTCTTCGGTGCCGCCATAGCGGGACTTCTCACCGCCACGACGCAGAGTGTGCATCGCGGAGCCGCCGAGGCGCTGTCTGGACTCAGCCAAGCCGAACGTTCCCAGGCGATCGATGCGGTGCTACATGGCACCGTGCCGGCTGATCCTGAAGTGCGGGCATCGGCGACCCGGCTCGGCCGGGTCTTTCTTCGCAACAAGTCTGCCGATCAACTCAAGCGTTCGGAAAGATTGACCTTGCTGACATTTGGGGTCGTCATCGCGTTAGCGGTCGCGGCGGCCGTAGCCAACTTCGCCAACGAAAGGTTGTTCTACCTGGCAGTCGCCGTGGTGTGTGCGATCGGGCCTTTCTCGTTGGTTAACACGCGACGGATTCGACGAAATGTCGCGCTGCTCGCCGGAGGCCACGACTAGGGCGGCGCTAGCCTCCATGCGGGCTAATGGTATTCGCGGTTATACGCCGACCGGAATGATGCGAGCGTTGATGAGAGTGGGTCGCTCGCGGTCTGCGATACCGGCTCTAACCAATTCGGTGACCTCGTCGACGCTGTGCGCCTCGTGGGCGTCGACGCCGTAGCTGGCGGCGGTCGCGACAACGTTCAATGCGGGCACGTCGAGTCCTGGAACGCCGGGCGTCTTCTCCCACACACCGAACTGCTTGACCACGCCGTACTCGGCGTTGGATGCCACGACAACCGTGACCGGAATCTGGTAGTGCGCCGCAGTCCACAACGCGGTGATCGCGTAATGCATGGAGCCGTCACCCATTACGGCGACGACGGGACGATCGGGGGCCGCCAGCTGAGCACCGACGGACGCGGGTAGCCCCCAGCCGAGTCCGCCACCCGCGGCCGACAAATGCGAGCGCGGGTAACCGGGTCGGATGGAGTTAGTGATGGCGAGCTCGTTGCTGCCGGCCTCGCTGACCCACAGTGTCTCGGCGGGCGCGGCGCGCCCGACCGCGGTCCAGAGCGCTTCCGGTGTCAGCGGTGCCTGCGCGTGTTCGATCTCGGGAATCGGGGCACGTGGCGCCGGGGCCGACCGTTGGGTCGGTTTCGCGGCGTCGAGCAAGGCCTGCGTGGCGGTGACCAAGTCGGCGACGATCGCGTCCCCGACCGGGGCCCGGGCGGCTTCGTCGGGATCGTTGGTGATGTGAATCATGCTCGCGCCCTCGGGCAGGTAGGGCCCGGGCACTTGCGGGTAGTAACGGAAAACCGGCGTCCCGATCGCAATCAACAGATCGTGTCCGGCCAGCGCCTGCGATATCCAGCCCTTGCCAGGCGGCAAGGTCCCCTGATAGAGCGGATGATTCTCGGGGAATCCGCTCCAGCCGGTCAGCGGGGCGCTCCACACCACCGATTGGGTGCGTTCGGCCAATCCGACCACCGACTCCCACGCGCCGTATCGTTCGACGTCACCGCCCACGATCAACGCCGGCGACGTCGCCGCCTCCAATCGCGTGCAGATTTGCTCGGCGAGCTGCGCGGGGAATCCAGCTGCATGGGTCACCGAGCGTTCACGTACCACGGCGATATCGGCGGCCTGGGCATCGTCCAGTTCGACCGGCATGTCGTCCATCGGCAGCGAGACGAACACCGGGCCCATCGGCGGGGTGGTGGCCAGGTGGATGGCACGGGCCAATACAGCGGGTGCTTCGCTTGCGATGGCAGGTTCGGCAGCCCATTTCACGAATGGCCGCGGCACCGTGGTGGGCTCGATGTTGGTGAGCAGGCAGTACTGGTTCTGCATGTTCCGTCGCTGATTTCCGGCCGTGACGATCAACGGGGTCTTGTTGCAGTAGGCGTTGTAGAGCTGGCCTTGGGCGTTACCCATCCCGGGCGCGGTGTGCAGGTTGACCAGAGCCGGCCGACCGGTGATCTGCGCATAGGCGTCGGCCATCCCGACCGGGATCATCTCCTGCAGCCCGAGGAAATAGCTGAAGTCCTCTGGAAAGTCTTGCAGGAGAGCAAGTTCCGACGAACCGGGATTGCCGAAAAAGGTCGTCAGGTTGTGGGCGCGAAGCAAATCGAGGATTGCGTTGCGGACGGTGGTCATACTGCCTCCAATGTCGTGGGCCGACCTAATCCTCGGTCCGGTTGGGCAGCAGCGCAATTGTCATCGGCTCGAGATCGCTGGGCAAAATTGTGCTGTTGGCAGCCAACAGCTTTGACCGAACCACCGCAACGCCCCGTCTGACCATCCTCTGGAAATCAGACCGAGTCGCAAGTGGGCTGATCGGCCGACAAGGACCATCGACAAAGATGAACGGTGCGTGAATTGTATGAATGGCGCGCCGGGACGGTGGCGCCGCTCACCCACCTTTCGTGACACTGATGAGGTGGCGATAACACCATCTTCTACGGCCGACTTCTTCCGTTCAGTGATCCAGTGGCTGCAGGTCGGCTACCCCGAAGGCGTTCCTGGTCCGGACCGAGTGCCGTTGCTTGCGCTGCTGCAGAGCACACCGCTGAGCGAGGATGAGATCACCGAAGTGGTCGACGCGATCGACGAGGAGGTCGAGGGCCCGGTTCAGCGTGACGTGATCGCGGATTTCATTTCGGACATGACGCAATACGACGCCGGTCCAGAGAACATCGCCCGGGTGGCCGCCAGGCTTGCCGCTGCCGGTTGGCCGCTGTCGGGTATCGCGGATGCCTCTAACGGCGAAGCTGAGGGCTCATAAGCCTGACGTATCGATCACGAAGCGGTAGCGCACGTCGCTGGCCAGCACCCGCTCGTAGGCCTCGTTGATGTAATCGGGCTCGATGAGCTCGATTTCCGGCGTCACGTCGTGCTCGGCGCAGAAGTCCAGCATCTCCTGGGTCTCGGCGATCCCGCCGATGTTCGACCCGGACAGGCTGCGGCGCGCCAGCGCCAGCGGAAATGCCGGTACCTCCATCGGGTGCTCGGGGATACCCAGCTCGACGAGTGTGCCGTCGACGTCAAGCAGGTTCAGGTAGTCGCCGAGTTTGAGGTTGGCCGAGACGGTATTGAGCATCAGGTCGAAGCTGCCGCGAAGGTTGCGGAAGGTGTCCGGGTCGGCGGTGGCGTGGTAGTGGCTGGCGCCCAGACGCAGTCCGTCCTCCATCTTCTTCAGCGACTGCGATAGCACCGTGACGTCGGCGCCCATCGCCGCGCCCAGTTTGACGCCCATGTGACCGAGCCCGCCCAGGCCGATGATCGCGAGTCGCGTGCCCGGCCCCGCTTTCCAGTGTCGGAGCGGCGAGAAGAGCGTGACGCCCGCGCACAGCAGCGGGGCCGCCTTGTCCAGCGGCAACGAGTCGGGGATGCGCACGACGAAGTTCTCGTCGACGACGACTCCCTGGCTGTAGCCGCCCTGCGTTGACGTGCCGTCTTTGTCGATCGAGTTGTAGGTGAAGGTCGCGCCCGGCTTGCAGTACTGCTCGAGCCCGGCCTTACAGCTGCTGCACTTACCGCAGGAGTTCACCATGCAGCCGACGCCTACGTGATCGCCGACCTGGTATTTGCTGACCTCAGGGCCGACGGCGCTCACCACGCCGGCGATTTCGTGGCCGGGAACCACGGGGTAATTGGGTTGGCCCCATTCGGCTTTCACGGTGTGGATGTCGGAGTGGCAGATACCGGCGAACTTGATGTCGATGGCCACGTCGTGCGGGCCGGGGTCGCGGCGGGTGATCGTGGTCTTGGTCAGCGGCGCGGTCGCCGAGGTAGCGGCATACGCGGAAACACTGCTCATTGGGCAATCCTCTTGAGTGCGCTTGTTTCGTATCGAATTCTATTGAACACACCCACATTAGCATAGATAAGCTATGTATTTCACGCGGTGCGATCGACGTCACAGACCGCTGGCCGTCAGTTGATCGGGGCGTTCACAAAGCGCAGATCGTCGATGACACCGCGAGCCGCAACCACGCCCTCGCCGGTCTGCCAGATTTCATTGTTGACCACGAAGACTCGGTTGTCGTGTGTGGCGGACAGCTTGCGCCACGAACCGCTGTCGAAAATGGTTGCGGCGCGGTCCTTGGCGGCCGGCGACGCGAACGACACGTACACCAAGTCGCCGTCGGCCGGGGAGAAGTCCTGGTTGCCCGCCAGATCGGCGTCGGCGCTGCTGATATCGATGTAGGGCTTGTCGGTAAACCGTTGCGATGCAGGGCGATCCACGCCGACCGTGGTCAGCACGCTGGCGGGGAAATTCTCGGCACCGTATACCCGGATGGTGTTTTCGGTGAACTGCACGACCGACGCTTGGTAGTGGGCGGCGTCGTGAGCCGCGCCGTCGTCGTGGGCCTTCTTGGTGAAGTTGTCGATCACGCCGCCCGCGGCGTCGGCCCGACCGGTGGCCGCACCCACCCCACGCAAGTTGTCCTCCCAGGCCGCACCCGGTGCGGCGGTGAACACCGTCGGCGCGATCGCCGCCAACGCCGAATACAACTTCGGCGTCAACGCTTGCGAGCCAAGAATCAGATCCGGCTTGGCCGCCCCGATAGCCCCCAGGTCGGGACTGCTGCGGGTGCCCACGCCCGGCAGGCGATGCACGACCGTGCCCAGGTAGGACGGCTGGCTCGAGGAGCCGTCCGGCAGTGCGGCGGCGACGATCCGCGACTGCAGGCCCAGCGCGCACAGGGCGTCGAGCTGGTCGCCGGAGAGCACGACGATCCGCTGCGGATCAGCGGGCACCTGGGCGACATCGGGCTGCACCCCCGCCGCGTTGCGGGCGCTGCGAGTCGTGGGCCCGGCATCCGGCTCGGCCGGTTGCGGCGCGCACGACTCGTCGGGTCGCCGCTGGTTGCCCAAAACGCCGGCTCCGGCAATCTGGGTGGTGCTGGTGATCACCGACGTCGGCGACGAAGCGCCGCCGGGCGATCCGGTTGTGCAACCACTGCACAGCGCGGCCGAAATCGCTGTCGCGGCGGCAGCGGACATCACCGGTCGCACGCCCCTGAGCAGCACGGGTCCGACGGTAACATCCGGTTAGCCGACGCCGGCCGCATGCGGGTGACGACGAGGCGCGCCGTTTACCCGCCGAGTACGACAGTTTGTAGGACCAGTCGCTCGCGGGGCACGTGCGGACGCTAGACTCAAGTGCCACTGAGCCCAGTTGCCCCGCCCGACGTTTGGAGGAGCTCTTGACCACCGAAGCGCCCCCGCTGGGAGAACTCGAGGCGAGTCGTCCGTACCCGCCGCGAACTGGACCTAAAGGCAACCTGATCTACCGGCTGATCACCACCACCGATCACAAGATGATCGGGATCATGTACGTGGTCACCTGCTTCATCTTCTTCTTCATCGGCGGGCTGATGGCCCTGCTGATGCGCACCGAGTTGGCCGCTCCGGGTCTGCAGTTCTTGTCGAACGAGCAGTTCAACCAGCTGTTCACCATGCACGGCACGATCATGCTGCTGTTCTATGCGACGCCGATCGTGTTCGGCTTCGCCAACCTGGTGCTGCCGCTGCAGATCGGCGCGCCCGACGTCGCGTTCCCGCGGCTCAACGCCTTCTCGTTCTGGCTGTTCTTGTTCGGCGCGCTGATCGGCATGGCCGGTTTCATCACCCCGGGTGGGGCGGCCGACTTCGGCTGGACCGCTTACACCCCGTTGACCGACGCCATCCACTCACCCGGCACCGGTGCCGACCTGTGGATCATGGGGTTGATCGTCGCCGGTCTGGGCACCATCCTGGGCGGGGTCAACATGATCACCACGGTGGTGTGTATGCGCGCGCCGGGCATGACGATGTTCCGGATGCCGATCTTCACCTGGAACATCCTGGTGACGTCGATCCTGGTGCTGCTGGCGTTCCCGCTGCTGACTGCGGCATTATTCGGGCTGGCCGCCGACCGGCACCTGGGCGCTCACGTCTACGACTCGGCCAACGGCGGAGTGCTGTTGTGGCAGCACCTGTTCTGGTTCTTCGGTCACCCCGAGGTCTACATCGTGGCATTGCCTTTCTTTGGCATCGTGACCGAGATCTTCCCGGTGTTCTCCCGTAAACCGATCTTCGGCTACACCACGTTGGTCTATGCGACGCTGTCGATCGCCGCGCTGTCGGTTGCGGTGTGGGCTCACCACATGTTCGCCACCGGGGCGGTGTTGCTGCCCTTCTTCTCCTTCATGACGTATCTGATCGCGGTGCCCACCGGCATCAAGTTCTTCAACTGGATCGGGACAATGTGGAAGGGGCAGTTGACCTTCGAGACGCCGATGCTGTTCGCGATCGGCTTCCTGATCACCTTCCTGTTGGGCGGTCTGACCGGGGTGCTGCTGGCCAGCCCGCCGCTGGACTTCCAGGTCACCGACAGCTACTTCGTGGTCGCGCACTTCCACTACGTGTTGTTCGGGACCATCGTGTTCGCCACCTTCGCGGGTACGTATTTCTGGTTCCCGAAGATGACCGGCCGGCTGCTCGACGAGCGGCTGGGCAAGCTGCATTTCTGGTTGACGTTCATCGGTTTTCACACCACGTTCTTGATCCAGCACTGGCTGGGCGACATCGGGATGCCGCGCCGCTACGCCGACTACCTGCCCACCGACGGATTCCAGGTGTACAACGTGATCTCGACGGTCGGGGCGTTCATCCTTGGCGTGTCGATGATTCCGTTCGTCTGGAACGTCTTCAAGAGCTGGCGCTACGGCGAAGTGGTCACCGTCGACGACCCGTGGGGGTACGGCAACTCGCTGGAGTGGGCCACCAGCTGCCCACCGCCGCGGCACAACTTCACCGAGCTGCCCCGCATCCGCTCCGAGCGCCCGGCCTTCGAGTTGCACTACCCGCACATGGTGGAGCGATTGCGCGCCGAGGCGCACGTGGGCCGCGGCGGCCACAGCCAGGACCTGGCCGAGGTGCCCTCGAGCTGAGTACACCTCGCAAGGTGTCGACGTTGATCACCATCACCGGTGTCGACAAGCCAGGCGTGACGTCGGCGCTGTTCGAGGTTCTCTCCGGCCACAATGTCGAACTGCTCAACGTCGAGCAAGTGGTGATCCGGGGCCGGCTGACGTTGGGTGTGCTGGTATCGGCTCCGCTCGAGGTGGCCGAGGGTAAGACGCTGCGGGCGGAAGTCGAGGCGGCCATCCACGCGGTCGGCTTGGACGTCAGCATCGAGCGCAGCGACGATCTGCCGATCATCCGGGAACCGTCGACGCACACCATCGTGGTGCTCGGCCGGCCGATCACCGCCGAGGCTTTCGGCGTGGTGGCCCGGGAGGTGGCCGCGCTCGGCGTCAACATCGATCTCATTCGCGGCGTCTCCGACTACCCGGTCACCGGGCTGGAATTGCGGGTTTCCGCGCCACCGGGCGTCGGCAGCCGGCTGCAGGCCGCATTGACGCAGGTGGCCGCGGACCAGTGCGTCGACATCGCGGTGGAGGATTACGGGCTGTCTCGGCGCGCTAAACGGCTCATCGTGTTCGATGTTGACTCGACGCTGATCCAGGGCGAAGTCATCGAGATGCTGGCCGCCCGGGTGGGCGCTCAGGAGGCCGTCGCCGCGATCACCGAGGCCGCCATGCGCGGCGAACTGGACTTCGCGGAGTCGCTGCGGCAGCGGGTGGCCACCTTGGCGGGTCTGCCTGCCGAAGTGCTCGACGAGGTCGGCGACGAATTGGAGCTGACGGCGGGCGCGCGGACCACGCTGCGCACGCTGCGGCGGCTGGGTTATCACGTGGGCGTCGTCTCCGGCGGCTTCCGGCAGGTCATCGAGCCGTTGGCGCATGAGCTGATGCTGGACTTCGTCGCCGCCAACGAGCTGGAGATCGTCGACGGCAAAATCACCGGCCAGGTCGTCGGACAAATCGTCGACCGCGCCGGTAAGGCCAAGGCATTGCGGGACTTCGCGCATCAGGTCGGCGTGCCGATGGCGCAGACGGTCGCGGTGGGCGACGGGGCCAACGACATCGACATGTTGGCCGCTGCGGGCCTGGGCGTGGCATTCAACGCCAAACCCGCGCTGCGCGAGGTTGCCGACGCCTCGCTGAGCTACCCGTACCTGGACACCGTGCTGTTCTTGCTCGGCGTCACGCGCGGCGAGATCGAGGCCGCGGACGCGGTCGACGGCGTGGTGCGACGCGTGGAGATCCCACCCGAATAGCTTGCCGAGCAGACGTCACCCGACAGGCACCGCGGCGTCGCGGTACGGCACGATGGTCGGGTGCCCGAAACCGGAAGCCGGAGGTGAAGCCCGAGGATTCGAGAGAATCCGGGGGTGGAACCGACCAGACAAGCGACGCAGCCGATCCTGATCTGCTGATCGACTTCAAGGACGTTTCGCTGCGCCGTGATGGCCACCTGCTGGTCGGACCGGTGAGCTGGTCGGTCGAGCTCGACGAACGCTGGGTGATCATCGGGGCCAACGGTGCCGGCAAGACATCGTTGCTACGCATCGCCGCTGCCGCCGAGCACCCCTCGTCGGGCGTCGCCTACGTGCTCGGTGAGCGCCTCGGCCGCGTCGACATGTCCGAGTTGCGCTCCCGGGTGGGCTTGAGCTCCTCGGCGTTGGCGCAACGGATTCCGGACCACGAGGTGGTCCGCGACCTGGTCGTCTCGGCCGGCTACGCGGTGCTCGGGCGGTGGCGGGAACGCTACGAGGACGTCGACTACCTCCGGGCGATCGACATGCTGGAAAGCCTGGGCGCCGAGCACCTGGCCGACCGCGTGTACGGGACCTTGTCGGAGGGTGAGCGTAAGCGGATCCTGATCGCGCGCGCGTTGATGACCGACCCTGAGCTGTTGCTGCTGGACGAACCGGCCGCCGGTCTGGACCTGGGCGGTCGCGAGGAGCTGGTGGCGCGGCTGACCGACCTGGCCGCCGATCCCGATGCGCCGGCGCTGGTCCTGGTCACCCACCACGTCGAGGAGATTCCTCCCGGCTTCAGCCACTGCATGCTGATGTCGGAGGGACGGGTCGTCGCCGCGGGTTTGCTGACCGACGTACTGACCAGCGAGAATCTATCGGCGGCGTTTGGCCAGGCGATCACGGTCGACTTGATCGACGGGCGTTACTTCGCCCGACGCACTCGCACCCGCGCGGCCCACCGGAGACAGTTATGACTTCACCGCAAGACCCGCCGCCGCTGACGCCCCGGCCCGCCGCCACCGTGATGCTGATCCGCGACGGCTCCCACGGTGTTTCCGTCTTCTTGATGCGACGGCACGCCGGAATGGAATTCGCCGCCGGGACGGTGGTTTTCCCCGGCGGCGGCGTCGACGACCGCGACCGCAACGCCGATATCGCGTGGGCCGGGCCACCGCCGTCGTGGTGGGCGCAGCGGTTCGGCACCGACACTGACCTGGCCGAGGCGCTGGTGTGCGCCGCCGCCCGCGAGACCTTCGAGGAGTGCGGTGTGCTGTTCGCCGGCCCGGCCGACGAACCGGCCGGGATCGTCGGCGACGCGTCCGCATATCGCGAATCGCGGCTGGCGCTGGCCGATCGGACGCTGTCGTTCGCCGACTTCCTACGCCGCGAGAACCTGGTGCTGCGGGCTGATCTGCTCCGACCGTGGGCCAACTGGGTAACCCCGGAAGCCGAGCGCACCCGCCGCTATGACACGTACTTCTTCGTCGGAGCGTTGCCGGAGGGTCAGCGGGCCGACGGGGACAACACCGAATCCGACCGTGCGGAGTGGACCACGCCGCGGGCCGCCATCGACGACTTCGCGGCCGGCCGCAGCTTCCTGCTGCCGCCGACCTGGACCCAGCTGGACTCGCTTGCCGGACGCACGGTCGCCGACGTATTGGCCGTCGAGCGTCACATCGTCACCGTGCAGCCGCATCTGGAGATCGACGGCGACAACTGGGTGTTCGAGTTCTTCGACTCCGATCGCTACCACGCGGCACGGAAAGCCGGCGGACATCGATGGCGGCTGTGAGCGAGTTCGTCAGCATCCACCTGGGCAAAGAGCGCCCGGGGGTCGGCACGCTGGTGGTGTCGCGGCCGCCCACCAATGCCATGACCCGCCAGGTCTACCGGGAGATCGGGCAGGCCGCCGCCGAGGTCGCACGTCGCGATGACATCGCCACGGTCATCGTCTTCGGCGGCCACGAGATCTTCTCCGCGGGTGACGACATGCCCCAACTGCGTGCGCTGACCGCCCCGGAAGCCGAGACCTGGGCACAGGTGCGGCGCGACGCCGTCGACGCGGTCGCGGCGATTCCGAAGCCGACCGTGGCCGCGATCACCGGTTACGTGCTGGGCGCCGGGCTGGGCCTGGCGCTGGCCGCCGATTGGCGCGTGAGCGGTGACAATGTGCGCTTCGGTGCGACGGAGATTCTGGCCGGTTTGGTGCCTGACGGGGGCGGCATGGCGCGGCTGACCCGCACGGTCGGGGCCAGCAGGGCCAAGGAACTGGTGTACAGCGGACGTTTCTTCGACGCCGAGGAGGCGCTGGCCTTGGGCCTGATCGACGAGATGGTGGCTCCTGACAACGTGTACGACGCCGCCGTGGCCTGGGCGGGGCGCTTCGTCGACGGACCCCCGTACGCGCTGGCCGCGGCCAAGGCCGGCATCAATGACGTGTTCGAGCTGGCTCCGGACGAGCGGGTGGCCGCCGAACGCCGCCGCTTTGTGGACGTGTTCGCCAGTGCCACTAAGCTTGCGCATCGTGACGAGGAGTTCGAAGGCCGCCGGTGATCCGGCGCCGCAACCGCATGCCACCGCCGAGCAGGTTGAGGCCGCCCGCCACGACAGCAAGCTGGCGCAGGTGCTCTACCACGACTGGGAGGCGGAGAACTACGACGAGAAGTGGTCCATCTCCTACGACCAGCGCTGTATCGACTACGCGCGGGACTGCTTCGACGCCGTCATCCCTGACGACGAGATCTACCGCCTGCCGTACGACCGGGCTCTCGAATTAGGCTGCGGCACCGGATTTTTCCTGCTGAACCTGATCCAGTCCGGAGTCGCGCGGCGTGGTTCGGTCACCGACCTGTCCCCGGGCATGGTCAAAGTCGCCACTCGCAACGGGCAGTCGCTGGGCCTGGACATCGACGGTCGGGTCGCCGACGCCGAGGGCATCCCGTACGACGACAACACCTTCGACCTGGTGGTCGGACATGCTGTGCTGCACCACATTCCGGACGTCGAGCTGTCGCTGCGGGAGGTGCTGCGGGTGTTGCGGCCGGGCGGGCGCTTCGTCTTCGCCGGCGAGCCGACGTCTGTGGGCAACGGCTACGCCCGGACGCTGTCGACACTGACCTGGCGGATCACCACCAATGTCACCAAGTTGCCCGGTCTGGGCAGTTGGCGGCGGCCGCAGGCCGAGCTGAACGAGTCGTCGCGCGCCGCGGCCCTGGAGGCCGTTGTCGACCTGCACACCTTTACTCCCGCTGACCTGGAGAAGATGGCCACCTCCGCCGGTGCTGTGGACGTCGAGTCCGCCACCGTCGAGTTCACAGCGGCAATGCTGGGCTGGCCGCTGCGCACCTTCGAGTACGCCGTGCCCTCGGAACGGCTGGGCTGGGTCTGGGCCAAGTTCGCCTTCAACAGCTGGAAGACATTGAGCTGGGTCGATGAGAACCTCTGGCGCCGCGTGGTGCCGAAGGGCTGGTTCTACAACGTGATGATCACCGGGATCAAGCCGTCCTGAACTTCGGGCTCGACGACATTGCTTACCTGATATCGGACGCGGGCCGTGCGGCGCTGACCATCGTGGATGGGTTGCCGCTGACCGATCGCGTCACCGACATCGCCCTGCTACGACAGCAATTCGGCGATCGGACACCAGCATTGGTGGAAACCGTGTTGCTGCGGCGGCGCGCGGCCGACAAGCTGCCCGGTACCGGCGAGTGGCTGTTTACCGATGAGGCGCTGCAGCAAGCCAGCGCCGCGGCTGTGGCGTCGCATCGGGCGCAGCGGCTGGCCGGCCGCATCGTGCACGATGTGACGTGCTCGATCGGCACTGAACTGGCGGCGCTGCGCGGCTGCGCGGCCCGGGCGGTGGGCAGCGATATCGACCCGGTGCGGCTGGCGATGGCGCGACACAACCTCGGTTCCGCGGCCGACCTGTGCCGCGCCGACGCGCTACACCCGGTGTCCCGCGACGCGGTCGTGATGGCCGACCCGGCGCGGCGCGGCAGTGGACGACGGCGCTTCAACCCGCGCGATTACCAGCCCCCTCTGGACCAGCTATTCGATGTCTATCGTGGCCGGGAGCTGGTCGTAAAAGCAGCTCCCGGAATCGATTTCGACGTCGTGACCCGCCTCGGCTTCGACGGCGAGATCGAGGTGACCTCTTATCGGGGGTCGGTGCGGGAAGCGTGCCTGTGGTCGGCCGGTTTGGCCGAGCCGGGTGTGCGCCGGCGGGCCAGCATCCTGGACCGCGGCGAACAGATCACCGACGCCGAGCCGGACGCTTGCCCGGTGCGGCCCGTCGGCCGGTGGATCGTCGACCCCGATGGCGCGGTGGTGCGGGCCGCACTGGTGCGCCCTTACGCTGCGCGCCACGGGCTGTGGCAGCTGGACCCGCACATCGCCTACCTGTCCGGGGACCAATTGCCCACGGGAGTACGTGGATTCGAGGTTCTCCAGCAGCTGCCGTTCGACGAGCGGCGGTTGCGTCAGGCGCTCTCAGCGCTGGACGGCGGCGCGTTGGAGATCCTGGTGCGCGGCGTGGATGTCGACCCCACGGTGCTGCGACGGCGATTGGCGTTGCGGGGCGGCCAGGCCTTGACGGTGGTGATCACCCGGGTCGGCTCGGGTGCAGCGGCGAGGGGGATTGCATTCGTGTGCCGCCCGTCGCGGTAGCGGCTGCACAAAACGGCATTCCATCGCGAGTGACCTTTGAGTTCGCATCGTCCGAATACAGCCTGAGAACATACTCAAAGCGCGCGGCGCAGCGCGCGGCGCCTGAGCGCGACGGTGTGCGCACACCGGTGATCATCTGAACTAAGAGTTCACATACTAACGAAGAGGTGATGCAAGCTCTGGCCGACCGTTAGTTTATTACTGAATAGAAAGCATCCATACACTGAGGAGGCTCCGCCGGGAACAGGCCGCGCGTTCATGTCCGACCTGCTGTCGTTGTTCTAGGCGTCTGCCTCATGACGGCGACGGCGGACGTTGGCCGCCCGTCCTGATAGGAGCCGGGTAGGCTTGCGGGACGGCATTTGAGCCGTTCCCAGTCTGCGAGGACAAGTCACCCATGCGCTACCTGATGACGGCCGTGCTAATCGCGGCCGGAGGCCTGTTGGGTTGGTACGGTGGGCCGGTCGCGGCCGCGGACTCGACGTGCGGCAACTTGGGCGGCGACGTCGAGGGTGACCAGACGTGCCATGTGCATGCCGCCACGTCCACCTACACCCTGGACATGAGGTTTCCGCTCGACTTCCCCGACGAGCAGGCGCTCACCGACTACATCGGCCAGAACCGCGATGGATTCGTCAGCGTCGCGCAGACGTCGTCGCAGACATCGGGAACGCGCGAAGTGCCGTACCAAATGGAGGTGACCTCCGAGCAGTACCATTCCGGCCAGCCACCGGGCGGCACCCGAAGCGTGGTGCTCAAGGTCTTCGAGGACCTCGGTGGCCCGCGCCCGTCTACCTCCTACAAGAGTTTCAACTACGACCTCGGATCACAACAGGCGATCACCTTCGACACGCTCTTCGTGCCTAACAGCAAACCGCTGGATTCCATTTTCCCGATCGTGCAGCGGGAGATGGGACGGCAGACCGGGTTCGGTGCCGCGATCCTGCCCGGCTCCGGCCTCGATTCGTCGCACTATCAGAACTTCGCCATCACCGATGACGAGGTGATTTTCTACTTCGCGCCGGGAGAGCTGCTGCCGCCGTCGATCGGCGGTGCCAGCCAAGTTCACGTGCCGCGCAACGCCATCCCACCGCTGACGGTCAAGGGCTGAGGCACCGTCGGCGTCGTTACGGCGCCAGCGACGCCCCAGGCCGAACAGCAGTCACATCTGTCACGCCAATCTCTGCGCGGAGTCGGTAGGCGGCTTGCCCGCCTTGTAGCGACAAACCACGGCGCGCAGGGAGCTTTTCGGAGGCGGGCACAACGAGCACCGACCTCCGCGCAGAGTCTTCTGTGACTGTTGTGACGGTAGCGTTGTCAGTTCGGCCCGAAGCTGTACACCTGGCCGTCGCTGGTGGCGGTGACCACCCGGCGGTCGTGGCCGATCGAGACCCCGACCGGGTATCCCGTCGCCTCGGGCAGCGAATAGTTGCTGAGCGTGCGGCCGCTGCCCGGATCGAAGACCAGCAGCGACATCCCCCGTGCCCCCCTGCCCGGCCCGCCGGTCACCACGACATAGCCGACGCCCGAGCCGGCCAGGCTCGACGTCGACAGCGGGCTGACGTCGTTGCGACGCCAGACCTGCTGGGCGTGGTCGCCGGCGTCCTTGAAGGCGACCAGTCGGGTGTCCGGGCCGCCGCCCGACACGATCAACCCATTCGGTGTCACCGACGGCGGCGTCTGCGCGAGGAACGCCAGCGGCACCGACCATTTCGGCTTGCCGTCGGCGGCGTGCAGCGCCCACAACCGCTCGTCGCGGCCGTTGACATAAATCGTGGAGCCGTCCTTGGACAGCACCGGGCTGGCCAGCACACCGGCGCTGACCGCGTCGCTGGTCCATTCCCGGGTGAGCAGCGGGCTCTGACCCGGGTGATACTTCAAGGCGGTCAGCGTGGCCGCGGGGGCACCCGGCTGCCACAGGCCCACGACCACCATCCCGTTCGCCGCCGCGAATGCCGGCGCCGCGGCGACCGGGCAGCCTGCCTGGGCCGGCCCGCAATCGGACAGCCCGCGACTGTAATCGGCCGGGTCGACGTTGTCCACCAGATCAACGGAATTGCCGACCACGGTGCCGTGGTGCGCGTCGAAGACCTGCACCTGCCCAAGGTGTGTGACGACGAGCAGTTGACTGTGTCCGAGAAATCTTGGGGTAGAGGGCATTCCGATCACCGGTCTGCGCCAACGGATCCACTGGGTGGGGGGAAAGGACACTATCGCCCCCGGCTGGCCGACGTAGAGGTTGTCGAAGCCGTCGAACAGCGGGCCGGAGATTCCGCCGCCTTGGAAGAGCCGAGTGCACCACCGTTGCCTGCCGTTGTCGTCGTTCTCCCACTCCATCAAGGAGCAGCCGCCCGGGGTTTGAGCGTTCAGTGCCATCCAGTTGCGGGAGCTCAACGCCGGTCCGGACGCCAGCGAGCCTTTGACCGAGCGGGTCCAGCGCAGGGTCAGGCTGCTAGCCCCGGAGCTCGCCGTGTAGCTGCTGTTGGCGGCGTCGCCGTATTGCGCGGGCCAACCTTCGGCGGGCACGGTGTCGACCCACGAATCGGTGTTACCGCAGCCGGCCAGGATGGCCGCCAGAACGACCGCCGACACCGCGCATGACCAACGCCGCAGGGCACGTCGGGGGACTGGCCAGAACACGGTGTGGCTTCCAAATCCTTCCCGGAACGTGGGGCATGAGCTGCGATCGAGTACAGCCGAGGGTAACCTGTGCCGCCTCGCGCATTCTTTATTGCCCGCCTCCTCAGCCTGCCGCTGCGCGGCTGGCGCTAGAGTTTCCGGCCATGACGACAATGTGGGGGGCGCCTCTGCATCGCCGCTGGCGGGGATCGATGCTCCGTGACCCACGCCAGGCCAAGTTCCTCACCCTGGCATCGCTGAAATGGGTACTGGCCAACCGCGCGTACACCCCGTGGTATCTGGTCCGCTATTGGCGACTGCTGAAGTTCAAGTTGGCCAACCCGCACATCATTACGCGCGGCATGGTTTTCCTGGGCAAAGGCGTCGAGATCCACTCGACCCCAGAACTGGCGCAGCTGGAGATCGGCCGCTGGGTACACATCGGGGACAAGAACACCATCCGCGCGCACGAGGGCTCACTGCGGTTCGGCGACAAGGTGGTGTTGGGCCGCGACAACGTCATCAATTGCTACCTGGACATCGAGCTCGGCGATTCGGCGCTGATGGCCGACTGGTGCTACGTCTGCGATTTCGACCACCGGATGGACGATATCAATTTGCCGATCAAGGATCAGGGCATCGTCAAGTCCCCGATCCGGATCGGGCCGGACACCTGGGTTGGCGTCAAGGTAACGGTGCTGCGGGGCACCACCATCGGACGAGGCTGCGTGCTGGGATCACACGCAGTCGTCCGCGGCGACATCCCGGACTATTCGATCGCGGTCGGTGCGCCGGCCAAGGTGGTCAAGAACCGGAAGCTGTCCTGGGAGACGTCGGCAGCGCAGCGCGCCGAAATGGCTGCGGCCCTCGCCGACATCGAACGCAAAAAGGCGGCCCGCTGAGGTTTCTCAGCCGATCTCTTGGTAGCGGCGCAGCGCCTCGCTGCGTTCCGCGCCATGATCGACAATCGGCTCGGGATACTCAGCAGGCCGGTCGCCCTTGGTCAGACGGGCATCCTCGACCCGGGCGAGCTCGGGCACCCAGCGACGAATGTAATCGCCTGAGGGATCGAACTTCTCGGCCTGTGTAGCCGGGTTGAACACCCGAAAGTACGGCGCTGCGTCGGTGCCGCAGCCCGCGCACCACTGCCAGCCGTGCTGGTTGTTGGCCATGTCGCCGTCAACCAGCTGATCGAGGAACCAGCGGGCCCCCCACTGCCAGGGCAGGTGCAGGTCTTTGACCAGGAACGACGCCACCACCATCCGCACCCGGTTGTGCATGAAACCGGTCTGGTGTAGTTGGCGCATGCCGGCGTCGACGATCGGGAAACCGGTTTCGCCGGCTTTCCACGCCTGGAAGCGCCGCTTGGCGTCCGCGCCGGTATCGGTCTGGATGGCGTCGAAGTCGCGGTTCCAGTTCCACCAGGCGCTATCCGGCCAGTGATGCAAGACCGCAGCGTAGAAGTCGCGAAATGCCAACTGCCGCAGGTATGCTCGCGCGCCGGCGCGACGCCGGTCCAAGTCGGCCACCATGGTCCGCGGGTGGATTGTGCCGAACTTCAGGTGCGCCGACATCCGGCTGGTGGCCTCTCGGTCGGGCCGGTCTCGGTCGTCGGAGTAGCGGTCCAGACCGTCGTGAACAAATGCTTTCCATTGCCGCCGCGCGGCCGCCTCGCCTGCGGGCAGGTCAAGCTCGACGCCCGGATCGGGTATCTCGACTGGTTTGGCCTGCTTTCCCAGCTGCGCGGGATCGACCCACCGCGCTGATTTGGGGCCGGTTCGAGCGGGTTTCCGCCACCCCAATTCGCGCCATCGGCCGAAGAACGGGGTGAACACCCTGTACGGCTCGCCGTTGTCCTTGGTGACGCGCCCGGGCGACACCAGATACGGCGATCCGGTGGCGACCAACGGCACGTCGCCGAGCGCGTCTCCCACCCGATCGTCGCGGCGCCGCCCGAACGGCGCGAAGTCCTCCGAGACATGCACTGACCGCGCGTCGACTTCCTTGGCGATGGCGGGAATCCGCTCCTCGGGCCGCCCGCGTGTCACCAGTAGGCGGCCATCCAGGTCGTCGCGCAGCTGGCGCAGCGAGTCGCACAGAAACTGCATCCTGCGCCCACCCGAGGACGCCTCCAGGCGCGGATCAAGCACAAAGCAGGCAAGTACCTCGTCGCTGTTGGCGACGGCATTGAGCAGCGGAGGGAGGTCACGCAGTCTCAGGTCGCGGCGGAACCACAACAACGCCCGCATTACCGGGCCACCTGCCTCATGACCGGTTGAGTACCCAGATGTGGCCGGACATCGCGGTAGCGAAGGCAGCCCACAGCGGATACGGCAGCAACGCGGCTCCGGCGCGCGGATCTGCGTGGGCGGCCCGACGGCTCAGGTCCGCGCTGCTGGCCGCCAGCAGCGCCGCACCGACCGTCGATGCGCCGAGTTTGTGGTATTTGAAGAATACCCAGCTCCAGCCGGCATTGAGGATCAGGTTGACGGCCAATGCGACGACGTAGTTGCGGGCTTCGTCATGGCGCCCCGCTGCGCGCAATCGATCGATGGTCACCGCGGACGTGGTCGCGATATCGGCGTAGAGCGCGGTCCACGCGACCGGGAACAGCTCGTTCGGCGGTACATAGGAGGGTTTCTTCAGCCGGGAATACCAGGACATTGAACGGGGCCGGCTGGCGATGCTTCCGATACCCGCCGCTGCGGCGACCGCGAGTGTCGTGGCAGCCAGCGTCGGCTTATTCACGTTGTCTCCCTTCAACTTCGGCGGACGCCCCGAACGCCAGCGCAGCATCAGGCGCCATCGCAGACAAGTGTTTCAGTGATTTAAGTATTAATCAACTGAACTAACGCCGGAATGCGGATAAACTTCAAGGCGTCATGGGCCCTGATGAGACTGCCGACGGCCGATCCGCGCTCGAGTCGCAGATCTCGGCCGATCTGCGATTATTGACGGCCGAATCCGAGCAGATCGGCCGAGTTTTCGCCGACATGCACGACGTGCGGCCCACCGACTTCCGCGCGCTGCTGCACGTCATGGTCGCCGAAACACGGGGACAACCGATCACGTCCGGCGAGCTACGCCAGCGGATGGGACTGTCCGGCGCGGCGATCACCTACCTCGTGGACCGGATGATGGCGTCCGGTCACATCACCCGGCAGTCCGATCCGGGCGATCGGCGCAAGGTGATTTTGCGCTACTCGGATTCCGGCCTCGACACCGCTCGAGCGTTCTTCGCCCCATTGGGACAGCACACCCGCACCGCGATGGCCGACTTGCCCGACGCTGACCTGGCCGCAGCCCGGCGGGTGTTCGCCGCGCTGATCGATGGCATGCGGCGATATCAAAATGAGCTCGCATCGGTCGAACCACCCAGCAGCCAACGTGCTGATACGGGGTAACCCGGTGGTAGGCACCGAACCGAGTACATGCCAAGCGGAGAGGGGGTGAATGGCCGTGCCAACAGACCCGGCCGGGATGACAACCCGCAAGCGACGCCACATCGACGTGTGCCTTGACGACCGGGTCGCGTATTCCCGAGTCACCACCGGGTTGGAACGCTATTGCCTGCCATACAACGCGCTGACGCAGACAAGCCTCGCCCATATCGATTTGTCCACTGAGTTCCTCGGCGCGTCCTTGCAAGCACCGATATTGATCGGCGCAATGACCGGCGGTGCCGAACTGTCCGGGACGATCAACAGGAACCTCGCCGCCGCCGCCCAGCGGCTAGGTGTCGGGATGATGCTCGGCTCGCAGCGGATCATGTTGGACAGTGCACTGGGGAAGGAGGCGGCCAGAAGCTTTACCGTCCGCGACGTTGCGCCGGATGTATTGTTGTTCGGCAATATTGGGCTCTCACAGCTGACAGTTGGTGCGGTCGACGATATTTCGAATGCGCTGAATCTGGTTGGGGCAGATGTGCTTGCGGTGCACACCAATCCGCTGCAGGAGGCGGTACAGCGCGACGGCGACAGCGACTTTGCCGGATCGATCGACAGGCTGCGCGAAGTCGCCGGCGCGCTGGAATATCCGGTGCTTATCAAAGAGGTTGGTCACGGAATCGGTAAATCGGCCGTCGCGGAGTTGACCGGGCCATCGGGCGAGTCACCGGTCGCGGCTATCGACGTCGCAGGGGCCGGCGGGACCTCGTGGTCACGCGTGGAGCAACTTGTTAGGTACGGCGAGCTGCGTTATCCCGACTTAGCCGATTGGGGGATACCCACAGCACAGGCGATCGTGGAGGTGCGGGGGGCGCTGCCCACTATCCCGCTGGTCGCCTCCGGAGGTATTCGCACCGGCATGGACGCGGCCAAAGCGCTGGCATTGGGCGCCGACGTGGTCGCGATCGCGCGTCCGCTGCTTGCTCCGGCGATCGAGTCTTCTAGCGCCGTAATCGATTGGCTGCGGCAGTTCATCGACGAGCTGGGAATCTGCCTGCACGGTGCCGGGGCGGCCGATCTTCGGGCCCTGCGCGATATCGGCGTGGCACCGATGCCGTAAGTACGGGTGATTAGCGCCCACGGCTGCGGCGCGTGAATCAGGCGGGCTCAGTCTGTTTCGTGGGTTTGCTGTTCACGGTGGCTCGCGCGGTCGTCGACTGAGCTTGCTGCGCAACCACTTCGCTTTCAAACGTTGACATCGCGGCGATCATTGCGGTGAACACCCGATGAGCCGCCATCAGGTCCGTGTCGGGCAACTCGGCAAGCGCCGAGCGGAGATGAACGCCCAGCGGGGCAAAAAACGCGTGCGCCAGTTCCATACCGCTATCTTCGTACCGAAGAAGGGCTTTGCGTCGATCCGTTGGATCCGCTTCACGCCGAACGTGGCCGGCATCGATCATCCGATCGACGAGGTAGGTGATCGCGGCCGGTGAGACGTCCATGCGCTGCCGTAGTTGAGCCATGGTCAACGGCGTTCCGGCCGTTTCGGCAACCATCACGTGCAGCAAGGCGTGGAAGTCGTTGCCGCTCACGTCGTTCTGGCGCGCGAAATACCGACCCATCCGATCAGACTGCGCTGTAACCGCCCGCATATCTGCGGACATCAGCTTCTCCAGGTCTGCTCGCTTTGGTGAACTGTCTGTGCCCCGCTTAGCCACCTAACCGCATCCTTTTTGGCGATTGTTCGGCAAGCGTATAGGAAACCCGCTGGATCAGCGGCGATACGCTGCTAACTTCGAAAAGTGTGTCGTGGCGGCAGCTGAGCGCCGCAGATCGGGGGCAACACGTCGACACGGAGGCAAATCCACGCCTGTTGGGGCTCAGCTACGTCGTTCCTGCGGATGATCGCCGGCAATAACCCGCTGTGCGATTAATGCAACAGGGGTGTTGGACTCTTGAGAAACCCGCGTGAGCAATCCGAACGCGGCGGCAGCGTCGATGTCGAAGCGTTCCATCAGCATGCCCTTTGCCTGGCCGATGATGTCACGTGAGACCAGCGCGGTGCGGAACTGCTGCTCGCGTCGCGCCATGTTCCACACCGGGGCCGTGTGGGTGGCAAAAATCATCCCCAAATTGACTGAGCCGTCATCGAATGCGTGGGTCGGCTCGGCATAGAAGTTGAGCGCCGCAGTCGTCTGGCCATCGCCGAACATCCCGAACGACAGGATCGATCGAATCGGCGTCTGTTTGAGCGCCTCTTCACGGTAGAGTGGCCAGCGCTCATCGGCCTCGAGATCGTCGATGCGGACCTCGTCTTGTTGCGCGGCGGCCGAGAGGCAAGGTCCCTCTTGACAGCGATCCTGGATGTTGTCCAGCACCACCGGATAGAGGTGCGTCGCAGCAGCGGTTTCGCTTGGGCGGCGCCGCTTGGTGACGGTGATTCCGGCGTATTGAGCACCCGGCACCGCTTCGGCTGCACCTTCAATGAGCTCGCGGAGCAGAACACCGGTGTCGAGCGATGCGCGTTGGTGTAACTCTGCGACCAGCCGGGCCGCGTTGAGGAGCATCCCGTTTTGCGAGCTCACCGAGACTTCTTCCCGATTCACGGTTGGTCGGAGCTCAACGCATCCGGTTTGCGCACGCCGTCGCCGCCTGTCTTGCTGCCGAAGTTTATGTCCGCCATCGCTCGCCTTCCCGTGTTGTTACCCTATCCGTAGTTTTACACTAGAATCTTAAATATTAATCTGCTGAAGTATATACCACGAAGGGATCGGTGCTTCGGCGCACGAGTCCGGCAGCCGCATAGCGTCGTGCCGGAAGAGTGGAAATCCTGTCCAACAAAGGAGTAAGCGATGCGCTGCGTCGTATTCGGCGCCACTGGCTACCTTGGCGCCCGTCTGGTCCCTGCACTGCTGGCAGCCGGTCACGAGGTCCGGGTGATGGCGCGTCAGCCCGCCAAGCTCGACGATGTGCCATGGCGCGAGCAGGTGGAAGTGATCGGCGGCGACGTGGCAGACGGCGAACGGGTGCAGCGAGCGCTGGACGGCCAACACGTTCTCTACTACTTGGTGCACTCACTGCTGCGATCGGATTTCGTCGACTTCGATGCGCGCGCCGCCTCGATCGTCGCCGGCGCCGCGGCACGAGCCGGCCTTGCGCGCATCGTCTATGTCGGCGGCATCATCCCCGACGGGCAGCGGCTGTCCGACCACTTGGCGTCGCGGGCCGAAGTTGGACGGCTGCTTCAAGAGTCCGGAGTTCCCACCGTGGAGCTGCGCGCTGCGGCGATCATCGGAGCAGGCTCGGCCAGCTTTGAGATGCTGCGGTATCTGACCGAACGACTGCCGCTGATGATCACGCCGCGGTGGCTGCGAACTCAGGTGCAGCCCATCGCCGTACGCGACGTGCTTTACTACCTCACCAACGCGGCGGAGCTGCCGACCGAGGTGAGCCGCGCCTTCGATATCGGCGGGCCGGACACCTTTACCTACACGGACATGATCCGCAAATACGCTGCGATTGCGGGCCTGCGGCGCCGCATTGCGATTCCGGTGCCGGTGCTGACTCCATGGCTCTCGTCGCACTGGGTGAACCTGATCACCCCGCTGCCACGCCTGCTGGCTTCGTCGCTGATGGACTCCCTGGAAAATGACGTGGTGTCTAGCGAGCACGACATCGCCGAGCACATCCCCGATCCGGAGGGCGGGCTCACCCCCTACGAAGACGCCGTCGAACTGGCGCTGGCGCGGCTAGCAGACGGCGAGCTGCAAACGCGCTGGTGGGGGCGTGTCGGGGACGACTCACCGTCGCGCCCGCTGCCTACCGACCCGCCCTGGGCCGGCGGACCACTGCACGAGCTGGTGTGGGAACGCCGCGTACCCGCCGACGCCGAAACTCTCTGGCGGGTTTTCGAGTCGATCGGCGCCGAGCACGGCTGGTCGGCAGCACCGCTGCTAGGACCTCCAAGACATCCGTGCCGCCGGCATGCCGGTGAGGCGTTGGATTGGTGGCGCGTCGAGCACATTGACCGGCCTCACCTGCTGCGGCTTCGCGCGGACATCCCGCTGCCCGGCCGGCTATGGCTCGAGCTTTCGGTACGTGACGACGGCGACGGGCAGTCCCGTTATCGCCAACGTACGCTGTTTCAGCCGTATGGCCTTGCCGGTGAAGCCTTTTGGACGGCGTCTGGCCTCTTCCGTGCCGCGGTGTTCGGAGGCATCGCCCGTGACGTCACCTCGGCTGTCCACCAGCATTCCCTTCATTGCCTGTCGGCTCAGGACGTCGGGCCCGACCGCAGCCGATAAAGCCGCTCGGCATAGGCGATATCGTCTCGCCACAGTCGCGACGCGGCAAAGCGCATAAGACCGGAAATCAATGGGGCAGCGCGTCGAGCACGCTTGAATCCCGCCCGTTCGGAATGGCCGATGACGGCTTCGATCACCGCGGTACGCGGCCGGTTATCAGGACCCAAACCGATTGGCGTGGCATGGGTTTCGACGACGCTTCCGGTTCCCTCGCCGTCCACGATGCGCATGACGATGGTCCGTGCGTCGGGGCTGGTGAACTCCGCGACCGTGGGCACCCCGATGCGGCCGACGCGGAATGTCACCGCGACCAGGAATCGGTCCGTCTCCTCGGTCGGAGTGGTCAGGACGTCGAGCCGGGTAAACGAGTATGGGTGAAACCACGCGCCGTGCCACGGATCTAAGCGATTGGCAATGATGTCGGTGGGCTCGCAGGCGCCGACCAGGCGGGTGACGGCGTGCAGCGTGTCGTCGGCCGGCCGGGCCGCAATCACCGGCTCATCGAGCGGCGCCTCGCCGCCGACGGTATCCAGACGCACCCACGCCAGCACCCCGTCGTCGTGGCTGGGCAACGGCTTCCACCCGGATTCCTCCGTGTCGCCGTTGAGGCAGAGACCGTGCCATCGGCAGATCAGGTTGCCGCGGTGCACCACCGCGGTAGCGAGGTCGGCGCCCAGATGCGGGCAACTGCGCGGGCCCACGCGTAGCCGGTTGTCCTGATCGCGCCAGGCGACCAACTCGACGCCGGCGACCCGAGTGCCGAAGGGCCGCCCGGTCCGCACGTCGCGGCTCGCGGCGAACGCAAACCAGTTGCCGGTCGGCCTGCGCTGTGATCGGTCGAGCGCGGCGTTGATGATCGCGGGCTGGGCATCGCGATACGTCGGTTGCTGGCCGGCCCACGCCACTGGCGGGATGGCCTGCAGCGGCCAATCCTTGGGCCAGCGCCGCCGCATGTAGTCGCCGATAGTCATCGCTGAGAAAGCCTTTCTCGTCCGGCAAGAAAGCGCAACAGCGCCGAGCGGCCTTGGGTGGGAACCGTATACAAGGCATGGCCGGCAAGTCCCCATTGCGCCAGAATCTGGTTGGCCGCCGACCAGCCGGTGGTGGCTGCGCGTTCCATCAGCGCCACCGGCAGGTCGATGCGGATCCCGTCACCGGCCAGCAGCAGCCCGGGTAGCGGTGCGGTTACCCCCGGTCGATGCGCGTGGGTCCCGGGTGCGAACAGCGGGCAGTCGCGGTGACGCAGCGCCCGTTCGTAAACTACTTGCGCGCCGCTGGTTTCGGGGTAGAGCTCATGGAGGCGATTCACCATGGTGTCCCGCGGCCGCGCGGATTCCACGGCATACGAGTGCAATTCGACGACGGAGCCACCGTATTGGCGTGCCCAGGTAGCGGCTTGGTGTTCATAGCGGTCGAGGACGCTGATGTTGTCGAGGGGTTCGTGGCCGGCGGTGCCCAGAAATGCGGGCCGCCCGGCGGCGACCGGGCGGTCGAGCCACAGTCGGTGCACCACGAACGGCGGCGCGGTGCGCAACCGGGCTATCCGGGCGCGCCACAGGTCGTCGCCGAGGTCCGGTGATGCCGCCACGATTTTCTGCAGACCAGCAACGTCGGTGGCCAGCACGACGGCGTCGGCGTCCAGTTGGTCACCGGTATCGGTGCGCACGCGAAACCTGCGCGGGTAGCCGCTGTCGATGCTCGCAACGGCGGTGCCCTGGTGAAACCGCACCCCAAGCTCGGTCAGATATCGCTGCAGCGGCTGCCACAGCGCGGTATCGAAATTGGCGTTCGCGACGTCGAAAATAAGCCCCTCGCTGGAGCCGAGGAAGTAAATGTGGAACATCGTGACCAGCTCCGCGGCCGACAGTTGCGTCGGACTGGCGAAGAAGCTGCGAGAGAACACCTCGAAAGCGAGATGGCGCGCCGCCTCGGGAAAATTGAGGCTCTTGAGAAACGTGTCGGCGTCGATGTGATCGAGGCGGCGATAGATGTCAGGCACGGTCACCGCGGCCAGCGGCGCGGCAGCGCGAGCATCGATCCGGGCCAGGTCGCGAAATCGAAAAGTGGGACTGCGCAACGCGAATACCAGCGCATTCAACGGAGGTGTGCGGGGCAAACCGCGGAAGGTGTCCCGCCGGCCGGCACCGTCGATCAGTGGGTAATCGTCGACCGGTGTCAGCATGGACAGCTGTGGGTCGACGCGGCGCAGCAAGGCCCGCAAGTTGTAGTACTGCCGGAAGAAGGCGTGGAAGCCGCGGTTCATCGCGACCTCGACGCCGCGGTATTGTTCGGTCCAGGCTCCGACCCGCCCGCCCAGGTACGCCTCGCGTTCGATGATGTCGACGCCGATCCCGCGTTCGGCGAGACCCGTCGCCGCGGCTAGGCCCGCGATTCCGGCACCGACGACGACCGCCCGCGGCCGCGACGACAGCGCCTCGGCGCTGGGCAGCCCTCGTGGTGCCGGATACGTCCGCCGGCGCCGATCGCTCATCGCGGCGCGTCCCCGAGGAAGGTGTGGACGATGTTGGTCTCCCATCCAGCCACGGTTTCGCTGTGTACGGCGGCAAACCCCGCGTTGCGCAACCGATGTCGGAATTGCCGTACGCCGTCAAATGTCAGCACGCTGCGCCACAGGTGGCGGTACAGCGTCGTATCGCCGGTTTGCCGCCAGCCGGACGGAATGATGATGCCCCAGCAGATCGCGTGCCAAACCCAGGTAGCAACCCGCGAATCGCGCACCGAGTACTCGTGGACAGCCAGCGTGGCGCCGGGCTGCAGCAGTCGGCGGAAGGCACGCAGCTGGGCATCGGGATCCGACAGATTGCGAACCAAATAGGCGGCGAGAATCCCGTCGAACGGTCCGACGACGCCGTTTTCAGCGAGCGCCTCGATGGGGGAGTGCACGAACCGAACCGACGCGGGCCACTCTTTGGCCTGTGCTTCCTTCAGCATGCCCCATGACGCGTCAACCGCGACGATGTCGGCTTGCGGGGCGACTCTCAGCAGAGCGGCCGTCGACGCCCCGGTGCCGCAGCCCGCGTCGAGCAACCGCAGGCCCTGCCCGCGGCCGGCCAGGCGCATGCGGCGTGCCGAGAGTCGTAGGTGGGCATGGTATTCGGGGTTGGCACTGACCAGCCGGTCATAGGCGGACGCGCCGACGTCGAAAGCGGCCGGCACGTCGCTGCGGGGCAGACCGATGTTACCGCCGCTCATGTTGTCGTTCCCACAACAGCAGTACCGCAGTGACCAGTGCGAAGCCGAACAGGAAATCTTCGACCGGGATGTCGAACGGAAAACGGATACCGGTGGTCTGCCGATCGTCGTAGACGACGATCGGCGCGCTGAGCTTGGTCAGCCAGCCGTCCACCAGGATTTGAAATCCAACCACGATGACCATCGACAACCAGTAAGCCGGGCGTCGAAAAAGCCCGGTGCGCAACGCCACAAACTCGAGCGCGCAAACGGCCAGGACCGCCAGTACGGCCGGCGCGGTGTACCCGAGGCCAGTCATCGGCGGTTGAACCGCCCCAGAATGGCGCTTACCGCGTTATAGGTCAGCAGCGCACACAGTGGAATGACGACGAAGAACAAGACTTCCTCGATCGGCATCTGAACCGGGATGCTCGCACCGGTGAGGTAGGCACGGTTGTACGTCCACACATGTGCGCCGATTGCGACCTCGTCCCAGAGCAGGAAGACCGCCGCGACGGGCACGATAGCGCGCACGGCCCGCCACACGTGGCGGTAGACGCCGTCGCCGAAGATCTCCAACGGCAAGGTGATCGCCAGGCACGCGGCAAGAACGATGAGGTATTGCCAGCGATCCATCACGCCACACCGAATCGGCGATCACCGGTTGGTGCCGGGTGCATCATCCGCGCCCGCCATGACCTCAGCAGCCCGGCCCCGGCGACGGACAGCCGTCGCGCCGTCCCGACGGTGGCGCGGCCGCTGAACACGGCGAAGTCGCAGTCTTCGATGCGGTCGAGAATCTCGGCGTACAGCGTCAGAGCGGTGGCCACGCAGGCTCGTGAACGCGGCGCCAAGAGCGAGATTCCGCCCGCGGCATAACGGTAGGTCTGTCGGGCGATGTCGTGCTGATCGGCCAGGGCGTTGCGCACCCGGCGATCGGTCCGGCGATGAGTCTGGCACCACACCAGCAGGTCGCGATCAACGTCATGGGCGGCCAGTTCATCGGCGGGCAGGTAAACGCGTTGGCGCGAGAGGTCTTCGTCGATGTCGCGCAAGAAATTGGTGAGCTGGAAGGCCCTGCCCAGTGCTGCGGCATACGGCGCGGCGTGCTCGGCCGGGCCGACCGTGCCCAGGATCGGAAGCAGTTGTAGGCCAATCGCTTCGGCAGATCCCTTCATGTACAGGTTGAGCGCCGCGCGGTTGGGATAGTCGGTGATCGTCAGATCCATCCTCATCGACGCGAGAAAGTCGTCGAACAATTCGTCACTGATGTCGTAGCGGTGGATGGTGTCGCTGACCGCCGCGAGGACGGGGTCAGCCGAGTGCTGGGCGGCGAGGCCGCGCGCGAAGAACCGATCGGATAGCTGCCGCAGCCGTGCCGCGCGGGCCGCGGTGTCCAGGGTTGGATTGAAGTCGTCGAGGATGTCGTCGGCGTAGCGCGCGAACCCATACAGCGCGTGGACCGGCGGACGCTGTTCGGGCGCAAGCAGTCTGGTGGCCAAAAAGAACGTGCGGCCGTGGGCGGCATTGATTTGCCGACAGCGCCGATACGCGCTGCGCAGGCCCGGATCCTCGACACCGGCCGCGTCCAACTCGCCGCGGATCATGACAGACCGGCTTTCGTGACGACGCTCTGCTGTGATCGGTCGACGATGCCGGTGATACGGTCGGCGGCCAAACGCCCGGAGATCAACGCGGTCGGCACGCCGACCCCGGGCACGGTCGATGATCCGGCCAACACCGCATTGTCGATCCCACGCACCGTGTTACCGGGGCGGAATGGTCCGGTCTGCGCGAACGTGTGGGCCAGTGCAAACGGGGTGCCGGCGACCATACCCTGGCGGGCCCAGTCAGCGGGATTGACGACATGCAGCACCTCGGCGCCGTCGCGCAGGCCCGGAGCCAGTCGCGCCGCGACGGTGTCAAGCAGCTGATCGGCGTAGGCGTCACTGATCCGGGACCAGTCGACGACACCGCGGGTGAGGTTCGGTGCCGGAGCCAAGACGTAGAACAGGTCGTGGTCGGCGGGGGCCAGGCTCGGATCGCTGGCCGTCGGCCTGGTGACGAGCAACGACGGATCGCGCATCAGCCGGCCGTCGCGGATGATGTCGGTGAAGGTGTCTTCCCACGCCGCGCCGAACAGGATGTTGTGATGTGCCAGCGGGCGATTCGCCGACGGCGGGCGGGGGCTGCCGATGTGAACGACAACCGCCGACGGCGCCGGCCGCAGGGTGCCGATCCGGCGTGGTTGGCGGCCCAGCAGATGGTAGGTTTGGGGCAGTTCACTGGTAAGCACCACTGCGTCGCAGGCGATCCGCTGATCCTGATCCGTGTACACCGCCGCCACCCGCTCGCTCGTGCATTCCAGGCCGGTGACCGTGGCACCGTAATGGAATCGCACGCCGGCGTCTGCCGCGGTGGCGGCCAGCGCATCGGGCAGCGCCCGCATCCCCCCGCGCGGAAAGAGCACTCCCGAGACGGTGTCCATGTAGGCGATGACCGCGTAGACCGCCAAAGCCTGCCGGGGCGCCACACCGGCATACAGCGACTGGAACGTGAACACTCGTCGCAACCGTGGGTCGGTGATGTGGCGCTTGACCATCGCGTCCCATTTGCGGAATCCGCCGATCGCCGCCAGTCGAGCCAGCTGCGGATTCACCAGTGAAAAAGGGGAATCGAAGTTCCTCGCGATGAACCCGTCGAATTCGGTGTGGTAGAGGCGGGTTAGCCAGTCGCGCAGCTGCCGGTAGCCGGCGGCCTGCTTGGCGTCGGTGAATTCCTCGATCGCGCTGGCCATTTGGTCAGCATCGCTGTGGACATCGATGCTGCTGCCGTCGGCGAACTGTGCGCGGTAGGCCGGATCCACCGCGATCAAATCCACTCGATGTGAACGGGTTTCACCGACCGCGGCGAACGTCTCGTCGATGATGTCGGGCATCGTCAGCACCGTCGGTCCGGTGTCGAGCCGATAGCCGTCGACATCCAGCCGCCCCGCGCGTCCGCCGGGCCAGTTTTCCCGTTCGACCACCGTGACCTCGCGACCACGACCGGCCAGATGCAGGGCCGCGGATAAACCCGCAAAACCCGCACCGACCACGACCACCCGATCGCTTGGACCCCGCACGGTCCGCATCAGCGAATACCGCCTGCCGTCACCGGTGTCATTCGGTGCGCTCCGTGCATATGGCGGCCATGTTCGCCAGCGCGGCCCGTACCGATTCGTCGAGCCGAAGCTCGTCGAGTTCGTCGCGCGCCGACGCGACGCGGTCCCGGATCAAGCCTTCGATCCACTCCACGGCACCGGTCGTGACGATCAGCGTCCGCCAACGGTCGATTGCGGTGTCGTCGAGTTCACCGTGATTCATCAACTCCGTGAGCTGTCTGCGGGTGGGCGCGTCTGCCAGTTGATGTGCGGCGATCACCACACTGGTCGCCTTGCGCTCGACGAGGTCCCGGCCGCTGGGTTTCCCGGTTGCCGCTTCTGAGCCAAACACCCCGAGCAAGTCGTCGCGCAGCTGGAACGCTTCCCCTACGGCAGTGCCGTAGCGGCCCAGCCCCGACAAGGCGAGATCGCTGCAGCCGCTCATCGCCGCACCGATCTCCAACGGCCGGCGCACCGTGTAGTTGCCTGACTTGCGGCGCGCCACTTCCAACACCACCGCCATCGAGGGCAGGTCGCGGACGTCGCTTGCCAGATCGGCGAACTGGCCCAACGCCAGCTCGGTGCGCATGGCGTCGTAGCGCGGCAACGCTTGTTGCAAACGACGATGCTCGACGCCGCTCTCGCGGAACATCTGCTCGGCCCAGATCAGGCAGAGATCACCAAGCAGGATCGCGGCTGAGTCACCGAAGCGCCGCGGCGATCCGGATAGCCCGCGCTTTCGATGCCACTCGCCGAACTGAACGTGCGCCGCCGGGCGCCCCCGCCGGGACGCTGAATCGTCCATGACATCGTCTTGCAGCAACGCGAAGGCGTGCAGCAGTTCCAAGCTTGCGCACGCGTAGAGAGCCTCGTCACTGTAGGTGGCTCCGGACAGCCATCCCAGATACATGAAGGTGGAGCGCAGGCACTTGCCGCCAGTGAGGAAGTTCAGCAGGATGTCGCCCGCAACCTCCACGCCGGCATGGTCCAATTCGGTCGCGCATCGATTGGTCACGAATTCGGCGACGTGGGTCAGCACATTTCGTCGCAGACCGATGCGCCATACGTCGAATTGCCCTGGATCTGACCAGGATTCATGACGCAGCGGCGTCGACTCTGCGGACGGTACTAACGACAATGCGCCCAGCTTGGCCACTGAAGCCCCTCTCGAAGTATCTGGTCGCCACCAGTCCGAACCGCTCAGACTCACGCGGTCATCCCCCTCAGTACCGACGACAAACACGCCTGCCTGGACCGGCCCAGGTTCACTTCACTAGATTAAAGTTTAACTTACTGAACTATAGCGCGCTCGCCAGAGCAAAGTCGTCGAAGAAGCAGCGCGGCCATAAGACGCGCTATCTGGCTTATCGTGTGGCCATGACCGCCGCTCAGCGTGAACGAAGCGCCCTCGTCGATACCCTGCGCATAGTCGGGCCGGATGCGCCCACCCTGTGCGCGGGCTGGACGACCCGCGACCTGGCGGCCCACCTCGTGGTGCGGGAACGGCGACTGGACGCGACGCCCGGGATCACGATTCCCTTTCTTGCCGGCTACACCGCCAAGGTCCAGAACCAGACAGCGCAATCAACCAGCTGGGAGGACCTTGTCGATATGGTCGCGTCGGGGCCGCCGGTGTACTCGCCGTTCAAGCTGTTCGACGCGGTGGCCAACCTCGGGGAGATGTTCATCCATCACGAAGATGTTCGGCGCGCCGCTGGGCCGGAGGGCGGCTGGCAGCCCCGCGTGCTCGACCAATCGACCGTCGCCGCGCTGAGTCGGCAGCTCGGTTTGCTGAGCCGCATGACGCTAACGAAACAGCCCGCCCCGATCGTCCTGCGGACGACCGACGGCCGACAGCTTGCCCGCGTCGGCCGTGGCGACGCCGTCACAGTGACCGGCGAACCGCAGGAGTTGGTGTTGTTCGTCGCGGGCCGCGACGCCGTGCAGGTCGAATTTGACGGCGACCCACAGGCCGTCGCGGCCGTCCGGGCGGCCCGCCGCGGCCTGTGATCAGCTTTCGCATCAATCATTTGCAGCACGGATCGGGTTGCCTCCGAGCTCGGCTCCTTAGCTGACAACGAGGCGACGACCAGATCGCTCATCCGTTCACCGCCTTGACGACTACCGAAACCGAAACGACAAGGCCGAGCACCATGAGGCCACTCGCCAACAATGTCGGTGTGCGATTGCGGGGCAGTCGCTCGGTGCACCGGATGGCTCGATCAACCCGGCGCCACCGCAACAGGCCAGCACCGGCGCTCGCGATAGCCAGAATTCCCAGCCCCGTTGACAAGATGTATTGCATCCCTTGGACCGCGGGTCCGGGAACGAATTGCAGCAGCGCAACCGTTGCTGCCAGCAGTCCGAGCGCTGTGCGCTGCCAAGCGAGAAAGGTCCGCTCGTTGGCCAGAGTAAAGCGGTAATCGGGCTCGTCCTTGACTTCGCGGATCATATTTCTGATGTTGCGCCCCGCAGTGCCATGTCGGTAGCGGGCTTGTTCTTGGGGGATCACAAAGCGAGCTTGTGGTTGGATTAACCATGGCACTGAGTTCTCGCATGCCCGAACTGTCCGCGCTCGAAGTCTTCCTGGCGGTGGCCAGAACAGCCAGCCTCGGGGCCGCCGGACGGGACCTTGGACTGACGCAGCAGGCAGTATCTGCCCGACTCACCTCGATCGAGGCCCAGACCGGTGTGCGGCTAGCGGTCCGCACCGTGCGGGGTACCCAGTTGACCCCGGCCGGCGTCGTTGCAGCGCAGTGGGCAGACAGGTTGCTGGATGTCGCCCAGCAGGTCGATGCCGGGCTGGCTTCGCTTCGCACGGAGAGCCGCAGCAAGTTGAAAGTGGCTGCGAGCCTTACCGTCGCTGAACAGCTGATGCCGCTCTGGCTGGTGTCACTGCAAGCGACGGCGGCCCGAAGTGGCCGCAAGGCTCCGGAGGTCATTCTCACCACCACCAATAGCGAGCACGCGATATCGGCGGTGCGCGACGGCGCTGCAGACCTGGGATTCATCGAAAGACCCGGTGCGCTGTCGGCGTTGCGCAGCCGGGTCGTTGCGTACGACGAACTCATGGTGGTAGTGCCCGCCGACCATAAGTGGGTTCGGCGGTCGAAAGGCGTGAGTGCCGCCGAACTTGGCCGAACCCCGCTGGTCGCTCGGGAACCGGGATCGGGAACACGCGATTCGCTGACTGCCGCGTTGCGCAGCGCCCTGGGCGACGACTTCGCACAAGCGAGTCCGGCGCTGGAATTGTCGTCCGCGGCAGCGGTGCGCGCTGCGGTCCTGGCCGGTGCGGGCCCTGCGGTGATGAGCAGGCTGGCCGTGGCCGACGATCTGGCCGTGGGACGCCTCCGCGCCGTGCAAGTGCCGGATCTGAATCTGCGACGCGCCCTTCGGGCGATCTGGGTGGGTGGACGAACGCCGCCGGCTGGCGCGATCCGAGACCTGTTGAGTCACATCGGCAGCGCCAGCCCGGCGTAGCTCGTCCATTGCTATGTGCCGTAGCGCAGCCATAGCGGCAATGCAGTGTCGAGTCGCTGCATGAACTTGTGCAGTCCCACCCGGTACTGGCCAGCTCCCAGCGGATCAATCCAGTACTCAGGGAACGCAATACCGACCCCGAATAGCCCGGGAGCCAGAATACCGTTGGTCGGGTCGTATTCCAGTGACCCCCATTGGGGAGTCAGTGGAAGATGTCTGCATTCGAATCCGACGGTGTAGACAATGTGGTCACACATTTGAAGGATCTTCTCGAATTCCGGATCGCCGACCGAGCACCTCTCAAGCCGTCGCGGGCACGTTCCGTCGATGTTCTCGCGTGCCCAGTCAGCGGCTTGGCCCTTAAGGCCGGTATCGTCGAACAGCGTCCAATCATCAAAATAGACAGCGTACTTCAGCGGGCTACGATAGAAGTTGATCACTTTTTTCACCGGGGTGTTCAACAGATTCGGCAGCGCGATCATCGCCGAGTGCGAGGAGCCAAACACGGCCACCGTGGCGCCATCCAGCGGCAGCTGCGCCAGCTTCGCAGGATCAAGCGCGGTCTCGATCGGAATCTCGTCAAGTTCCACGTAGGGAAGCTTCTTGGGAACCGAGCCGACTGCAAGGATCACATTCTTCGACGTGATCGTCTCGTGTTGCGTGGTTATGGTCCACTGCCTATCGGCTAGCAGCAGTTCTGTTGCGATCGAGCGAAAAGCTCTCACCCGTTGGCAAAGATGCCGCGAGATCCACACCAGCGGTTCGGCTACGACGCCGAGCGGGCACGTCTGCTTGGGATCGAAATTGTTCAGCTCAAAAGCTGGTGCTTGTCCAAAGCGGAACGACGGCGAGGCGGTCAAATAGTCGAGAAATAACTCGACGCGGGTGTTGCTCGGGACAGCTCGCCATTTGGTGCCGAGGTCTCCCGCGCCGAATTCGGGGTCGATCCAGGCGATTTGCTCGCCCACGATCCCGTGATCAAGCAACCGCCCCACGGCTGCGATGCCTGCCGGCCCTGCTCCGATCACAGTCCAGCTGTACTGAGTCATTTTCCTGCCCTTCCGGTGTGGGTGTCTCGGCGTTGTTGCGCTTACCTGGACGAGGAACGCGATAGTCGAGCGCCGGCCTCGATACTTCGCGCGGGGGGCATCACGCGGTAGGGCTGCTGTCCTTGCCAGCTCACAAACTTGTATTGTGGCTGTCGCTGACGTAGCAAAACTGCTCCTGGTGGGCGCCCGCCAAAGCCCTTGCGGGTAAAGGGCCACCTCGTGATGGCTGCCCGCAATCAGGCCAAGGCTCAGTGGGCCAAGGCGGAGATTATTGCTCGTGGATCACGCGACGCGCCGGTGGAGATCTTGGGCCTCAGCCAAAAGCTATGGGCCGCAGTTGGATTCGACATCGCGCTGTCAGCGCGCCGCGGCCTGTGATCAGCGGCCGAGCAGATGCCGCAGCGTCTGGTCGAGGTCGGGACGGCGAAACCGGTGAGCGGCTTGTTGCAGCCGGGCCGGCAGC
>NZ_DATMLH010000112.1:0-55414 GCF_035570115.1 Mycobacterium sp.
GGGCCCCAGCCGATCGCAAGCGCGGCGCAGCCGGGCGCAGCGGGTCGCCATCGCAGGGCCCCAGCCGATCGCAAGCGCGGCGCAGCCGGGCGCAGCGGGTCGCCATCGCAGGGCCCCGGCCGATCGCAAGCGCGGCGCAGCCGGGCGCAGCGGGCGCACCGAAATGAATTCCGCTCGCCAATTGCCGCCCCGAGTGGAGGTCGACAACTACAAAGCGTCATACTTGCGGATGTGACGAGTGCGGTAGGGACCTCGGGTACTGCTATCACGGCGCGCGTACATTCGCTCAACCGCCCCAACATGGTCAGTGTCGGCACCATTGTCTGGCTTTCCAGTGAACTGATGTTCTTTGCTGGGCTGTTCGCGTTCTACTTCACGGCGCGCGCCCAGGCGGGCGGCAACTGGCCGCCCCCGCCGACCGAACTGAACCTCTACCAAGCCGTTCCGGTCACGCTGGTGCTGATCGCCTCGTCGTTCACCTGCCAGATGGGGGTTTTCGCGGCCGAGCGCGGCGACGTGTTCGGGTTGCGTCGCTGGTACGTGGTCACCTTTGCGATGGGGTTGTTCTTCGTGCTCGGGCAGGCCTACGAGTACCACCACCTGATGAGTCACGGGACCACCATCCCCAGCAGCTCCTACGGCAGCGTTTTCTACCTGGCCACCGGCTTCCACGGACTACACGTCATCGGCGGGCTGATCGCGTTCATCTTCCTGCTGGCCCGAACCACGATGAGCAAGTTCACCCCGGCGCAGGCGACCGCGTCGATCGTCGTCTCCTACTACTGGCACTTCGTCGACATCGTCTGGATCGCCCTGTTCGCGACGATCTATTTCATCCGATGACCAGCGCGCGCAAGGACAGGAGTGCTCGGTTGAAGAGACTGGGTTTGGCCCGATCGCTGAGTGATCGGGCGCGGCGTCGCCTGCGCCGCCGTTTGTCGGCGGGACTACTGCTGGTGGTGGCACTTTCGGCGGCCGGCGGGCTGGCCGCCGTCTTGACCCCCAGCCCTCAAGTGGCTGTCGCAGACGAGTCGTCGTCGGCGCTGCTGCGGACCGGTAAGCAGCTTTTCGACACCTCGTGCGTGACGTGCCACGGCGCCAACCTGCAGGGCGTGCCCGACCGCGGGCCGAGCCTGATCGGCGTGGGCGAGGCCGCGGTCTATTTCCAGGTATCTTCCGGCCGGATGCCCGCGGTGCGCGGGGAAGCCCAGGCGGTCCGCAAAGACCCCGTATTCGACGGCCCTCAGATCGATGCGCTGGGCGCCTACGTGGAAGCCAACGGCGGCGGGCCCGCAGTGGTACGCAACCCGGACGGCAGTATCGCAATGCAATCGCTGCGCGGCGACGACATTGGCCGCGGCGGCGATCTGTTCCGACTCAACTGCTCGTCGTGCCACAACTTCACCGGCAAGGGCGGGGCGCTGTCGTCCGGCAAATTCGCGCCCGACCTGGAGCCGGCCAACGAGCAGCAGATCCTCGACGCGATGCTGACCGGTCCGCAGAACATGCCGAAGTTTTCCGATCGCCAGCTCTCCTTCGATGCCAAGAAAGACATCATCGCCTACGTGAAATCCGTTACGGAGGAACGTAGTCCGGGTGGCAACGGCCTGGGCGGGTTCGGCCCCGCCCCCGAGGGCATGGCGATGTGGATCATCGGGATGGTCGCCGTCATCGGCGCGGCGCTGTGGATTGGGGCACGATCGTGAGCGACGACGCGAAAGGCACCGGGCAGCCCACCGATGCCGAACTGAACGCCATGTCGCGTGACGAACTCGTCGCCCTGGGTGGCCGGATCGACGGCGTGGAGACCGTCTACAAGGAGCCGCGCTGGCCGGTTGCCGGCACCAAGGCCGAGAAGCGGGCCGAACGCCTCGTCGCGACATGGCTTTTGCTGGGCGGGTTCTTCGGGTTCGCGCTGCTGGTCGTTTTCCTGTTCTGGCCGTGGGAGTACAAACCGCACGGAGCCCATGGCAGCTTCCTGTACACCCTGGCCACCCCGCTCTATGGCCTGACTTTCGGGCTGTCCGTGCTGTGCATCGCCGTGGGCGCGGTGCTCTTCCAGAAAAAGTTCATCCCCGAAGAGATTTCGATCCAGGACCGCCACTACGGCGCGGCCGGCTCAGATGAGATCGACCGCAAGACCGTGGCCGCAAACCTGACCGACGCCTTCGAAGGCTCGACGCTGCGGCGCCGCAAACTGATCGGCCTGTCGCTGGGCGCCGGACTCGGCGCATTCGGGCTCGGCACCCTGGTGGCATTTGCCGGCGGCCTTATCAAGAACCCGTGGAAACCGGTGGTGCAGACCGCCGACGGCAAGAAAGCCGTGCTGTGGACCTCGGGCTGGACGCCGCGCTATCACGGCGAGACGATCTACGTGGCCCGGGCGACCGGCGAAAGCTTGGGAGCGCCGTTCGTCAAGATGCGGCCCGAAGACATCGACGCCGGCGGCATGGAGACGGTCTTCCCGTGGCGCGAGTCAGACGGCGACGGCACCACGGTGGAATCACACGAAAAGCTGACATCCATCCTGACCGCCGTCCGTAACCCGGTGATGCTGATCCGTATCAAGCCCGCCGACATGTCGCGGGTAGTGAAGCGAAAAGGCCAGGAGAGCTTCAACTTCGGTGAGCTGTTCGCCTTCACCAAGGTCTGCTCGCACCTGGGTTGTCCCTCATCGCTTTACGAGCAGCAGTCCTATCGCATCCTTTGCCCCTGCCACCAGTCGCAGTTCGACGCATTGCATTACGCCAAGCCGATTTTCGGGCCGGCCGCGCGCGCGTTGGCACAGCTGCCCCTCACCATTGACGCCGACGGGTACCTCGTCGCCAACGGCGACTTCATCGAGCCTGTCGGACCGGCATTTTGGGAGCGCACAACATCATGAGTCCAAAACTGAGTCCGCCCAAACCGCCCCAGATCGGCGAGGTCCTCGCCCGCCAGGCCGAGGATATCGACACCCGCTATCACCCCTCGGCTGCGGTGCGCCGCCAACTCAACAAGGTGTTCCCGACGCACTGGTCGTTCCTGCTCGGTGAGATCGCTATGTACAGCTTCATCGTCCTGCTGTTGACCGGCGTGTACCTGACGCTGTTCTTCGACCCCTCCATGAACGACGTCACCTATAACGGCGCCTACCAGCCGCTGCGCGGCGTGGAAATGTCGAAGGCCTACGCGTCCACACTCGACATCAGCTTCGAGGTGCGCGGCGGCCTGTTCGTCCGCCAGGTGCACCACTGGGCCGCGCTGATGTTCTCCGCCGCGATCATGGTGCACCTGGCCCGGATCTTCTTCACCGGTGCGTTCCGGCGGCCCCGCGAAGCCAACTGGGTCATCGGTTCGCTGCTGCTGATCCTGTCCATGTTCGAGGGATACTTCGGCTACTCGCTGCCCGACGACCTCTTATCAGGCATCGGCCTGCGCGCCGCGCTGTCGTCGATCACCTTGGGAATGCCGGTGATCGGCAGTTGGTTGCACTGGGCACTGTTCGGCGGTGACTTCCCCTGCGGCGGCGTGGGTAGCGACTGCACCGCGGCGGGCTACATCATCCCGCGGTTGTACGGGCTGCACATCCTGCTGTTGCCGGGGATCATTCTGGCGCTGATCGGCGCGCATCTGGCGTTCGTGTGGTTCCAGAAGCACACTCAGTTCCCCGGGCCCGGTCGCACCGAGCACAATGTCGTCGGCGTGCGGGTGATGCCGATATTCGCCGTCAAATCCGGCGCCTTCTTCGCGCTGACCACCGGGATTGTCGGCCTGATGGGCGGACTGCTGCAGATCAACCCGATCTGGAACCTGGGTCCCTACAAGCCATCTCAAGTCTCAGCAGGCAGCCAGCCGGACTTCTACATGATGTGGACCGAAGGCCTGGCCCGTATTTGGCCGGCGTGGGAGTTCTACATCGGCCACCACACCATCCCCGCGGTGGTCTGGGTCGGGTTGATCATGGGCCTGGTTTTCACGCTGCTGATTATCTACCCGTTCCTGGAGAAGCGATTTTCCGGCGACTACGCCCACCACAACCTGCTGCAGCGCCCGCGTGATGTCCCGGTGCGCACCGCGATCGGGGCCATGGCGATCGCCTTCTACATGATCCTCACCCTCAGCGCGATGAACGACGTCATCGCCCTGAAATTCCACATCTCGCTCAACGCGACGACCTGGATCGGACGCATCGGCATGATCGTGCTGCCGCCGTTCGTCTACTTCATCGCCTACCGATGGGCCATCGGCCTGCAACGCAGCGACCGCGCCATCCTCGAGCACGGCATCGAAACCGGCATCATCAAACGCCTGCCGCACGGCGCCTACATCGAACTACACCAGCCGCTGGGCCCGGTCGACGACCACGGCCACCCCGTGCCGCTGGAATACCAAGGCGCCGCGGTACCGGTCAAGATGAACAAGCTCGGCTCCGGCGGCTCGCCGGGCTCGGGCAGCTTCCTGTTCGCCGACCCCCCCTCCGAAGACGCCGCTCTCTCCGAGGCCCACCACAGCGCCGAACAACGCGCCCTCACCGCACTGCGGGAGCACCAGGACGGCAGCAACGGCTCATCGAACGGCCACCACTAGGGCAGCGAACCGCCTGGGCGGTTATACGGCGAGCGTGCGGCGTAGCTGGCGCACCTGTTGCCACGGCACCAACGGCATGATCAGCGTGACGAAGCCGGCGATCCCATAGCTGGTCCACGAGAAGGCATCGTGGCCGATGGCCATCAGGTAGGTGGCCACCGCGACCGCGAGCAGCGCCACTCCGATGGTGATCATCAGAGCGGCGGTGCCGCGCAGCCAGACGCGGTCCACTGCCGCGTCTGACAAGGCCGGCCGCAGCGTGGTCAACCGCTCGGTATAGCCCTGCCCCGTGATCGTCGGCGCGGGCGCGTGCTCGGCCCTGATGGGCTGCCCACCCGTTGTGCGTGCCGTCCGCGCCGATCGCGTGAGCGGCCCGTCCCGGGTGGACCGACGGGCACGCAGCAGCATCGGAATCGACGCCAAGATGATCAGCGCGGAGATGACGATGATCGCGTAGAGCACCGACGAGGTGTGCGGGTTCCCTTTCGGGTCGTGGAAGCCCCGGCCGAGGTCCGCCAGCGCGACGATGGCCGCCACGCTCATCCCCACCAACGCCAGCCAGACAGCGGCGCAGGACCCAACCAGTATGCGATCGGCGGTAACGGGCGTGATCTTGCTGCGCGCGCCCCAGACTTGGGAGTACCGGTCGATCATCAGCAGTTCGTCTGTGGCTGGTTGTTTTCGTTCGACGACAACACCTTGCCGTCGCTGGTGGTGATCGAGCAGTTGAGTTTGCTCAACCGCAGCAAGCTGGACGCCTCGACCGAACCAACATCGGACTGCGAGATCGGTGTCAGCGTGAGGGTCCACGGGATGTACACGTTGTTCAGGATCCGTCGCATTCCGGAGGCGTCGGTATAAGTGATCGTGATCTGGTCAAACGGCGCCTTGCTGCCGGTCACCGAGTAGGTGACCTGCCGGGGTGCTGCGGGAGGAGCGCCCGCGGGCGGCGGCGCCGCGGCGGGCGGCGCCGGAGCAGGAGCAGGGGCCGGCGCCGGAGCAGGCGGTGGCGGCGGTGCCTCGGTCGGCGGCGGAGGTGGCGGTGGCGGAGCCTCGCTGGTCGGCGGAGGCGGTGGTGGTGGCGGGACGCTGGTCGTCGGCGGCGGAGGCGGCGCGGGTGGCGGTGTGGTGACGATGATCTCGTCTTGCATCGGCGGCGTCGATGTGGGCGCAGTGCTGGGCGTCGCCACCTGGTTGGTACTGGTGCGAGTGAACAGCAGCGACACCGACACCACCAGGGCGATCGCCGCGGCAATCGCGACAATGCCGACGATCCACGGCCAGCGTGGCGCGGTGGCTTCTTCGTCGGCTAGCTCGTCGTATCGGTCGTAGTCGTAGAGGTCCAGGTCTGCGGGCACATATGGGCCGCTGGTGACGTGTTCGGACTCCGGAGCCGAGTAAGCCCGGGAATAGATATCCGTCTGGGCCGTATCGCCCTCCCGTTCGGCCCCGTCCCCCGTCGACTCTTCGCCGAATTCGTTGCCGCCCTCCTCGAATTCGGCGTCGCCTTCGCTGGGCTCGACTCCGGGTTCCAGTTCTTCGGACTCTGGTCCTGGTGGATTGGGCCCGCTCATGTTTGCCTGTCCTGTCCGACTACTTCACCGACGCGCGCAGCACCGCGGCTGTGTTGTTGAGCGCGCGCTCCGATGTTCCTCATTGTGCCTCGGAAACCCTACCCAACCGTTACCTGCGCGGCATTCTCGGTGAACGGGACACGGATCAACTGATGCCCTGATTGTGACCTTTGCGGGCGCCGACTAGTGCTTCTCCGGACCGAGGTAGTACTCGAAGACCAACCCGGCCGCCGAACTCAGGACAAACACCACCCCGGCGACAATCAACCACGGTAGCCACAACGCAATGCCGACCGCGGTTACCGAGCCCGACAGCGCGATCAGAATCGGCCACCAGCTATGCGGGCTGAAAAAACCCAGTTCGCCTGCGCCGTCGCTGATCTCAGCACCCTCGTAATCCTCGGGGCGGGTGTCGAGCCGGCGTGCCACGAAGCGGAAGAACGTCGCCACGATCAGCGCCATTCCAGAGGTCAGCGCCAGCGCCGTAGTGCCGGCCCACTCGATGCCCCCGGTGGCAAACAAGGTGGTCAGCACGCCGTAAAGAACCGTGCAGAACACGAAGAACGCGGCCACGAATTCGTACAGCCTGGCCTCGATATGCATGGGGGCTTCCTAGTTACTCGCTTGGGGCGCACGCTCGCCGCGGCGGGTCTCGAACGGGTGAGTGGTGACCGCGACCGGCGACTGGGCGATCGCCTGCAATGCCTGGGCATTGGTCTTACCCGCGATCCGCTGCTGCAGGTAGGCCTTGAAGTCGTTGGGCTGCACCACCCGGACCTCGAAGTTCATCATCGAGTGATAGGTGCCGCACATTTCGGCGCAGCGACCCACGAATGCGCCGGTCTGGTTGATGTCAGCGACCTGGAAGACGTTCACCGAATGGTTTTCATGCGGATAGGGCATCACGTCACGCTTGAACAGGAACTCCGGCACCCAGAAAGCGTGGACGACGTCGGCGGAGGCCAGCTGGAACTCGATGCGCTTGCCCGCAGGCAGCACCAGTACCGGGATCTCGGTGCTGGTACCCACCGTCTCGACCTTGTCGTAGTTCAGATAGCTGCGGTCTTGCATGGTGATTCCATGGTCGGGACCGGGAAGCTCCTCGCCCTGCTTGTTCTGGGCTTCCGATTTGGAGACCACTGCCGCCTTGCGGGCCGGGTCGGCTCCGTCAAAATTGAGCGTGCCGTCCTTGAAATCGACCTTCTGGTAACCGAACTTCCAGTTCCACTGGAACGAGGTGACGTCGACCACGACCTCCGGGTCGGACGCCAGGTGCAGCATCTTCTCCTGCACCACCACGGTGAAGTAGAACAGCACCGAGATGATCAGGAACGGCGTCACGGTCAGCACCAGCTCCAGTGGCATGTTGTAGCCGAACTGGCGGGGCAACTCGGTGTCGGTGGGTTTCCAGCGGTGAAAAGCGCTGGTCCAGAAGATCAGGCCCCAGACGATCGCGCCGACCACCAGGGATGCGATCACCGCGCCGACCCACAGCTGCCGGTTGTAGTCGGCCTCCGGGGTGATGCCCCTCGGCCAGCCCATGCCCAAGACTTCCGACCAACTGCATCCGCTCAGCGTGACCGCCAGCGTGCCGAGCAGGCCGGCCAAAACCAGTAGCCGACGCCGGCGGGAGCCCGCGGAGCGGCTTCCCAACAAGCCCTGCGAACGGCCTGGTCCGCGAGGTGTCACCGTGGCTCCTCCTGAATCACAAGCTAGGACCGACAGCAAGCATGTCGAATACTACGCAGCGTAGACCACGCCAAGTAATCAAGCCGTGTCGGAGCCCCCGCGCCCGCCCTCCGACCGCCGGCCGGCCCGCGACCTGCGGCGGCGCCCACCTTTCCGCGTTGCGGCATACTGGGCGCGATGTGTGGACTGCTGGCCTTCGTGAGCGCTGCGGCCGGCGGCGATTCGTCGAGCGGTGCCCGTGATACGGCCGATGCCGTCGCCCGCGCATCGCACCTGATGCGCCACCGTGGACCCGACGAGCCGGGCACCTGGGCCGATCCCGCCGGCACCGTCGTGTTCGGCTTCAACCGGCTGTCCATCATCGACATCGCCCATTCCCATCAACCGCTGCGTTGGGGGCCACCGGAAAGCCCCGGCCGGTATGAGTTGGTGTTCAACGGCGAGATTTACAACTATCTGGAGCTGCGGGCCGAGCTCGCCGAGCGGCACGGCGCCGTCTTCGCCACCGACGGCGACGGTGAGGCCATCGTCGCCGCCTATCACTACTGGGGCGCCGACGCCCTGACCCGGCTGCGGGGCATGTTCGCCTTCGCGCTGTGGGACAACGTCGCCGGCGAATTATTCTGCGCCCGTGACCCCTTCGGCATCAAACCGCTGTTCATGGCGACCGGAACCGGCGGCACCGCGGTAGCCAGCGAAAAGAAATGCCTGCTGGAACTGGCCGACGTGATCGGTTTCGACACCGCCATCGACTTGCGCGCCGTACAGCACTACACGGTGCTGCAGTATGTGCCCGAACCCGAGACCCTGCACCGCGGCGTGCGCCGGCTCGAGTCCGGCTGTTATGCGCGGATTCGTCCTGGTGCCGCCGCACCGGACACCACCCGCTACTTCGTGCCGCGGTTCGCGGCGACACCGATTACCCGGGACACCGAGCAGGCTCGCTACGACGAGATCACCGCGGTGCTGGAGGACTCGGTGGCCAAGCACATGCGCGCCGACGTGACCGTCGGCGCCTTTCTGTCGGGTGGCATCGACTCGACGGCGATCGCGGCGCTGGCTATCCGGCACAACCCCCGGCTGATCACCTTCACCACCGGGTTCGAGCGTGAGGGATTCTCCGAGATCGACGTCGCGGTGGCATCGGCGGAAGCGATCGGTGCGCGGCACGTCGCCAAGGTGGTGGCTCCCGACGAGTTCGTCGCCGCCTTACCCGAGATCGTGTGGTACCTCGACGAGCCGGTGGCCGACCCTGCGCTGGTGCCACTCTTCTTCGTCGCCCGTGAGGCGCGAAAGCACGTCAAGGTGGTGCTATCCGGGGAGGGCGCCGACGAGCTTTTCGGCGGGTACACCATCTACCGGGAGCCGTTGTCGCTCAAGCCTTTCGACTATCTTCCCGGGCGCCTGCGACGCTCGATGGGGACGTTGTCCAGACCCCTGCCGGACGGCATGCGCGGCAAAAGCCTGCTGCACCGCGGATCGCTGACGCTTCAGCAGCGCTACTACGGCAACGCACGCAGCTTCTCCGACGCGCAACTGCAGGACGTGTTGCCCGGGTTCCGGCCGGAGTGGACGCACACTGACGTGACGGAACCGCTGTACGCGCAATCAGCGGACTGGGACCCGGTGGCGCGCATGCAACACATCGACCTGTTCACCTGGCTGCGCGGCGACATTCTGGTCAAGGCCGACAAGATGACGATGGCCAACTCGCTGGAACTGCGGGTCCCGTTTCTGGATCCCGAGGTATTCGCGGTCGCCTCCCGATTACCGGTGCAGGCCAAGATCACCCGTACCACCACGAAGTACGCGCTGCGGCGCGCGCTGGAACCCATCGTTCCGCCGCACGTCCTCAACCGGCCGAAACTGGGCTTTCCGGTGCCTATCCGGCACTGGTTGCGTGCCGGCCCGCTGCTGGAGTGGGCGCATGAAATGGTGAACTCTTCAGCAACCGACCATCTGATCGACCTGCCCGCCGTTCGTCGGATGTTAGACGAACATCGTTGCGGCACAACCGATCACAGTCGCAGGCTGTGGACCGTACTGATCTTTATGCTGTGGCACGGGATCTTCGTCGAGCACAGTGTGATGCCACAGATCAGCGAGCCTAGCTACCCGGTGCAGCTATGACGGCGGCTTAGACGAGCGCGGCGGAAATCTCGCGGGCGGCGTCGTCGCCGTAGGCCCCGGCCAGCCGAGTCACCGCCTCGTCGCGGTCCCAGTGCCACTCCTGGGTGCCGGTCGACTCCAGCACCAGCACGGCTACCAGCGAGCCGAGCTGCGCAGAACGCTCCAGGCTCAGGCCGGTGCTGCGGCCGGTCAGGAAACCGGCCCGGAACGCGTCGCCGACGCCGGTGGGGTCGGTTTGGCTGGTCTCGGGCACCACGCCGACATGGACGGTGGTGCCGTCCTGGTCGACGATGTCGACGCCCTTGGCGCCCAGCGTGGTCACCCGCAGGCCGACCCTTTCCAGCACGTCGGCTTCCGACCAGCCGGTCTTGGAGAGCAACAGCTCCCACTCGTAGTCGTTGGTGAACAGGTAGGCGGCGCCGTCGATGAGCTTGTTGATCTCTTCTCCAGAGAGGCGGGGCAGCTGCTGGGACGGGTCGGCGGCGAAAGGCAGACCGAGGTTCCGACACTCTTCGGTGTGCACCACCATCGCGTCGGGGTCGTTCGCCCCGATGATGACCAGATCCGGTTTACCCACGGTCGACACGACATCGGCGAGCTTGATGTTGCGGGCCTCCGACATGGCGCCGGGATAGAACGACGCGATCTGAGCCATGTCGAGATCTGTGGTGCAGACGAAACGCGCGGTGTGCGCCGTGTCGGAGATCAGCACGTGGTCGCAGTTGACACCGTGACCCTGCAGCCATTCGCGGTAGTCGGCGAAGTCGTCACCGGCCGCGCCGACCAGTGCCACGTCACCACCCAGCACACCGATGGCGAAGGCGATATTGCCGGCCACGCCGCCACGATGGATCACCAGGTCGTCGACCAAAAAGCTCAGGGATACCTTCTGCAGATGCTCGGCCAATAGGTGCTCGGAAAACCGGCCGGGAAACCGCATCAGATTGTCGGTCGCGATCGAACCGGTCACCGCAATCGTCACGAAAAAACCACCCTTCGTTCGTAAGTTCGGCTAGCTAAGCTTACCCGCGGCTTGTGGCCGCCGCTGCGGCGCGCAGCGCGGCCCGCTAGCCTCGGTAAGAGAAACCTAGCGGCGACAGACTTCGTTCAGGGTCATCCAGCCCCGATACCCGAGGAGAACCGCCTATGCCCGGTCCGTACTCGCCGGACCACCGTCTCGGCACCCACGGACCGCCGTTCACCGACCCGCATCCCAGCCAGCCCATCCCCGGCCAGCCGGCGTACGCGGCACCGCCGCTGCACCAAGCGGCCGAAGCGGCGCCGCCGTCGGCGGCCTATCCGGGTCTGCTGCCACCGCCGGTGCGCTACCCGAAACGCCGCCGTCGACGGGTGCTTCTGGCCGCTGTGGCGGCGTTGGTCGTGGTTGCCGGATTGATCGCGGCGATTGTGCACGGTGTGCGCGGCGGCCCTACCACCTCCGCCGGCGCGATCTCCGACGCCACCGCCAAAACGGCGATCCAGGGCTATTTGGACGCCCTCGACCATCGCGACACCGAGACCATCGCGCGCAACTCGCTGTGCGGCATCTACGACGCCGTACGGGACCGGCGCTCCGATCAGGCGCTGGCCAAATTGAGCAGCGACGCGTTCCGCAAGCAGTTCTCCGATGCCCAGGTGACCTCGATCGACAAGATCGTCTACTGGTCGGATTACCAGGCGCAGGTGTTGTTCAGCATGCGCGTCAAACCTGCCACCGGCAGCGCCGTGCACGAGCAGATACAGGGGATCGCGCAATTACTTTCCCAGCACAACCAGGTGCTGGTGTGCTCCTACGTGCAGCGGACCGCCGGCACTTACTAGCCTCGCCCCAAAAGGGGAAGCCCGAACGTCAGTTGAACGAATCGCCGCAGGCGCACGAGCCGGTGGCGTTCGGGTTGTCGATGGTAAAGCCCTGCTTCTCGATGGTGTCGACGAAGTCAATGGAGGCGCCCTGTACGTAGGGCGCGCTCATCCGGTCCACAGTCAGCCTCACACCACCGAAGTCCGCGGTCAGGTCACCGTCCAGCGCGCGGTCGTCGAAGAACAAGTTGTAACGCAGGCCCGCGCATCCCCCTGGTTGGACTGCGATACGCAGCGCCAGGTCGTCGCGTCCCTCCTGTTCCAGCAGTGACTTCGCCTTGGCTGCCGCGGCGTCGGTCAAGATCACGCCGTGGGTTGAGGTGGCTGACCCTGCGGCGGCAGTCTCGTCCTGAACAGTCATTGCGTCTCCCTATGAGTGCCTACAAGCTCAAATCATTCTCGGGTCGGTGGAGGGTTTGTGCACCCCGATGAAAAAACCCACCCCTTCAAAGGTACCTTGTCGGGCCTCTATTCCCGAGTCGCGCCGCTACGTAGGAGGCCAGGCCCATGAGCTGGTTGGCGGCGTCGGCCAAAGCCAGCCGCGCCGAACCGGCGTAGTCGGCGATCGCGTAAGCCGCCAGGATGCCCGCCGATCGCACCGCCAGCCGGTCGAGGTCTACCTGACCAGCCATCACCACGACCGGTATGTCGTGCGAGCGCGCCGCCTCGGCCAGCGCGCCGACGACCTTGCCGTGCAACGACTGGTCGTCCAACCGGCCCTCGCCGGTGATCACCAGATCAGCGCCGGCCATGTCGTCGTCCAACCGCGTGTGCTCGGCGATGATCGACGCACCGGATTCACACCGGCCGCCCAGGGCCAGCAGCGCCGCGCCGATGCCCCCGGCGGCCCCGGCGCCCGCTTGTGCGCTGACCGGCCGCCCGGCGGCTGCGTCCAGCTCACCGGCCCACTCCGTGAGCCGGTGTTCGAGCATGGCGACGGTGGCCGAATCCGCTCCCTTCTGCGGCCCGAACACCTCCGCGGCCCCCCACGGCCCCAACAGCGGGTACTCGACGTCTGACGCGGCGATCAGCTCCACTCCGGCCAGCCGCCGCTGGCCCGAACTAAGGCCGCCCAGCTCGTCGACCATTCCGCGGCCGCCGTCGGTGCTGGCAGTGCCGCCCAAGCCGACCACGATCCGTGCGGCCTCCGCCCGCAGGGCAGCGGCGATGAGCTGGCCGACTCCCCTGCTGTGCGCGGACAGCGCCGTTTGCGGCGTCGGCGGGCCGCCGAGGCGGGCCAATCCGCACGCCTGCGCGCATTCCAGGTAAGCCGTTCCCGAGTTGAGGTCCAGCACCCACTCGGCCTGCACGTTTTCGTCCAGCGGGCCGCACACCTCGAGTTGCCGCCGCTCGCCGAATCGGCTGGCCAGCACCTCGACAAAGCCTGGGCCGCCGTCGGATTGCGGCGCAATGGTGTATCGATCGGCGGGCCGCACCTGGTTCCAGCCCGTCGCAATCGCGGCGGCCGCCTCGACCGCGGTCAGGCTGTCGCCGTAGCAATCGGGGGCAACCAGCACGCGCAGGGTCGGCACCAGGCCCGCGGCGGGTGCGATACCCCCGACGTCAGCCGCCGACCCGCTCATCTGAGTCAGCGTAGGGCCCGCTGGGGAAAGGTGCACCCCCCGCCAGGTCACGTTCGCACCGTCTACCAGACAGCATCCGCTGCGAAGTAACCTGGCAAACGTGAAACTGCTGGGTCGTAAGAAAGACGTGGACGCCGCCGGTGACCAGGGCGGTGGCCGGACGCCGGCGGAGGCCGCGGAAGCCTCCGAATCCCGTGGTTCGCAGACAACCGCCCCCAAGGGCCGCCCCACGCCCCCGCGTAGCGCCGGCCGCCGCAAGGGCCCGGTCGCGCCGGCGCCGATGACCTCCGCCGAGGCCCGCGCACGGCGAAAGTCTTTGGCGGGGCCCAAGCTCAGTCGTGAGGAACGCCGGGCTAACAGTGCAACGCGTCGCGCGCAGATGACGGAACGTCGGGAGCGCATGATGGGCGGCGACGAACGCTACCTGCTGACCCGCGATCAGGGCCCAGTGCGCCGGTTCGCCCGGGACTTGGTGGACGCCCGCCGCAACGTGCTCGGGCTCTTCATGCCTTCGGCCCTGACTTTGTTGTTCGTCATGTTCGCCGTCCCACAATTGCAGCTGTACATTTCACCTGCCATGACGCTGCTGATGGGTCTGATGATGCTCGACGGGATCATCCTGGGCCGCAAAGTCACCAGGCGCGTCGACGAGAAGTTTCCCGACAACACCGAAAGTCGTTTGAAGCTAGCGCTTTACGCAGCCGGTCGGGCTTCCCAGATGCGCCGGATGCGAGCGCCGCGGCCACAAGTCAAGCACGGCGCCAGTGTCGAGTAAACGTCGTCGGAAGAGGCCCTCGCATGGCGACCCGGCGCGCCCGGCTGCGCCGCGCTTGCGATCGCCATGGGGCGCTTGAGCTGCCGTGCGGACCCTGGTGCTCGGCGGAATCAAGTCGGGCAAGTCCCGCTGGGCGGAGATGGCCATCGCCGAGTCACTGGGACCGGTTGAGCCGGTCCGCTACCTGGCGACCGGGTCGGTAACGGACACCGACCCGGCTTGGTTGCGACGGATCGCCCAGCACCGAGATCGGAGGCCCGGGCACTGGTCAACAGTGGAAAGCGACGACATTCCAAGACAATTACGCCAGTCGTCGGCCGCGCCCACCCTGGTCGATGACGTTTGCGGCTGGCTGACCGCCACTTTGGACCGCCGCGGCTGGGAGCACGGCTCGGTGACGCCAGACGTCGACGAGATGCTGGCCACGGTGGCCGCATTCGATTCGCCGCTAGTCCTGGTCAGCCACGAGGTCGGGCTGACGGTCGTGTCGGCGACCGCATCCGGCCGCCGGTTCACCGATGAGTTGGGCGCACTCAACCAGCGACTGGCCGCGTTATGCGATCGGGTGGTGCTGATGGTGGCCGGGCTGCCGTTATACATCAAGCCGGCGAGGGTCTGACGATGTTTCCGCCGGTCGTACCGCCCGATACGGCTGCCGCCGCGGCGGCCCGGGGCCGCCAGGACACGCTGACCAAGCCGCCGGGCGCACTGGGCCGTCTCGAAGATCTGTCCGTCTGGGTGGCATCGTGCCAAGGCAATTGTCCGCCAAAGCAATTCGAGCGCGTGCGAATTGTGGTGTTCGCCGGCGATCACGGGGTCGCCCGATCGGGGGTATCGGCCTACCCGCCGGAGGTCACCAGCCAGATGGTCGCCAACATCGCCGCCGGCGGCGCCGCTATCAACGCGCTGGCCGACGTCGCCGGCGCGACGGTGCGCGTCGCCGACTTGGCCGTGGACGCTGACCCGCTCTCCCAGCAGATCGGCGCGCACAAGGTGCGGCGCGCCAGCGGCGACATTACGAAAGAGGATGCGCTGACCCACCAGCAGGCCGTCGACGCGATTGACGCCGGCCGGCAGATCGCCGACCAGGAGGTCGACGCCGGTGCGGATCTTCTCATTGCTGGTGATATGGGCATCGGAAATACCACTGCGGCAACGGTTCTGACCGCGGCGCTGACGGGTATCGAGCCAGTTGCGGCGGTCGGCTACGGAACGGGAATCGACGACGCCGGGTGGTCGCGCAAAACGGCGGCGGTGCGCGATGCGTTGTTCCGGGCCGAGCCGGTGATATCCGATCCGGTTGCGCTGCTGCAGCGTTGCGGTGGGGCTGATCTGGCGGGAATCGCCGGCTTCTGCGCGCAGGCCGCGATCCGGCGTACCCCACTGTTGCTCGATGGCATGGCGGTGACGGCTGCTGCGCTGATCGCCGAGCGTCTGGCTCCAGGAGCCCGGCTGTGGTGGCAGGCCGGTCACCTCTCGACCGAACCGGCGCATGCGCTGGCCCTGGCCCAGCTCGGGCTCGATCCAATACTGGATCTGAGAATGCGGCTGGGCGAGGGTACCGGCGCGGCGGTGGCGCTGCCGGTGCTGCGGGCCGCAGTGGCCGCGTTGACATCAATGGCCAGCTTTGCCAGCGCGAACGTTTCCAACCGCGTCGACCGCTCTGAACCAACATCGTGATCGGCCCGCTGGCAACGGCTTTCGCGTTCGAGACGGTGGTCCCCCTGCCCCGTGCATCGGACCGGCCGCTAGGCGGCGGTGCGATGACCGCTCTGCCGGTCGTCGGCGCGGCACTCGGTGCGCTGGGCGCGGCCGTGGCATGGGCGAGCGCGCTGGTGTTCGGCTCAGGCAACCCGTTGACCGGCCTGATCGCGGTGGCGGCGTTGCTGGCGGCGACCCGGGGCCTGCACATCGACGGCGTGGCCGACACCGCCGACGGGCTGGGTTGCTACGGGCCGCCGGAACGCGCGCTGCAGGTGATGCGCGACGGGTCGACCGGACCGTTCGGGGTGGCCAGCGTCGTGTTGGTGATCGCCCTGCAGGGGCTGGCTTTTTCGGCGCTGCACGCGGCCGCGATCGTCGTCGCCGTTTCCGCCGGCCGGGTCGCCGCTGTGCTGGCCTGCCGCCGGTCGTTGCCGGCGGCTCAGGGCAGTACGTTGGGCGCTCGGGTCGCAGGCACCCAGCCTGCGCCGGTGATCGCGGCCTGGGTCATCGTGCTGCTCGCGGCGGCTCTCGCCGCAGATCGACAGCTGTGGCAGGGGCCGGTGGCGGTGCTGGTCGGGCTCGGTTGCGGTGCGGCGCTGATCGGGCACTGTGTGCGCCGTTTCGGCGGCATCAGCGGTGACGTGCTGGGCGCCGCAATCGAATTGACCACGACAGTGACTGCGCTGCTGCTGGTCGGATTGGTCCGCTTCGGCTGACGGGGCTGTGGACTCCACCGGACTGAACGTTCGCTGTGGCGCGACCTAACTCTCTGCTCGGGGAAGCGTGGAACCCTTAATCCGCAAAATTCGAATGACCCGCGCGCTAACCGGGTCGCTACTGCATCGACAGCATCATTTGCGCGGCGTCTGGCAGTGCCGCTTTAAACGTGGCCAGACTCCCGGCGTAGAGATTGAAGAGGCCCGACACGCCGGTTACGGTGTTGTACAGCGTCACCCATCCGCCGTAGATCTGGTCGGTGCCCTGGTTGGTTTGGAGGTTGGCGGTGTAGTCGACCTCGAACAGCTGATTGAAGTTCTTGCCCTGCAAGGGCTCCGGCGCCGCCGGGGTTTGCTTGACGTTGGTCAATCCAGAGCTCTGGATGTTCTGGTTGATCAGGAAGGTGGATTCTTTTCTGATGTCCGAGGTGTTCTCGCTACCCGCATCAACGAACAGGGCCGCGCTTTGGTCGCTATTGATGAGGTCGGCGGACTGCTGACCTTGACGGGTGACTGTCCAGCCGGGAGCCGCCGTCATATTGATCCCGGCGAACAGTTTGACCGTGGTGGCGGCGCCGGCCGCCAGCGATGTGCTGGTCGACGCCAAAGCCACGCTGCCCCAAGGGCGCTGACCAGGCCGGCCAATCGTGTGGTGGACAGACCCGGCCGATGAAGCGCTGTGCGGAGCGATCCTGCTGCTGCCGTCCTGACCCGGCGGCGTGGGATGCGTTGCCGCACCGCTCATTACCACCGCCACGCTGGCCACCGCAGCGATCACGACGACTACGGCTACGATCCCGGCGACCAAGCCGGCATGCAACCGGTGCTCAGCGTGGCCGGTCGCCGGCACACCCGCACCCGGCCCAGCGTCGGCGAGCAACGCCTCGTGCAACCCATCACGAGCCGCGGCCAAACCCGCTCCCGCCAGCACGAACGCCGCCAAGGCGGTCAACACGATTCCGCGTGTCCCATACGGCTGCAACAAGGTGGTCGCCAACTCATAGGCCACCACCAGCACCAATCCCTCGATCACTCCGGCGACAGGGCTGACCCCCAGTCGGCGCAAACCCAACACACCGACGGCGGCCGCCGTCGCCAGCACAATCGGCTGCAAAAACCCCAGCGTCAGAGAAATGAACGCCACGTGCGCCGGATCCCCAGCCGTGCCCTGCACATGAGTGAAGGCTCCGTGCTGGACCACCACACTGAGCGCCAACGACAGTGCCGCACCACTTAGCGAACAAGCCACCACGGCATCCATCGGATGCCGGAATGCCGAGCGCGCGCTGACCACCAACGGGGCGATCAGCACCGCAACAAACGCCGCCACCGGTACCAGCAGACCCAGCTCGAGAATCCGAGGAACCGGCGGCAGGTGATAGCCGGTCGAACCCGCCGCCACCAGCTTGATGAAATGGGTCTCCAGCAGCCCGACCCCGACGCCGAGCAGCAGCGAAAGCCCAAACGACACAGCGATCACCGTCAGCGGCTCATCGTGCCACAACCGGTGATCATGAATGTAAACCAGCACCGCCGCCGGCAATGCCATTGCCGTCAACACCAATGCGACCGGCAGCGAGCCCAATCCTGCTGCGATCAATGCGGCCGACAACGCCAATGCGGTGGCATTGCGGTACACATGATGACGCCCGGATGCAGGTGCGGCATCAGCGTCCCCATCACCGCCCCCTGGCGACGCGACCCCTGCGGCGTCGGGCTACTCGGGCTGACCATCTCATACCTCCGGCGATAATTGGCGGGCGGCCCACCGCGCTAAGCGCAGCGCATTCGCTGCCACCAGGGGAATTTGCCCGCAGCAGCCTACGGCCAAATTCGGCGCAATACGGCCAAATCACGCCACCGACCAAAATCGTCGCCCGGTGATCGAGTTCCGGCGGCCCGGCTTTCAGCCGAGCCGTGACATCCAGCCGTGGGTGTCGGCGAACGTTCCGCGCTGGATCCCGGTCAACGTGTCGCGCAGCGCCATCGTCACTTCACCGGATTCGCCATCGCCGATGGTGAATTCGCTTTCGCCGTACTTCACGTGTGAAATCGGAGTGATGACCGCGGCAGTGCCGCAGGCGAACACCTCGGTGATCTCGCCGGCGGCGGTCTTCTTCTGCCACTCGTCGATATCGATCTTGCGTTCCTCGATGGCAAAACCGGCATCAGTTGCCAACTGCAGCAATGAATCCCGCGTGATGCCCGGCAGCAGCGCGCCAGACAGCTCGGGGGTGACCAGCCGGGCCGATCCACCGCTGCCGAACACAAAGAAGATGTTCATCCCGCCCATCTCTTCGATGTAACGGCGTTCGACGGCATCCAGCCACACCACCTGTTCGCAGCCATTGTCGGCAGCTTCGGCTTGCGCCACCAACGACGCGGCGTAGTTTCCGCCGAACTTCGCCGCACCGGTACCGCCCGGACTGGCGCGCACGTATTCCGTTGACACCCAGACGCTGACGGGTTTGATGCCGTTCTTGAAATACGCGCCGGACGGTGAACCGATCACCAGGTAGCGATACTGCTTGGCCGGGCGCACCCCCAGGCCCGGCTCGGTCGCGAAGATGAACGGCCGCAGATACAGCGACTCTTCGCCACCGGCCGGCGGAACCCACCCTTTATCGACGGCGATCAGTTGCCGCAACGACTCGATGAACAGTTCGTCGGGCAATTCGGGGATCGCGATCCGCCGCGCCGACGATCGCATCCGCGCAGCGTTGGCCTCGGCGCGGAACGACACGATCGACCCGTCCGGCCACTGGTAAGCCTTAAGCCCTTCGAAGACTTCCTGCGCGTAGTGCAGCACGATCGCCGACGGATCCAGCTCGATCGGGCCATACCCGATGACCCGTGCATCATGCCAACCCTGCCCATCGGTGTAATCGATCGACACCATGTGGTCGGTGTGATATCTGCCGAAACCCGGGTCGGCCAGTATCGCTTCGCGTGCCTCGTCGCTGGTCGGGCTTGCGGTGCGTGAAACCGCAAACTCGAGGACGCCACCGGTCATCATGCGATTGTATAGCCGGGCGCTAACGGGTTTTTGGATCGACGAACGGTGGGCGCACCACCTCGCATTCAACCGCGCGGCCCCGGACATCGACCGCGACGTGCTGGCCGTCCTCGACGCCCGCGTCCGTGTCGATCAGCGCCAGTGCGATACCGGTTTTCAACGTCGGCGAAAACGTGCCCGAGGTGGTGAACCCGACCTGGGTGTCCCCGTCGAGCACGGTCAACTCCGGCCGCAGCACACCGCGACCCACCGCGCGCAGGCCGCGCAGCAGCCGCCGCGGACCCGCCTCTTTCTCGGCCAGCAGCGCGTCACGGCCGAAGAACCCGCCCTTCTTCCACCCGATTGCCCAACCACATCGAGCCTGCAGCGGCGAGATATCGGCCGAGAGTTCGTGACCGTGCAATGGATAACCCATCTCGGTGCGCAACGTGTCACGCGCCCCCAGACCGGCAAGCTGCCCATCGGCTCGCGTCACCGCGGCAACCAGCGCGTCGAACACCACACCGGCCGATCCCCAGGGTGGCAGCAGTTCGTAACCCTGCTCCCCGGTGTATCCGCTGCGGCAAACCCGCACCGGCACGTCCGCGAACGCCGCGTCGGCATAGCCCATGTAGTCCATATCGGTCGGCAGCCCCAATTCGGCCAGCACTTCCGCCGACCGTGGTCCTTGCACGGCCAGCACCGCGTAAGAACGATGCTCGTTGCTGATCGTGAGGCCAGCGGGCGCAGCTCTCTGGAGAGCCGCAACCACCGCCGCGGTGTTGGCGGCGTTGGGCACCAGAAAGATCTCGTCGGGCCCAACATAGTAGGCGATCAGGTCGTCAATGACTCCACCAGATTCGTTGCAGCACAACGTATATTGCGCTTTTCCCGGCTCGATGCGGTTCAGGTCGTTGGTGAGCGCGGAGTTGACGAACTGCGCGGCACCGCGGCCGCGGACCAACGCCTTGCCGAGGTGGCTGACGTCGAACAGGCCGACGGTGGTGCGGGTCGCGGTGTGCTCACTGACGGTGCCGGCATACGACACCGGCATCAGCCAGCCGCCGAATTCGGCAAAGGTCGCGCCGAGCTCACGGTGGCGGTCCTCGAGTGGTCCGTGCAATAAGCCATCGCTCATGGCGCCGCTCCTCTTTATCGCTGCCTCCCCCTCGCCGCTGCGCGGCTGGGGGTGCCCCCACTGCATCGCCGCCTGCGCGGCTCACGACATTCGACCCTAATCCGGCTCGTCACTGGCAGACTTGGTCAGGTGGTCGATTTGGAGGCGCTGGAGGCCGCCGGAATCGCCGACGCCCGCGGGCGGGCAGGTCTGATCGAGTATTTGACGGAACTCGGTTTCACCGCGGACCAGATGGTGGAAGCCGAGCGTCGCGGCCGCTTGTTCGGGCTTGGCGGTGACGCCCTGTTGTTGTCCGGTCCCCAGGTCTATACCCTGCGGACCGCCGCAGATGCGATCGGCGTGGCATTGGAGGACGTCGAACACGGCTGGGCCATGCTCGGCCTGACCGTCGCAGATCCGGATACCCCGGCGTTGAGTCAGGCCGACGTGGACGGCCTGGCGACCTGGGTGGCGCTGAGGATGCAGATGGGCCCCGACGCTGCGGATGGTTTCTTGCGGGTCCTCGGAGCGAACGTGGCCCGGGTGGCCGAGGCCATATCGTCGATGATCCGGACGAGTCAGCCCAAAATGTGGCTCGGCCTCACCGGGGACGAACTCACCACTGCGCAGGTGTACCGCGAGATGGCGGCGTTCGTCCCCCGCCTCGGGGCAATGATCGACGCCGTCCACCGCCACCATCTGGTCAGCACCCGAACGTTCATCGAGGGCGTGGTCAGCGGCCAGTCGGCGAGCTTGGAGTGCGGCGTCGGTTTCGCGGATCTCTCCGGCTTCACCGCGCTGACCCAAAGGCTCACACCCGCGGAGTTGTCGGAAATGCTGACCGTGTTCGGCGCCACCGCCAGCGACGTGGTGCACGCCGACGGCGGGCGGCTGGTGAAGTTCCTCGGTGACGCCGTGATGTGGGTGAGCTCGAACCCTGAGCGGCTGGCGAAAGCGGCTGTCGACCTCGTCGACCATCCGCGTGCACGCGAGGCGGGACTACAGGTCCGCGCCGGCCTCGGCTACGGCCAGATCCTGGCCATCAATGGTGATTACTTCGGCAACGCGGTTAACCTGGCGGCCCGGCTCGTCGCCGCGGCGGGTCCGGGCCAGATCCTGGCCGCAGTGGAAGTCCACGAGCAATTGCCCGACTGGCCGGTGATCGCCCAGGATCCGTTGATACTCAAGGGTTTCGACGAACCGGTGACCTGTTACGACCTCAGCCGCGGCCGATGACCGCCGATCGTTAGGGTTAATGCTTGTGAGCACACAACCCGGTTATCGCGCCCCTGCCGTCACCGTCGCCTCCTCGTTGCCGCGTCGCGGCGCCGGGTCGGCGGTGTTGATCGTCCCGGTGGTCTCGTCAGGTCCAGAAGGCACAGAGGATCAGCCGGGGGCCGCTGACATCTCCGTCGCCGCCGTGGAGCCTTTTCTGCCGGTCGAGGCGGTCGCCGAAATCGAGGCAGGCCTGCGGGCGCTGAACGCCACCGGCGCGAGCGAGCAGGTGAACCGGCTGGTGGTGCGTTCGCTGCCGGTGGCCAGTGTGCTGACGATAGGTCTGGGCAAGCGGCGCGACGAGTGGCCCGCCGACGTGATTCGCCGCGCGGCCGGTTCCGCGGCGCGCGCGTTGGGCAGCGCCGAGACCGCCATCACCACACTGACGGCCCTCGACCTGGAGGCAGCGGTGGAGGGGCTGATTCTGGGCAGCTACCGGTTCACCGCGTTCCGTACCGACAAGACCGCCCCCAAGGACCCCGGCCTGCGCAAGATCACCGTGCTCTCCACCGACAAGGGCGCCAAGGCCCAAGCCGCGCATGCAGCGGCGGTCGCGACCGCCGTGGCCACCGCCCGCGACTTGGTCAACACCCCGCCCAGCCACTTGTTTCCGGCTGAATTCGCAGATCGCGCAAAGGCTTTGGGTGAATCGGTTGGCCTCGAGGTCGAGGTGCTCGACGACAAGGCGCTGCAAAAGGGCGGCTACGGCGGGGTGGTCGGAGTCGGCAAGGGTTCGTCGCGACCGCCGCGCCTGGTGCGGCTGACCCACCACGGGTCGCGGCTGGCCAAAAAGCCGAAGCGGGCCAAGAAAGTTGCCCTGGTCGGCAAGGGCGTCACCTTCGACACCGGCGGCATCTCGATCAAGCCCGCGGCATCGATGCATTACATGACCGGCGACATGGGTGGTGCCGCCGCGGTCGTCGCGACCGTGGCGCTGGCGGCGCAGTTGGAGCTGCCGATCGACGTGATCGCCACCGTGCCGATGGCCGAGAACATGCCGTCGTCGACCGCCCAGCGCCCAGGTGACGTGCTGACCCAGTACGGCGGGACGACCGTCGAGGTGCTCAACACCGATGCCGAGGGCCGACTGATCCTCGCCGACGCGATCGCCCGGGCGTGCGAAGACAACCCGGACTACCTGATTGAGACGTCGACCCTCACCGGTGCGCAGACGGTGGCGCTCGGCGCGCGTACGCCGGGGGTGATGGGCAGTGACACTTTCCGCGACCGGGTGGCGGCCATATCCCAGCGGGTCGGCGAGAACGGCTGGGCGATGCCGCTGCCCGACGAACTCAAAGACGACCTGAAGTCGACAGTGGCCGACCTGGCCAACGTGAGCGGGCAACGCTTCGCCGGGATGCTGGTTGCGGGCGTGTTCTTGCGCGAATTCGTTGCCGACGGCGTGAATTGGGCACACATCGACGTCGCCGGGCCGGCCTACAACACGGGTAGCTCGTGGGGTTACTCCCCCAAGGGCGGCACGGGTGTTCCGACCCGCACCATGTTCGCGGTGCTGGAAGACATCGCCGAAAATGGCTAGCCGGCGCCTCAGCGCGAGGCTAGTGGTGCACCACCGGATGCTGGAACCATTTGACCTTCTGCCGCCAGGATTGCGCTGAAGTCAGTGCGAAACCGGCGCCGCACGCACATGCGAACAGCCAGACCAGCGCCGCCCCCAGCTGACCTTGAATCGGGGGAATCAGCGCGGTGATCATCCGCACCACGCAGGCAGAAATGCCGCTGGCCGAGGCGACCAGATAGAGGTTCGCGATGTTCCTCGAGCGCGGGTCCTTGCGCAGCACCAGCAGCGCTCGCGAGCCGAACACCAGCAGGTAACAAAGCGTTCCACAGAGCAAAAGCCAATACACGGTCAGCCAGATGTCGGTGGGTAGCGCAAAGAAATCGCTCGCGTAAGTCTTGCTGGCATAGCTGAGGGTGAACGTCGCCAACAACAGTGGAATGCACAACGTCGCCGGTCGTTCCACAAATTGCTTGAACGACCTCTGTAAAGCGTCGTCCTCTTCAAGCCGACCGACCGCGTTGTAGACGATCGCCGAGGCCGCGACGACGTAACAGTCGTGCCCGACGTAGTTCTGCAGGTTCCACTCACCGGTGATGTTGTGTAGGACGACGCCCAGCGTGTCGGCGCACAGCGGGGACATCAAGGCGACCGCGCATCCCTGCAGGGCGATGTTGAGCGTGGCGGCCACCTCCCACCGGCAATGCCAGGTGACTCGCCGTATCCAGAGGCTCCACGCGATGGACGCGAGGGTGATGATGATGAGTGCAGAGAGAGCCACGAGATATCCGTCAGCAGATAGTGTTACAGCGGGGGCGCGTCGTGCCGGGGGCGCCAGTCCGCGATTTTTGTCGGCTGCACGGTCTTCAGCTGAGTGGCGGTTGAGCCGTGCGGCATAAGGGTGCCGCCGCGGATCTCTTCAGCTAGTGCGGTGATCTCTTCCGGGTCGATGAACCGGTAGCGGGTGAGCAGCTCGGCGCGGTTGATACCGAGGTTGGCGGCGGCAACGCGCAAGTTGTCCGCGGTGATCAAGGTTCCCTTGTCCAGCTGGTCGTAGTACGTGGACCGCGGCAGTTCCATCGCGGTCCAGATCTCTTCTCTGCTGAGGGAACGGCCGGCCAGGTAGGAGAGCACCGTGGCGAGTTCTTTGCCGCTGTCATCTGGGTACACGGGAAACAAGATAATCCAGATTCCCGGCATTTTCATCCAAAACGCGTCAAACGCCGAGTGTATTTAACCCCCCGGAAACTAACCGCATCCGCGGCTGCGGAATAAGGGTCCAATTTATTGGACTTTCATTGTTAGGCCCACGTTGAATTTGTTAGTCGTAGTCGATCCTCCACCGTGTTCCGGACACGTGCCTGAGATCAATCGGCGAAGCGACCGCGCCCCCTGTTGCACCGGCTCCGCCCTGCTTGTGTGCCAACGGGGCCGCAGTGACAGGATGGTTTCGGTAATCCGCTTGGGTGCAGCTTCCGGTACATCACGCTGTGGTAAGCCAGAGGTCGATCCGCGCCCACCGACCGATCCATCGAGGAGTCGACAGAGATGGCCTTCTCAGTTCAGATGCCGGCACTCGGTGAGAGCGTGACTGAGGGAACGGTAACTCGCTGGCTCAAGCAAGAAGGCGACACTGTCGAACTCGACGAACCGCTGCTGGAAGTGTCCACCGACAAGGTTGACACCGAGATTCCATCGCCGGCGGCGGGAGTGCTGACAAAGATCGTTGCGCACGAGGACGACACCGTCGAGATCGGCGGCGAGCTGGCCGTCATCGGCGATGCGTCGGAAGCCGCCGGAGGTGGGGGCCCCGAGCAACCCGCCGCCGAGGCAGCACCGCAACCACAACCGGAGCCGCACGCCCAGCCCGAACCAGCACCGCAACCGCAGGCTCAGCCCGAACCAGCACCGCAACCGCAGGCCGAGCCGGAGCCGGCCCCTGCGTCGGCAGCCGGCGAACACGACGCGACTGGCACGTCCCACCCGGTGCTGATGCCTGAACTCGGCGAGTCCGTTACCGAGGGCACGGTGACCCGGTGGCTGAAGAAAGTCGGCGACTCGGTGGAGGTGGACGAGCCGCTCGTCGAAGTGTCCACCGACAAGGTGGACACGGAGATCCCGTCTCCAGTGGCAGGCACCCTGATCAGCATCACCGCCGAGGAGGACGTCACCGTGTCGGTCGGCGGCGAGCTCGCCCGGATCGGTACCGGCGCCGCGGCAGGCAAGCCCGCACCCGAGCCGCAAGCCTCACCGGCCGCACAACCCGAGGCAAGGCCAGCTCCCCAACCAGAACCCGCGGCGAAACCCGCGCCGCCACCCCAACCCGAGCCGACGCCAGCGCCCCAGGCCAAGCCCGAGCCGGCACCCCAACCTCGGGCTGAGTCCGCACCTACCACCGGCGCGACAAGCAGTCCCTACGTCACACCGCTGGTCCGAAAGCTGGCTGCTGAGAACAACATCGATCTCGGCGAGGTAAGTGGAACCGGGGTAGGTGGACGGATCCGCAAACAGGACGTGCTGTCGGCCGCGCAGCAGAAAGAAGAAGCCAAGCAAGCTCCGGTCGCAGCGCCAGCCGCCGCGGCCCCGGCTGCCCCGAAACCGAGCGCGCCCGCACCGGCGCCCGCGTTGGCGCATCTGCGGGGAACCACCCAGAAGGCCAGCCGGATCCGCCAGATCACCGCGAAGAAGACCCGCGAGTCGCTGCAAGCCACCGCACAGCTCACCCAGACTCATGAGGTCGACATGACCCGAATCGTGGCGCTGCGAGAAAAAGCCAAGGCCGCGTTCGCCGAACGCGAGGGTGTCAACCTGACCTTCCTGCCGTTCATCGCACGCGCGGTGATCGATGCGCTCAAAGTGCACCCGAACGTCAATGCCAGCTACAACGAAGAGACCAAAGAGATCACCTACTACGACGCCGAACATCTCGGCTTCGCGGTCGACACCGAGCAGGGGCTGCTCTCCCCCGTCATCCACAATGCCGGTGACCTGTCGCTGGCCGGGTTGGCGCGCGCGATCGCCGACATCGCCGGGCGCGCCCGGTCGGGAGACCTCAGGCCCGACGAGCTGTCCGGCGGGACCTTCACGATCACCAACATCGGCAGCCAGGGCGCACTGACGGACACCCCGATCCTGGTGCCCCCGCAGGCCGCGATGCTGGGCACCGGCGCGATCGTCAAACGGCCGCGGGTCGTCGTCGACGACACCGGCAACGAATCCATTGGCGTCCGTTCGATCTGCTACCTCCCGTTGACCTACGACCACCGGCTGATCGACGGCGCCGACGCCGGACGCTTCGTGACGACCATCAAGCACCGGCTCGAGGAAGGCGCGTTCGAGGCCGACCTGGGACTGTAAGACAGGGCTTGAAGCGTGACCGCCACCGTCGCCATCGCAGGCTCATCCGGGCTGATCGGCTCGGCGCTGGTAACGGCGCTGCGCACGGCAGACCATCAGGTTCTGCGGATCGTGCGCCGCGCGCCGGCGAATGCCGGTGAGCTGCACTGGGATCCCGACAGCGGCGAATTCGACGCCGGCGCGTTGAGCGGAGTCGACGCGGTGGTGAACCTGTGCGGCATCAATATCGGACAGCGGCGCTGGTCGGGGGCTTTCAAGCAAAACCTGCGCGATAGCCGCATCACCCCAACCGAAGTGTTGTCGACGGCGGTCGCCGACGCCGGTGTCGGGGTGCTGATCAATGCCAGCGCGGTCGGCTACTACGGCGACAGCAAAGACCGAGCGGTCGTCGAAACCGACCCGGCGGGAACGGGTTTCCTTGCCCAGCTGTGTCAAGACTGGGAAGTGGCCACCGCACCAGCCCAGCGCGCCGGCACCCGCGTGGTGCTGGCCCGCACCGGACTGGTGTTGGCCTCTTCGGGTGGTGCGCTGCGCCGGTTGCGGCCGCTGTTCTCGGTGGGCCTTGGTGCACGCTTGGGTAACGGCCGCCAGTACATGTCGTGGATCAGCCTTGAGGACGAGGTGCGGGCGCTGCAGTTCGCGATCTCCGACAGCCGGCTCTCCGGCCCGGTGAACCTCACCGGGCCGGCGCCGGTCACCAATGCCGAATTCACCACCGCTCTGGGCCGCGCGGTGAACCGGCCCACCCCGCTGTTGATGCCGGGTTTCGCGGTGCGCGCCGCGCTCGGCGAGTTCGCCGACGAGGGCCTATTGGCCGGGCAACGTGCGATCCCGGCTGTGCTGGAACGCAGTGGCTTTGAGTTCCACCACAAGACGGTCGGTGAGGCGCTGCGGTACGCCACTGCCAGGCTTGCCGTCGCGTAGGCGCCTAACCGACCCGGTCGTCCCGACGACTTCCGGCCGCTGTCAGTTCTGCCGGTCGATCAGTTCAGCCACGAACCGATCGATGAAGCCGTCGATTGATTCTTGACCCGCCGGTCGTATGACGAATTTCGTCAGCCCCGCATCGAGGTACGCATCGAGTTGGCGGTGCAGTTGGTCCCAGCCGACGGCGATCAGCTCGCCGGGATCGAGATCCGGGCGGCGCCGGCGGGCAGCCGCTGCGAGCTCGCCCGTCAACTCGCCGTCGGCGACGGCCAACGAGATGCCGAAGTGATCGGGTTCGATGTGCCGACCAGCCTGCGCTGCCGCATGTTCGATCGCCTCGCGCCCCGCTCGCGCCTCGGGCGGCGTGAGGAAACTGCCCAGCCAGCCATCGGCGAACGTGCCAATACGCCGGAACGCGGCCGGCGCCGAACCGCCCAACCAGATGTCAAGCGGAGGCGCCGGCCGCGGCGCCACCGCCACCGCGCTCACCGTGAAGTACTTGCCGCGGTGGCTGGCCGAATCCTCGACCAGCGCTGCACGCAGCACACGCAGCGACTCATCGAATACGGCGGCACGCTCACCATCGGGGACGACGAACACCTCACGTTCGGCCGGGATCGCCGAACGCAACCCGAACACGGGCAGAACCCGCCGCGGCGCGAGTGCCGATAGCGATGCCAGCTGCTTGGCCACCAGCACGGGATGGCGCCCCGGCAACACCGCCACTGAAGTGCCCACCTTCAAACGTTCTGTCCGGGCCAACGCGTAGGCCATACCGACCACCGGATCGACCGCGGGCGAGTAGACCAACTCCGAGAACCACAGCGAGTCGATCCCGCTGGCCTCCAAGTGATCAACGATGTCGGCGAGCTGATCGGGACCGGTCTGCGCACCGAGCCCGACCCCGAAACGAACCTTCACGGGAGTCTCCCTTCGCGTTGTCGCGCGTGCCGATCTCAACGCGGCCGCGGGCCGATTTGTGCCCATGCGCCCGGAGGTGCGGCAGATCAATCGGGAGTACCGTCACGGACGTGAGTTCCATTCGCTCGAGCACCGTCCCTGTCGATGTCCGCCAGCTCGGCACGGTCGACTACCGAGTGGCGTGGCAGCTGCAACGGGAGCTCGCCAACGCCCGGGCGGCGGGCGGCACCGACACGCTGCTATTGCTCGAACACCCGTCGGTCTACACTGCCGGACGCCGCACATGCGAGCAAGAACGACCATCGGACGGCACGCCGGTGATCGACACCGACCGGGGCGGCAAGATCACCTGGCACGGCCCCGGGCAGCTCGTCGGCTATCCGATCGTCGGCCTGGCCGAACCGCTCGATGTGGTGAATTACGTTCGGCGCATTGAGGAATCACTGATCAAGGTCTGCACCGGGCTGGGATTGGAAGTGGGCCGCGTCGACGGCCGATCCGGCGTGTGGTTGCCGGCCGGCGCCGGTAGGCCCGCGCGCAAAGTCGCCGCGATCGGCGTACGGGTCTCGCGGGCGACGACGCTGCACGGGTTTGCGCTCAACTGCGACTGCGACCTGCGCGCGTTCGAAAGCATCGTCCCGTGCGGCATCACCGACGCCGGGGTGACGTCGATATCGGCCGAACTGGGCCGCCGGGTCGGTGTCGACGACGTCCGCTCGGCGGTGGCCGACGCGGTGTGCGACGCCTTGGACGGCCGGCTCGCGGTTCACTGGGCGCCAGCCGCGGCCCACGTAGCATCGAGCTCGTGACCGTCACTCCCGAAGGTCGGAAGCTGCTGCGTCTGGAAGTGCGCAACGCGGAGACCCCGATCGAGCGCAAGCCGCCGTGGATCAGGACCCGGCTGCGGATGGGGCCGGAATACACCGAGCTGAAAAGCCTGGTCCGGCGTGAGGGTCTGCACACGGTCTGCGAGGAGGCCGGCTGCCCCAACATCTACGAATGTTGGGAAGACCGCGAAGCCACCTTCCTGATCGGCGGTGAGGTGTGCACCCGCCGTTGTGACTTCTGCCAGATCGACACCGGTAAGCCCGCCCCCTTGGACCGCGACGAACCACGACGGGTGGCCGAGAGTGTCCAGGCGATGAGCCTGCGGTATTCCACCGTCACCGGCGTGGCCCGCGACGACCTGCCCGATGGTGGCGCATGGTTGTATGCCGAGACCGTGCGCGCGATCAAGAGGCTCAATCCCTCCACCGGTGTCGAGCTGTTGATCCCCGATTTCAACGGCGATCCAGACCGGCTGCGGCAGGTCTTCGAGTCGCAGCCGGAAGTGTTGGCCCACAACGTCGAAACCGTGCCGCGGATCTTCAAGCGAATTCGCCCGGCGTTCTCCTATCGGCGCAGCCTCGGCGTGCTCACCGGCGCGCGGGAGTTCGGGTTGGTCACCAAAAGCAACTTGATCCTCGGGCTCGGCGAGACGCAGGAGGAGGTACGCACCGCGCTGGCCGATCTGAATGACGCCGGGTGCGACATCGTCACCATCACCCAATACCTGCGCCCGTCGGCGCGGCATCATCCGGTCGAGCGCTGGGTCAGGCCTGAAGAGTTCGTCGAGTATTCGGACTACGCCGAGCACCTGGGATTTGCCGGGGTGCTGGCCGGGCCGCTGGTGCGCTCGTCATACCGTGCCGGGCGGCTCTACCAGCAGGCCAGCACGCGGCGACAGGAGACGCGCACCGCGCCTCCACGCTGAACCGGACTTCCGTATTCTTGGCGGTTATGGCGAGACTCCGTAATGCCAACGCGACCAAGGCCGCCAGAGCCGAAGCGAAAGCGGCCCGCAAAGCGGCCGCCAAAGAGCGACGTAGTCAACTCTGGCAGGCGTTCAACGTGCAGCGCCAGGAGGACAAGCGGCTGCTGCCGTACATGATCGGTGCGTTCGTGCTGATCGTGGGGGTGTCAGTGGCGGTCGGGGTGTGGTCCGGCGGGTTCACCATGGTCACGATGATCCCGCTGGGCGTGGTACTGGGCGTGTTGGTGGCTTTCATCATTTTCGGTCGGCGTGCGCAGCGGTCGGTGTACCGCAAGGCCGAGGGCCAAACCGGCGCCGCCGCCTGGGCGTTGGACAACCTGCGCGGCAAATGGCGCGTCACCCCTGGTGTGGCGGCCACCGGCCATTTCGACGCCGTGCACCGCGTGATCGGCCGACCCGGGGTCATCCTGGTCGCCGAGGGGTCGCCGACGCGGCTCAAACCGCTGCTCGCCCAGGAGAAGAAACGCACCGCCCGACTGGTCGGCGATGTCCCGATCTACGACGTCATCATCGGCAACGGTGACGGAGAAGTTCCACTGGCAAAGCTCGAGCGCCACCTCACCCGGCTGCCCGCCAACATCACCGCCAAGCAGATGGACTCGTTGGAATCGCGGCTCAGCGCGCTGGGCTCCCGGGCCGGGACGGCCGCGATGCCCAAGGGCCCGCTGCCCGGCACCGCCAAATTGCGCGGGGTCCAGCGCACGGTCCGCCGCCGCTAATTCGGGCAACCGCAGTCAGCGCCGCACCAGGGCGGTCCCGGTCAGGCGGTCCTGCATCCCGCGGCCGTCGACGTCGACGAACAGTGCGGGTATGACGAGCGCGATCATCACCCCGCGCACCGCGGCGCGGCCTAAGCCGACGTGCAACCGGTAGTCGACGGACGCCACCCGCATTCCCAGGGCGAACTGGCCCGGCGTGAACTCGAACAACCGGACGGCGAGCGCTCCGAGTACCAACCAGACCACCAACACGGCCGAAGACAGCACTTGCGCGGAGATGAGCCCGAGCGTCATACCGAGCGCAGCGATGCCGTACGCGAGCAACCAATCGACGAACAGCGCCGCCAACCGGCGGCCCAGGCCGGCCAGCGAACCCGGCCCCCGCTCGGGCAGACCGAGCGTCTCACCCGGATATCCCTGCGGCTGCCCCGATTCGGCTGGCTCCTGACCAGATAGCCAGGGTCGGTTGCTACGGGCCATAACCCCCACAATAAGGTGAGACCTGCCCAGACCCGGCGCCGATCCGCGCTGCCCCGTAACGTCGGTGCAACGCAGGGTTGACCCCACGGCAACACTGCGTCCTATAGCGTCTGGTCGGGCGATCAGTTACGGCCACGTAAAGGAGAGCCCTTTCAGTGACCGCAGTAGATTCGAAGCTCGCAGCAAAGGAGAGCGCTTCGGTGTCCGAAAAAACGGCCGACGACATCATCAAACTCGCTAAGGACGAGCACGTCGAATTCGTCGACGTGCGGTTCTGTGACCTGCCAGGCATCATGCAGCACTTCACAATTCCGCTTTCGTTCTTCGACGCAGACGTATTTGAGAACGGGATCGCCTTCGACGGCTCCTCGATTCGCGGCTTCCAGGCGATCCACGAATCCGACATGCTGCTGCTCCCCGACCCGGACACCGCGCAGATCGACCTGTTTCGTGATGCCAAGACGCTGAACCTCAACTTTTTCGTGCACGACCCGTTCACCCTCGAGCCATACTCGCGCGACCCGCGCAACGTCGCCCGCAAGGCCGAGAACTACTTGGTCAGTACCGGGATCGCCGACACCGCGTATTTCGGCGCCGAGGCCGAGTTCTACATCTTCGACTCGGTGAGCTTCGACTCGCGCACCAACGGCTCGTTCTACGAAGTCGATGCGATCTCGGGTTGGTGGAACACCGGCGAGCCGACCGAGAGCGACGGGAGCCCCAACCGCGGTTACAAGGTCCGCCCCAAGGGCGGGTACTTCCCGGTCCCCCCCGTCGACCACTACGCGGACCTTCGCGGCGAGATGCTGCGCAACCTGATCAAGTCCGGCTTCAGCCTGGAGAAGGGCCACCACGAGGTGGGCACCGGCGGTCAGGCCGAGATCAACTACAAGTTCAACACGCTGCTGCACGCGGCCGACGACATGCAGCTGTACAAGTACATCGTCAAGAACACCGCGTGGCAGGAAGGCAAAACCGTCACCTTCATGCCCAAGCCGCTGTTCGGTGACAACGGTTCGGGCATGCACTGCCACCAGTCGCTGTGGAAAGACGGCAGCCCGCTGATGTACGACGAGACGGGCTACGCCGGCCTGTCGGACACCGCCCGCCACTACATCGGTGGCCTGCTGCACCACGCGCCGTCGCTGCTGGCCTTCACCAACCCGACAACGAACTCATACAAGCGGTTGGTCCCCGGCTTCGAGGCCCCGATCAACCTGGTCTACAGCCAGCGCAACCGCTCGGCCTGTGTGCGCATCCCGATCACCGGCAGCAACCCGAAGGCCAAGCGGCTGGAATTCCGCTGCCCCGACTCGTCGGGCAACCCGTATCTGGCGTTCTCGGCCATGCTGATGGCCGGCCTGGACGGCATCAAGAACAAGATCGAGCCGCAGACGCCGGTCGACAAGGACCTCTACGAACTGCCGCCGGAGGAGGCCGCGAACATCCCGCAGGCCCCCACCCAGCTCGCCGCGGTGATCGACCGCCTCGAGGCGGACCACGAATACCTAACCGAGGGAGGCGTTTTCACGCCCGACCTGATCGAAACGTGGATCAACTTCAAGCGCGAGAACGAGATCCTGCCGGTTCAGATCCGGCCGCACCCGTACGAGTTCGCCCTCTACTACGACGTATAAACCAGCGAACGGACCTGACCTGCGGTGCAGTCGTAGTCATGTCGTCTGGGTCCGCAGTGGGTCCGCAGCAGATTCCATAGAGCCCATCCGCGCTGCGATCACAATTCCGATCGCGGCGCGGGTGGACTCGTCGGCATCCGGCCCACATATGCCCGTAGGTGTCGAGCGTGGTGCGCGCGCTGGCGTGCCGCATCCGCGCCTGCACCGTCTTAGTGTGAAGAATTAGGGGCGGTTACCCGTTCGTCCGGCTCTGGCCGACGCCGGCCACCCCCGATTCGGAGGCCCGCTGACGCTCCCGGAACGCTCGCACTTTGGCCTTGTTGCCACAGGTGCCCATCCCGCACCAATGCCGATTTTGTGCGCGCGACGAATCCACATACAGGCGGCTGCACCCCGGATGGGCGCAACCCTTGACCTTCTCGATGTCGGGTCCGGCGAGCAGGTCGAGTAGATCCGCCGCCAGGCGCGCGAGCAACTGCGATGGGGTCCCCTCCCGACGGACAGCGCCGGTTCGGTCCAACCGAGGCGTGAGTTGAGCGTGGGATCCGCGCTCGTTGAGTAGCTCAACGTCAGCGGACTTGGGCCGACGGCCCTCAAGCCGGGCGGTAACGGTCCGATAGATGCCCTCCCGCAACGCGATTGCTGCCTGGAGGTCGTCTTCCGCGACCTCGATGCCGCGGTCCAGCAGCCCCGCCTGAACAGCCCAGTCCGACAGCAGCTTCGGCCGCGTCAACAGCTCCTCGGGCGCCGGAGTCCGTCGCCGTTTTCGAGTGCCCGCGAAATTGAGGCACTCGCGGCCGCCTACGTTGACGAAACTCACAGTAACCACCTTGACAGGTTTCATTGCGAAAGCGCAAGCTGTAACCATATGAAGAGGTTACGCAGAACGGCTCGACGAGGACTTGGGAACGAAAGAGACCGAATCGGACGTCGTTAGTGAGCAACGAAGGTGAAGGGAAGTAACGAAAATGGACTCCGACCGGGTCACCCATCCGCTGAGGTTGGCCAGAGAAATTCACGTCGGCGACCCGCTAGGCCGGAGACCAACCGCGGACCCGCACAACTGACAGGAAGACCCCACCAGGCACACAGGAAGCATTAAGCTCAGGTGTCTGTAATATGAACTATAATAAAACTAATAGTAAACGTTGGACAAACAAAGGATCTCTTATGATCGGAAAAGTCCTCGTCGGTGCCGTTGGAGCCGTCATTTCCATAGGCCTGGCGGCGCCGGCCGGCGCCGCCCCGGTACCGCAGCCTCCCACCGTCCCGAACTTCCTGGCCGCCGTACGGGCGGCGGGCATCACCGGAACGGATCCGGCGATACTGGAGGACGGCTACAGCGTGTGCAGGAGGCTGTGGGTTCGGCAGTTGCCGGGTACTCAGGTGGCCGCGGGCCTCGTGCAGGACCATCCACAGCTGACCACCGACCAAGCGGGACAGTTCGTCCTGGCCGCATACCAGGACCTGTGCCCGGTGGCCGGCTCGTATGACTATTGGGCTTACAGCACCAGCTGAACTCAGTTGGCCCGCAACAACAACCGCCGACCCGGATCGGGTTCGGGTTCGCATTCGGCCGACCATGCCAGTTCCGGCGCAGCCTAGGTCGGGTGCAGGTCGGGAACTACGGTGGTGTGTTCGTCGGGAGCGCGGCCCGGGCTGCGGCGCGTAGCACTGCGCCGCACCAACACCGCCAGGCCAGGTGTCGCCCGTTGCAGGTGCACCAGACCGAGCTGACCGACCAGCCGTCCTCGACAGACAGCGCGCGGCGCCCGTACCGTCTCGGCTATGACGCAGCCGCCGCCCCCGCTCCCTGCCCCTGGTTGGCATCCAGACCCATCAGGCGCAGGAAGCTGCGCCTCGGATGGCAGAAACTCGGGACCGGCGGCGCCGCCACCCGCCGCGACTGGATCGCCGAAGAAGAAGCAATCGGTACCCAAATGGGTCATTGTCTTTGCCGTCATTGCGGTGCTGATAGTCATCGGCGAAGCCGGTTCACACAGCCACAACAGCAGCTCAAAGTCGACATCTTCGTCGACCGCCACATCCGCGGCGATCGCGGCTGCACCGCCCGCCACGACCACCGCCCCACCTCCTCTGGCTGGAATCGGACAGGAAGTTCGCGACGGCAAATTCGTGTTCGTTGCAACGTCCATCGACCAGTCAAAAACGGCTGGCGGCGACCCCAGCATTCCGATCGAAACAGTCACTGCGCAAGGCGAATTCGTTAACGTGCACTTAAAAGTGAGCAATGTCGGGGACAAGGCCCAGAACTTCTTTGCGTCGAATCAGAAGCTTGAAATCGGCGACAAGCAATTCAGCGCCAATGACACGGCGGCCATGTGGATCGGGTCAATGACCGTCAAAATCAACCCGGGAAACAGCATTCAGGCCGTGGTGTCGTTTGACGTGCCGCCGGGCACCTCCAACACCGGGGTGCTCACGGTGCACGACTCGACCTTCTCTGGTGGCGCAAAGATCAGTTTGCAGCAGCCCGGGCAATAGGACCTGACACCGTTCGGACCGCCCCGAGGAGAGTCCGGGCCGGCCGAGGCTATCCGATGCGCACCTAGACTTTCGGTTATGGATTGCGGTTCCGGGCAAGAACGCCAGGATCGTCTCGGACTGCTCCAGATCGAAGACTGCGTCGACGCCGACGGCGGCGTCGCATTGCCCCCGGGTGCCACACCGATCTCGCTGATCGACCGCAACATCGCCAATGTCGGCGACGCGACGGCGTATCGCTACCTTGACTACGCCCGCGCGGCTGACGTGCACACCGACGAAGTGACCTGGAGGCAGTTCGGAGCCAGGTTGGAAGCCATCGGTGCGCGCGTGCAACAAGCCGCGGGCCGCGGTGAGCGGGTTGCGATCCTCGCGCCGCAAGGCATCGACTACGTCGCGGGTTTCTACGCGGCGATCAAGGCGGGGACCATCGCGGTGCCGTTGTTCGCCCCCGAATTGCCCGGCCACGCCGAACGTCTCGATACGGCGCTTCGCGACTCGGAGCCCGCCGCCGTCCTCACCACAACGGCAGCGAAACAGGCCGTTGAGTCATTTTTGACCAATCTCCCCCGTCGCCGCCGACCGCACGTAGTCGTCATCGATCAGATCCCCGACACTGCAGGAGAACTCTTCGTGCCTACCGAACTGGGCATGGACGACGTTTCCCACCTGCAGTACACGTCGGGCTCCACCCGACCCCCGGTCGGCGTGGAACTCACCCATCGTGCGGTCGGGACCAACCTCGTGCAGATGATCCTCTCGATCGACCTGCTGGACCGAAACACCCATGGCGTCAGTTGGTTACCGCTCTACCACGACATGGGTTTGTCGATGATCGGCTTCCCGGCGGTGTACGGCGGACATTCCACGCTGATGTCGCCGACGGCGTTCGTGCGAAGGCCACAGCGGTGGATTCATGCGTTGTCCGCGGGCTCGCGAGAAGGCCGCGTCGTGACCGCCGCGCCGAACTTCGCCTACGAGTGGGCCACGCAGCGTGGCCTGCCCGCGCAAGGCGACGACATCGATCTGCGCAACGTCGTGATGATCATCGGTTCCGAACCGGTCAGCATCGACGCGATCAGGACATTCAGCAAAGCGTTTGCGCCCTATGGGTTACCGCGCACAGCGTTCAAGCCGTCGTACGGCATCGCGGAGGCAACGCTGCTCGTCGCGACCATCAGTCCGGGCGCGCAGTCGTCGGTCGGGTATTTCGATCGCGAAGAACTGAGCACCGGCCATGCGGTCCGCGTCGCGCCGGATTCCCCGAACGCCGTGCCGCAGGTGTCGTGCGGCCAGGTCGCCCGCAGTCTGTGGGCCGTGATTGTCAACCCTGAGACCGGGCACGAACTGCCAGATGGTGAAGTTGGTGAAATCTGGTTGCAAGGCAACAACATTGGTCGAGGCTACTGGGGTTTACCCGACGAGACCCGCGCGACGTTCGGCGCCGAATTGAGATCGCGACTCGGGCAAGGCAGCCATGCTGAGGGCTCGACCGTCCACCGCGCCTGGTTGCGGACCGGCGACCTCGGTGTCTACCTCGACGGTGAACTCTACGTCACGGGCCGGATCGCCGATCTGGTGACCATCGATGGCCGTGACCACTATCCGCAGGACATCGAGGCCACCGCCGCGGAGGCCTCGCCGGTGGTACGTCGTGGCTACGCGACGGCGTTCTCCGTGCCGGGCGACGAATCGACGGGCCGTGAAGTGCTGGTGATCGTGGCCGAACGCGCCGCGGGCACCAGCCGTGTCGATCCGCAACCGGCGATTGAGGCGATCAGGCAGGCGGTGTCACAGCAACACCGCCTGCGCGTCGGCGATGTGCTTTTGCTGCCGGCCGGCGCTATCCCCCGCACTACCAGCGGCAAGCTGGCCCGCCGGGCCTGCCGTTCGGAGTACCTCAGCGGCGAACTGGGCGTGCGCTAGTCGAGGCGCACCGATCTTGACCACGCAGCGCCGACAATGCTAAGCAGGTGCTCAGCATCCAAGCGACGGAAGGGATCAGATGACGCTGCAGACGGTTCTGGACGACATCCGCAAGCGCCCCGGCGCCGGGGAGGTCATTGCGGTCATCGATCCCGTGACCGAAGAGCAGATCACCGAATTCACCGACTGCGGAGAAGCAGCGGTCAACGAGGCCGTCGCGCGGGCGAAAGCGTCTTTCGAATCGGGCGTCTGGTCTGCGCTGCCCGGTCGCGAGCGGGCCAAGATCATGTGGCGCATAGCGGACTTGATCGACGAGCACGCCGACGAGTTCGCCCAACTCGACTCGCTGAACACCGGCATGCCGCTGATGCAGGCGACACTGCAGATGTCCACCTGTGCGGAGTTCTTCCGGTACTACGCCGGTTGGTGTTCGAAGCTCAACGGCGTCGCGTACGACGTGAAGACCGACGGCATCGCGACGGACGCCTTCGTCGACATGCACGCCTACACCCTCAAGGAACCCTATGGAGTGGTCGGGCTGATCTTCCCGTGGAACGGCCCGATCTTCAATGCGAGCGCGAAACTCGCACCGGCGCTTGCCGCGGGCGGCAGCATGCTCGTCAAACCCGCTGAGGAGACCCCGCTTTCGGCGCTTCTGCTGGACAGGCTGGTCCACGAGGCCGGTGTGCCCGAAGGCGTGGTCAACCTGATCACCGGCTACGGCCACACCGCCGGCGCCGCGATCACCGCGCATCCGGACGTCGAGAAGGTCGCCTTCACCGGGTCGACCGAGGTCGGCAAGGAGATCGTGCGGGCGTCGGCCGGCAACCTGAAGAAGGTCACGCTCGAACTCGGCGGCAAGTCGCCGGTGCTGATCTTCGACGACGCCAATCTGGACAAGGCCATTCTGATGGCCTCGCTCGGCATTTTCGTGCACTCCGGCCAGGGTTGCGTGTGCGGGTCGCGGATCTTTGTGCAGCGCGGCGTGTACGACCGCGTCGTGGAAGGCATCGCGATGATGGCAAACACGTTCAAGCTGGGCGGCCCCAGCGAGGAGGGCTGCGTCAGCGGACCGCTGATCAGCCAAAAGCAGCTGACCCGCGTCATGGGCTTCATCGACGAGGGGCGCGCCGCCGGAGTCGAAGTCGTGACCGGTGGCCACCGCCTGGACCGCAAGGGCTACTTCGTACACCCGACAGTGCTCACCAACGTCGACCCCGGCATGCGGCTGTACCAACAGGAGATCTTCGGACCGGTGGTCAGCATCCTGCCGTTCGACGATGAAGACGAGGCCGTGGCGCTGGCGAACGACACCACCTACGGCCTCGCGGCCACCGCGTACACCGAAAACCTCGGCCGTGCCCACCGGATCGTCAAGCGGATGCAGGCCGGCAGCGTGCAGGTCAACTGCCAGTTGGTCTTTGACCATGACGTGCCGTTCGGCGGCCACAAGCAATCCGGCTGGGGCCACGAGTTCGGCAAAGAGGGCATCGAGATGTACATGAAGACGAAGTCGGTGTGGATTCAGCTTTGAAGCCCGTATCGTCGGCGCATGACCCACAATCTGGAGGCACGGCTCAATTCGTACTGGCCGATCGCACTGTCGGTTTTCCGAGTGATGTTCGGGCTGCTCTTTCTGTGCCACGGTCTATCCACGGTGATCGGCTGGCCGGCGCCGCAGGCCGCGCCGGTGGGCCAATGGCCGGACTACTACGCCGGGTGGATCGAGACGATCACCGGCGCGCTGATCACCCTCGGCTTGTTCACTCGGGAAGCCGCATTCGTGGCCGCCGGTGAAATGGCATTCGCCTATTTCACCGTGCACATGCCGAAGGGATTCTTTCCGATCAACAACCACGGCGAGGCCGCGGTGATGTTCTGCTTCGCCTTCTTGTTGTTGCTCTTCGCGGGTGGGGGCGCCTACGCGCTGGATGCCCGGCGCGGTCGCGCGGGCTGGCGCGGTCGTACGGGCTGGCGACGAAATCGCCGACCCCTCCGCCGCTGATTCGGCACTTACCGGACCGTGGTGAAGAACGCGCGGACGTCGTCGACGAATAGATCCGGCTGCTCGAATGCCGCAAAGTGCCCACCGCGCGGCATCGTCGTCCAGTGGGTGATGTTGTAGGCGGCCTCACACCAGCGCCGCGGGGTGCGCAGGATCTCCTTGGGGAATGCGGCGACGCCGGTGGGTAGGTCGACACGTCCATTTCCGCCGAAATCGTTGAAGCTCTCCCAGTAAAGGCGCGCTGAGGATGCACCGCTGCCGGTGGTCCAATAAACCATCACGTTGTCGAGCAGTTCATTGCGGCTGAGCGCGTTTTCGGGATGCCCGTCGCAGTCCGTCCACGCCCAGAACTTCTCGACGATCCAGGCCAGTTGTGCCACCGGCGAGTCGACGAGCCCATAACCGAGGGTCTGCGGCCGGGTGGATTGCTGCTTGGAATAGCCGGTTCCCCACTTGCGATGCTCGACGAATTCCGCCAACGCCTGTTGCTCGTCGTCAGTGAGCGGCTCGCCGGAATCCTTTCCAGGCCTGGCGATCGGCATGTTCAGATGGATCGCAATGCAGTGGCCACGGTTGCGGCCGATTTGCGTCGTGACGGCCGCGCCCCAGTCGCCACCCTGTGCGCCGTAGTGGTCATAGCCAAGCCGGGACATGAGCGTGTCCCAGGCTCGCGCGATCTTCTCCACGCCCCATCCGGTCCGAGCGGGCTTGCCCGAGAACCCGTACCCGGGAAGCGACGGGCACACCACATGGAAGGCATCCTCGGCGCGTCCCGACGCCGGATTGACCAGCGGCTCGATCACCTTCTGAAACTCCACGATCGATCCCGGCCAGCCATGCGTGATCACCAGCGGCAAAGCGTCCTCATGCGGCGATCGCTGGTGAATGAAATGAATGTCGAGGCCGTCGATCTCGGTAGTGAACTGATCGAATCGGTTCAACGCGGCTTCGCGCGACCGCCAGTCGTAACCGTCAGCCCAGTACGCCGCCAATTCACGGGTGTAGGCCAGAGGTATGCCCTGGCTCCAGTCATCGACGCACTCGGCTTCCGGCCAGCGGGTGTGCGCCAAGCGGGCGTGCAGATCATCGAGAACTTCGGACGGAACATCGATGCGAAACGGCTTGAGTTCGGACATACCGTTCATAGTGCAGGCAACCATGGACGCCAGGTGTCACCGGGCGGGCAGTTGATCCTACCGACCCGGCCGGGCCCCCAGATCCCGAACGCTGCCGACGCCGCTGCGTCAGAGAAAGCGCCGAGGCGACCGACCCATGTAGTAGCCGGCCGGGAAAGACATCTCGATCACTCGAAGCTGGTCGTTGGCTTTCGACTCGAGCTCGAGGACCACACAGCTCTCGTCGAAAGCCTTCGACTCGAGGACTGTGTAATGCTGGCCGCCACCGTGGACATCGGTTATCGGGTCACCTGAGCGCAATGCCTCTACCGGCACTAATTCGGGGTTTCCGTGTAACTCCACCCCAGACACGTTATGCCAAACCAGCGAGCGACGGAACGATTTCACTACCACCGGCCAGCTCACCCGTCGAGCGCGAGGTCCTTGCGGAACTTCTTCATGCCGTCCACCTTCTCGGCCAGGGTGGCATCCGGTCCGGCGTAGAACATCCACGGCATGGTGAGGATACCGGTGATGCCCGCATCCTCAGCGCGCTGGTAGTCGGCGATGGTGATGGCGTCGGTCAACGGTGTGAGGATAGTGAAATCATCTATGGCCAAACCATTTTCGACCCGAAGCTCACGCAACCGGGCTGCGGCCGCGATCGCGCGGTCGGTCTTGATCAGGTCGCCGATCCAGCCGTCGTGGCGGGCCGCGCGGCGCAGCGCGGTCTCACTGAGCCCGCCGACATAGACCGGTATCCGCGGTGGCGTCGGCTCCATCTCCAATCTCGGCGTCTGGTAGAACTCGCCGTCGAATTCCGTCCAGTCCGGCGACCACAGCGCCCGCATCAGCTCGAGCATCTCGTCGCTGCGTTTACCCCGGTCCGCGAAGTGCTGCTGCATCAATGCGAACTCGTCCGCACACCAGCCGACGCCGACACCGAGCTCCACCCGCCCGTCGGCCAGATACGCCGCGGTGCCGATGGCTTTCGCCGCCGAATAGGGGTTGCGCATCGCCGGGATGTAGACCGTGGTGACGAATCTCAGTCGCGTCGTGACCTGGGCAAGCGCGCCGACCAGCACCCACGGGTCAGGCCACTCGGTGAACGGCCGCCAGCGTCGCTGCCCGTCTTTGGTGTAGGGGTACGGGGTGCTCAGGGTTTCCAGGTTGACGATGTGGTCAGGGATCCCGATGCCGTCGTAACCCAAGTCGTCGGCGACCTTGGCGACCTCCACGATCTCTCGGGTATTCAGGTAAGCGCTGCTGATGTAGAACTTCATCCGGCGTCCCGCGCCCACGCCGGCTTGATGAAAATTCCTTCGGCTTCGACCGTTATGCCCTCTGCGTCGGAAAGATGGCCGGACACAAAGGATTTGACTCCTTCGGTGCGCTCGACGCCAGCTTCGGCGCGAAGTACGCCCAATGGAGTGCCGCGCACAAATCGCAGGGTGAGGGTTCCGGTGAACAGCGGCTTGGTCATGCCCTGACTCGCAGCTTCGCCGAGCACCTGGTCGAGCATCAACGCACACACGCCGCCGTGCACCAATCCGGGCGGGCCCTCAAAGGCGGCGCCGAGGCTGAATTCGCTCCAGCACCGGCTGCCGTCACCCTCGTGGTGGATGGTCAACGGCGGGGCGAGCGGGTTGCGCAGGCCGATCACCGCGTTGCTCCAGACCACAGGCCGCCCGCCGACCGCATAGCGCACCACCTGCACCCCATCACGCTGCCTGCTGCGCAAGGCCTTCGTCGCCGCCTGGATCGCGGTCCGCGCGGTGCTGACGGCGTCCTGGTCGGCCTCGGTGCGGACGGTGGCGTCGATGAGCTCGCGCACCGCGTCGGTCAGCGGACCGTACAGCCCAACGAGCCGGTCGTGCTCGTCGGCGCTCATCACCTCGCGAGATATCTCCACCGAAACCCGCCTCCTGACGCTAGTGGCGGGCGTAGTGGACTAGCCGGCCTATCCGTCTTTACTAACACCGAGGTGCGCGGCGCAGTGCAGCCGGGGCTGGCTCATTCGTCGAACACTTTGTGCACGACAGCTTTTGCGCGGCGGGTCACCCGTAGGTAGTTGTCCAGGAATTCGCCGCCGTCGCCGTTCTTTTCCCAACCGGCAGCGACCGCGACGGTGTTGAGCTGGCGTCCGGGTCCCGGCAGCTGGTCGGTCGGCTTACCCCGAACCAGGACCAGCGCGTTGCGGGCCCGAGTCACCGTCAGCCAGGCTTGCCGCAGCAGGTCGGCGTCCTCGGCGGAGATCAAATCGGCCGCGACGATCGCGTCCAGGCTCTCCAGGGTGGAGGTGTTGTGCAGGGCCTGGATCTCGTCGGCATATCGCAGCTGGAGCAGCTGCACCGTCCACTCGATGTCAGCCAGGCCCCCACGCCCGAGCTTGGTGTGGGTCGTAGGGTCGGCGCCGCGGGGTAGCCGCTCCGAGTCCACCCGGGCCTTCATGCGCCGGATTTCGAGAACCGCCTCTGCGGACACACCACCGTCGGGGTAACGCGTCTTGTCGGCCATCAGCAGGAACCGCTGGCCGAGATCGGCGTCACCGGCGATCGCGTCCGCCCGGAGCAACGCCTGGATTTCCCAGGGCTGCGCCCATTGGTCGTAGTAAGCGGCGTATGACGCGAGCGTGCGGACCAGTGGACCACTGCGGCCCTCGGGCCGCAGGTTGGCGTCGATCTCCAGCGGCGGATCCGCGCTTGCGGTGCCCAACAGCGCCCGGACCTGCTCGGCCACCGACATCGCCCAGCGCACCGCCGCCGAATCCTCAACGCCCGCGGCCGGTTCGCAGACGAACAGCACGTCGGCGTCGGATCCGTAGCCCAGCTCGCGGCCGCCGAGCCGGCCCATCCCGATCACCGCGATGGCGGCCGGGGCGCCACCGGCATCGGGAAGGTTGGCGCGGATCACCGCGTTCAGGGCGGCCTGCAGCACCGCGACCCACACCGAAGTCAGCGCGGCGCAGACTTCGGTGACCTCGAGCATGCCGAGCAGATCAGCTGAGGCGACGCGGGCCAGCTCACGCCGACGCAGCGAGCGGGCGACGGCGATGGCACGGACCGGGTCGGTTTGCCGGCCCGCCGAGGCCACCAACGCACCGGCCACCGCCTCGGGGTCGACATCCAGTAGCTTCGGCCCGGACGGCCCATCGCTGTATTGCTGAATGATCTCCGGTGCCCGCATCAGCAGGTCCGGCACGTACGCGGAGGTGCCGAGCACATGCATCAGCCGTTTGGCCACCGCCGGCTTGTCCCGCAGCGTGGACAAGTACCAGCGGTGCACGATCATCGCTTCGCTGATCCGGCGGTAGGCCAGTAGTCCGCTGTCCGGGTCAGGGGTGTCGGACAACCAGTCCAACAGCCGGGGCAGCAGCACCGATTGCACGCGACCGCGACGGCCGCTCTGGTTGGTCAGCGCGGACAGGTGGGTCAGCGCGCTCTGCGGAGCGTCGTAGCCGAGGGCGGCCAGCTGGCGCTCTGCGGCGGCGGGCGTCATGCCGTGGGAGAACTCCAGGCCCTCCGGCGCAAGCGATTCCAGCAGCGGTTGATAGAACAGCTTGGCGTGTAGCCGCGACACCCGCAGGTTGTGGCGCTTCAGCTCTTCGCGCAGTACCCCGAGCGCGTCGTGACTCCCGTCGGGCCGGACGTGGGCCGCACGCGCCAACCAGCGCAGCGCCTCGTCGTCGTCAAAGGCCGGCAACATATGGGTGCGTTTGAGGCGCTGCAACTGCAGCCGGTGTTCCAACAGCCGCAGGAACTCGTAGGAGGCGGTCAGGTTGGCCGTGTCGTCCCGCCCGACGTAGCCACCGGCCCCGAGTGCGGCCAGCGCGTCGACCGTGGACGCCACGTGCAGCGACTCGTCGGTGCGGCCGTGCACCAGTTGCAGCAGCTGCACCGCGAACTCCACGTCACGCAGGCCGCCGCTGCCGAGTTTGATCTCGCGACTTCGGACATCGGCGGGCACCAGCTGCTCGACCCGCCGCCGCATGGCCTGAACCTCGCTGACGAAGTGTTCACGCTCGCACGCGGTCCACACCATCGGCATCAACGCGGCTATGTACCGCTTCCCCAACTCGGCGTCGCCGACGGCCGGCCGGGCTTTCAGCAGCGCCTGAAACTCCCAGGTCTTGGCCCACTGCTGGTAGTAGGCGATGTGCGAGTCCAGGGTGCGAACCAGCTCGCCGTGGCGGCCCTCCGGGCGTAGCGCGGCGTCCACCTGGAAAAAGGCCTCCGACGCCAGCCGCATCATCTCGCCGGCCACCCGGGTGGATATCGCGTCGGCGTGCTCGGCGACAAAGATCACGTCGACGTCGCTGACGTAGTTCAGCTCGCGGGCCCCGCATTTGCCCATCGCGATGACCGCCAGCCGGGGTGGTGTGGCGTCGCCGCAGACCGTGGCCTCGGCCAGGGTCAGGGCGCCCGTCAGTGCGGCGTCCGCGATGTCGGTCAAGTGGGCGCCGACGGCGCTGAAGGACAACACCGGCTCGTTCTCGACCGTCGGCGCCAAGTCCAGCGCGGCTAGCACCAACACCCGGTTGCGGTAAAGGATGCGTAGCCGCGACACCATCGAGCCTGGGCTACTTGAGGATTCGGTGACACACTCGGTGAAGGCGTCCCGCAGTTGCTCGGCGGACGGCAGCTTGACGTTGCCCCGCAGCAGATGCCATGCCTGCGGATTGGCGACCAGGTGATCTCCCAAGGCGAGCGACGAACCCAGCACGGCGAACAGCCGGCCGCGCAGCCCGCGGTCGCTGGCCAGTGCCGCATTGAGCTCGTCCCAGTCGTCACCGAGCGCCTCGAGGAGTCGGACCATCGCGCACAGTGCAGCGTCGGCGTCCGGTGCGCGCGACAATGACCACAGCAGGGTGACATGCGCCTCGTCGTTCCAGCCGAGCTTCGCCAGGTTGGCGCCCGCGCGCTCGTCGACCAACCCGAGCCGACCGAGGCTAGGAATTTTCGGTCGCTCCGTCACCGGTTGATTCACGTCCACGACGGTAGCGCAGATTCCCCGGAACTTGACTATGCCCTTCAGCCAGCGCCGCGAAGGGAACGGTTACAGGGAAAGATAGGTCTTCAGTTCGAACGGAGTGACGTGGCGGCGGTAGTTCGCCCACTCAGTGCGCTTGTTGCGCAGGAAGAAGTCGAAAACGTGCTCCCCCAGGGCTTCTGCGACGAGCTCGGAACTCTCCATGGCACGAAGCGCTTCGTCGAGGCTGGACGGCAGCTCGCGGTAACCCATCGCGCGGCGCTCCTCGGGCGTGAGGTTCCAGACGTTGTCCTCTGCTTGCGGGCCCAGCACGTAACCCTTCTCCACCCCGCGCAGCCCGGCCGCCAGCAGCGCGGCGAACGCCAGGTACGGATTGCAGGCCGAGTCCGGGCTGCGCACCTCGATACGTCGCGACGACGTCTTGTGCGGGCTGTACATCGGAATGCGGACCAACGCCGACCGGTTGGCCGCCCCCCACGACGCGGCGGTGGGCGCCTCACCGCCAAGCACCAGCCGCTTGTAGGAGTTGACCCATTGGTTGGTGACCGCGCTGATCTCGCTCGCGTGCTCGAGGATCCCGGCAATGAACGACTTGGCGACATCGGAGAGTTGCAGCGGATCGTCCGGGCTGTGGAACGCGTTGACCTCGCCCTCGAACAGGCTCATATGGGTATGCATCGCCGAGCCGGGGTACTGGCCGAACGGCTTGGGCATGAACGTCGCCCGCGAACCTTCCTCCAGCGCAACCTCTTTGATGACATAGCGGAACGTCATCACGTTGTCGGCCATCGACAGCGCGTCCGCGAAGCGAAGGTCGATCTCCTGCTGACCGGGCGCGCCTTCATGGTGGCTGAACTCCACCGAGATACCCATGAACTCCAAGGCGTCGATCGCATGGCGGCGGAAGTTGGACGCGCTGTGCACCGCCTGGTCGAAGTAGCCGGCGTTGTCGAGCGGAACCGGCGTCGACCCGTCCTCCGGACCGGGTTGCAGCAGGAAGAACTCGATCTCAGGGTGCACGTAGCAGGAGAAGCCGAGATCGTTGGCTTTGCCAAGCTGCCGTCGCAGCACATGCCGCGGGTCGGCCCACGACGGCGAGCCGTCCGGCATGGTGATGTCGCAAAACATCCGCGCCGAGTGGTGGTGGCCGGACCGAGAGGTCCAGGGGAGCACTTGAAAAGTCGACGGGTCTGGGTGAGCGACCGTGTCGGACTCAGAAACCCGGGCGAACCCCTCGATGGACGATCCGTCGAAGCCGATGCCTTCCTCGAACGCACCCTCGAGTTCGGCCGGCGCGATCGCGACCGACTTGAGGAAACCGAGCACATCCGTAAACCACAACCGGACGAACCGGATATCCCGTTCCTCCAGCGTGCGGAGCACGAATTCCTTTTGTCGATCCATGACTTGAACAGTATGCATCGACCGTTAAATCCGTGTTACCACTACGACCTAGCACCGTAAGTTTCCTGGTGCGACCCCGTCGACCAGATAGCTAGTCACCGCGTCGTCGACGCATTGGTCACCGTTGAACACCACGGTGTGTTGGGTGCCCTCATAGGTGATCAGTGGGGCGCCGAGCTCGCGTGCCAGGTCCACCCCGGCCTGATAGGGGGTGGCCGGGTCGTGGGTGGTGGACACGACGACGACTTTGCCCGGAGCAACCGGCGCTGCCGGCGCCGGCGATGACGTCGCGGGCACCGGCCACAGCGCGCACAAGTCACGCGGCGCATACCCGGTGAACTGCCCGTAGGACAGGAACGGCGCGACTTGGCGGATCCGGCGGTCGGCATCCACCCAGGCCGCCGGGTCTTTCGGCGCGGGTGCGTCGACGCAGCGGACCGCGTTGAACGCGTCCTGCGAGTTGTCGTAGTGCCCTTGGTCGGTGCGGCCGTAATATTCGTCCGCCAGCATCAGCAGGTCACCGGGATCGGTACCTCGCTTGAGACCGAGCAGTCCGCTGGTCAGGAATTTCCAGAACTGCGGCGTGTAGAGCGCGTTGATGGTGCCCGTGGCCGCGTCTGCATAACTCAGTCCGCGTGGATCCGACGTAGGGGCGGGTTTGCTCACCAGCGGGTCGACCAGCTGGTGGAAGCGGGCGCCCCATTCGTTGGGGTCGTTGCCCAGCGGGCAGTCCGACGAGCGAGCACAATCCGCCGCGTAATCGTTGAACGCCGTCTGAAACCCGGCCTGCTGGTTGATGCTCTCGTCGATCGGGCCCACGCTCGGGTCGATGGCACCGTCCAACACCATCGCCCGAACGTGCTCACCGAACTGTTCGACGTAGGCGGTGCCCAATTCCGTGCCGTAGCTGAATCCGAGATAGTTGATTTGGTCGTCGCCCAGCGCCTGCCGCACCACATCCATGTCACGTGCCACGGATGCCGTCCCGACGTTCTCCAAGAACGCCGGCCCATTCCGGTTGAGGCAGCGCTGGGCTACCTGCTGATACACCTCTTCGATGTGTGCCACGCCCGCCGGGCTGTAATCGACCATCGGTTCGCGCCGGTAGGCGTCGAAATCCGCGTCGGTCTGGCAACGCAGCGCCGGCGTGGAGTGGCCGACGCCGCGGGGGTCGAATCCCACCAGATCGAAACGCCGGCTGATCTCGGAGCCCGCCAGCTCCGCTCCCAGCGTGGCGACCATGTCGACGGCCGAGGCCCCGGGCCCACCAGGATTGACCAGCAGCGCTCCAATCCGCGGACCAGTCGCGGGAATTCGGATTACCGCGAGCTGAGCTTGGGCGCCACCCGGGTTGCCGTAGTCGATGGGGACCGGAACGGTGCTGCACTGCGCGGCGGGAACGTCGTCAGGGTGACTGAGTACCCGTCCGCAGCTGCCCCAACTCAATTGCGGCGCCGACGACGGCTGCGGCACCGCCGAACTCGGCGTTGGGCCGGCATCGGATTCCGGCGTCGCGCTTGCTAACGGCGTCGTTGCCACGGCTGCCACTACCGGGAACGTCAACGAAAGCAACGCAGAGAACAACCGTCTCATGCGCCACATGGCTGCCAATCGTCCCACGCATGGGCCACGGGTAATGATCCCCAATGGTCACACCTTGATCTCGTTATTTCTGCGCGCTCGTTATCTTTTGCGCGCACCTAACATTTCGCCCCATTCGCCGGCACCGCGCCGCTGACGAGGTATGCCGTCGCATAGTCGTCGACACAGGTGTTGCCCTGGAAGACCACCGTGTGCTGGGTGCCGTGGAAGGTGAGTAGCGAACCGTGCAGCTGATTGGCCAAGTCGACTCCGGCTTGATACGGCGTCGCCGGGTCTCCGGTGGTCGATACCACCAGGGTCGGCGCCAGACCGGGAGCCGAGATGGCATGCGGCTTACTGGTCGGCGGCACCGGCCAGAACGCACAGGTGCCCAACGGGGCGTCGCCGGTGAATTTCCCGTAGCTCATGAATGGTGCAACCTGGCGCGAGCGGCGGTCTTCGTCGATGACCTTGGCGCGATCCTTGACCGGCGGCTCGTCGACGCAGTTGATCGCCACCCTGGCATCGGTGGCGTCGGTGTAGTGACCGTGCTTGTCGCGGCGCATGTACAGGTCGGCCAGCTCAAGGAGGGTATCGCCGCGGTGGCCGGTCAGCTCGGTCAATCCCTCGGTCAAGTGATGCCAGAAGGTCGGCGAGTACAGCGCCATGATTGTGCCCACGATGGCGTCGCTGTAGCTCAGGCCGCGTGGATCTGTGGTGCGTGCCGGCCTGCCGATCATCGGGTTGTTGTTGTCGACGAGCGGGTCGACCAATCTGTGATAAACGTCAACGGCTTTGGCCGGATCGCTGCCCAGCGGACAGTCCGAAGACTTGGCGCAGTCTTTCGCATAGTCGTTGAACGCGTCCTGAAAACCCTTGGCTTGCTTCAGATCTGCTTCGATGGAATCGGCATTCGGGTCCACCGCACCGTCCAGGATCATCGCGCGGACGTTCTTCGGGTAGGCCTCGGCATAAGCAGCGCCGATTCGGGTGCCATACGAGTAGCCCAAGAATGTCAGCTTGCTGTCGCCCAATGCCTCGCGGATGACGTCCATATCGCGGGCAACGCTAACGGTTCCGATGTTCGCGAGAAATCTCTTGCCCATCCTGTCGACGCAACGGCGAACGAAGGCCTTGGTCTCGGCTTCAATCTGCGCCACCCCCGCCGGGCTGTAGTCGACCTGCGGCAAGGTGCGCAGCCGGTCGTTGTCGGCGTCGGAGTTGCACCAGATCGCCGGCCGCGAAGCCGCCACCCCGCGTGGATCAAACCCGACCAGGTCGAACCGCTCTCGAACCCGCGGCGACACCGACTGCAGGAGGCCCACGGCAGCCTCGATGCCGGACTCGCCGGGTCCGCCGGGATTGATGAGCAGCGACCCGATTTTGTTTCGAGTCGCCGGAAACTTGATCAGTGCCAGTGTCGTGGCATCACCGTCGGGGCGCCTGTAGTCGACGGGTACGGCAAGCTTGCCGCACTGGGCGCCCCCCGGGAGCCGGACCACCGCGGTACCGCCGCCGGAGATACGACACGGTCCCCACTCCACTGGCTGACCGATTCGCGGACCGGCCAGCATCGCACGCCCACTGATGACGTGGGTGCAGCTCGCCACTGTCGCCACGATGACTGCCATCGCGGTCCAGATCAGCATCGTGCGCGCGATCTTGCCGCCGCGAAGGATCCCCATGCCCACCTATGCTGCCATGCGCTGACGCGTGGCCCCGGCAACCGGGCGCTCTACCGGGTCGCGAGAAGCAGTTCTTCCATCCCGACGGCGAAGTCGTCGGCCAATTCCCACAGGTCCGGCACCAGCTCTGAGCATGCGATGAGACCCACGTCCAATTGGCCGTTCAACGACATCACGGTGATGTTCAGACCCGAGCCGTGGAAGATCGGACCCAGCGGATACATTGCCTTGACCTCGTTGCCCAGCAGATACAGCGACGTCTGCGGACCCGGCACGTTGGAAACCACCAAGTTGTGCACCGGCCGGCTCTTGGTCAGGCTGGTGCGAGCGTAGGCCCGCATCGCCATACCGAACACCGCCGGTGCGGCGAACTGCGACCAGTCCTGCAGTAGTGTGGCGCTGATCGCCGAACTATGCTCCTTGGCAACCGAATTCGCTTCAGCGATGGACGTGAGCCGCTCAGCCGGGTCAGCGATCTGGGTTTCCAACCGGGAGAACATTCCCGAAACTTGGTTGCGCCCAGGGCGATCGGACCGTTCGTGTACCGATACCGGCACCATCGCCACCAACGACGAATCCGGCAACTCACCACGGTCGAGTAGAAATTGCCGCAGCACGCCGGACACCAGCGCCATCACCACGTCGTTGACCTTGACGTCGAAACGGCTCTTGACGGTCTTGACATCGTCGAGATCCAGTTGCGCGTAGGCGATGTTGCGGTGTGCGGTGATGCTGGCGTTGAATGTCGTCGGTGGCGCCGCGAACGGAGCGGCCATCGTCATCCCACTACGCGCCCGCAGCACCGTCTTGACCACTGAATCCACGGTTTTCGGCAGCACATTGGCCAGGTACAGCGGCCGGGATGCGAACTTCGCAAAACCGGTCACCGCGATCTGGAGTTGATTGGCGTCGCCGACTCCCTCTACCGGTTCGGGTGGCGGTGGGTCGGCTTCGGTACTGCACAGCTGCGACATCAAATTTGCACCGGTCACACCGTCGACACACGCGTGATGCACTTTGGTCATCAGCGCCAGACGGCCACCTTGCTGGGCATCGGTGCCGGCGACCCCTTCGATGACCCACATCTCCCACAACGGCCGCGTGCGGTCCAGCGGCAAAGAGGCGATGTGACCGCAGATCTCGGACAGCTCGTTCCGCCCACCGGGTGGCGGCAGGCCGATGCGGTGCAGATGCCGACTCACGTCGAAGTTGTTGTCGTCCACCCAGACCGGATGATCGAGGTTCAGCGGGCTGTCCGCGAGCTTCTCGCGGAACTGCGGCATGGCCTTGATCCGGACCGCCAACTCGTCGCGCAGCCGATCGAAGGTGTAGCCGCCCGGCATCGTGGACGTGTCGAGCTCGAGAATCGAACAGACGTGTAGCGGCTGCGATTGGGTCTCCAAGTACAGAAAACTGGCGTCGAGTCCGCTAAGCCGCTGCATGCGCCGATGGTATGTCTGGGACCGGACGGCGGAGCGGGAATGGTTGCGACGGGTCTTGGTGTGAGGAAGTCCACTGGACCGGATGTGCATTTCCGCGGCGACAGGTGGCAGACTGGCACCGTCAGACGAACCCGGGGACCCGCTGGGCCACGAGGATCGACCCGACCACTTTAGGGACAACGATGTCTGAGCACGCTGTTTACGGCGCTACCGCACCGCGGACCAAGGTCCGTGTCCATCACCTGCAGAAGATGAAGGCCGAAGGCCACAAGTGGGCCATGCTGACGGCTTACGACTATTCAACCGCCCGAATCTTCGACGAAGCGGGCATCCCGGTACTGCTGGTCGGCGACTCGGCCGCCAACGTCGTCTACGGCTATGACACCACGGTGCCGATCTCGATCGACGAGCTGATTCCGCTGGTGCGCGGCGTGGTGCGGGGCGCACCACACGCTCTGGTGGTGGCCGACTTGCCGTTCGGCAGCTACGAGGCCGGTCCCGCCGCCGCGCTCAGCGCCGCGACTCGATTCATGAAGGAAGCCGGCGCGCATGCGGTCAAGCTGGAAGGCGGCGAACGAGTCACTGAGCAGATCGCTACCCTGACCGCCGCCGGTATTCCGGTGATGGCCCATATCGGCTTCACCCCGCAAAGCGTCAACGCCCTGGGCGGTTTCCGGGTGCAGGGCCGCGGTGACGCCGCCGAACAGACCATCGCCGACGCGATCGCCGTTGCCGAGGCCGGTGCGTTCTCCGTCGTCATGGAGATGGTGCCGGCCGAACTCGCCACCCAGATCACCGGCAAGCTGACCATTCCCACTGTCGGCATAGGCGCAGGACACAATTGCGATGCCCAGGTGCTGGTTTGGCAGGACATGGCCGGGCTCACCAGCGGCAAGACGGCCCGGTTCGTCAAGCGGTTCGGCGACGTCGCGGGCGAATTGCACCGTGCGGCAACCCAGTATGCGGAGGAAGTCGCCGCCGGGACGTTTCCCGCCGACGAGCACAGCTTTTAAAGCACCGCTTCTTGGGGAACGCTGAAGCGACGATGCCTGACAACGCCCCGAGTCCGTCGCGTTATCTAGAGGTAGAGCGCAAGTTCGACGTCGGCGAGTCCACCAGCTCGCCATCATTCGCCGGTCTAGCGGACATTCTCCGGGTCGAGCGGCTCCCGACTCAGTCACTGGACGCCGTGTACTTCGACACGCCGGCGCGTGATCTGGCGTCCAGACGAATCACGTTGCGCCGTCGCACCGGCGGCGTCGACGCCGGTTGGCACCTGAAGCTGCCGGCCGGACCCGACGCCCGCACCGAGGTTCGCGCACCACTCGATACCGCGAACGGCAGCGAGGAAGACAGTCCGGAAGAAGTGCCGACCCAGCTGGTGGACGTCGTGCTGGCAATTGTCCGCGACCGCCCACTGAGGCCGGTCGCGCGGATAACCACCACGCGGTATGTCCACGAGCTCTACGGCGCCGACGACGCGGTGCTGGCTGAATTCGCCGACGATCATGTCACCGCGTCGAGGGCCGCCACCCCCGATGCACCCGAAGTCGAGCAACGGTGGCGGGAGTGGGAGCTCGAACTGGCTCAGCCCACGGGCAACACCGAGCTGATGGAAAAGCTGGGCGATCGATTGCTTGGTGCCGGTGCGGCGCCCGCAGGACACGGTTCCAAACTGGCGCGGGTGCTCGGCACGACTGTGAACGACCTGGCTGCCCGCGCCGCCAACCCGCTACATCGGGCAGTCGCCGAGCAGCTCGACGAGCTGCTGGTGTGGGACCGCGCGGTGCGCGCCGAGGCCGACGACGCCGTGCACCAGATGCGGGTGACGACCCGCAAGATCCGCAGCCTGCTACAAGCGTGGCCCGATTCGTGCGCTCCGCCCGATGATCTCCTCGACGAGCTGCGCGAGCTGGGCAATGTGTTGGGTGAAGCCCGCGACGCCGAAGTACTCGCGAAGCACTATCGCAGCGCCTTGGACGGTTTGTCGCCGGAGCTGGTCCGCGGACCCGTCCGGGAACGATTGGTCGACGCTGCCGAAGAAGGCTATCTGACCGGGCTGCGTCGTTCTTTAACGGCGTTGCGCTCACCGCGGTACTTCCGGCTGCTCGACGCCTTGGAAGCCGTGGTCGCGAAAGCCCCGCCGGCCGAACAGGAGCCCGACCCGGTGACCGCCGCCAGTAAGAGGGTGCACAAGGCCGCGAAGGCCGCACAACGGGCCCAGGACGAAGATCGCGACGACGTGATACACCGAATTCGCAAGCGTGCCAAACGACTTCGCTACACCGCTGCGGCGACAGGCGCGACGAAGGTATCGAAGCGGGCGAAAAAAATACAGTCGTTGCTCGGAGATCACCAGGACAGCGTGGTCAGCCGCGCGCACCTGCTGCGGCAGGCCCAGGCCGCACACGCCGCGGGCGAGGACACGTTCACCTATGGCCTGCTCTACCAGCAGGAGAACGACTTAGCGCACGAACGCCGCCAGCACCTTCGGCCGGCGCTGCGTAAGCTCTTTAAATCGGTGGCCAAGCTGTCGAGCTGAGCCGGCGGGGCGGGCGACTGGCCTGTAAGCCGGAGAGTGAATTCCGTGCACGGGCGGCGCCCCACCCCTCAGAGTGCTCGTAGGCCACGCAGAGTCCTGCTTATCAGTTCACGTCGTTCGTCGATCGTCATCGAGTCACCGAGGGGAGCGTGCACCCGCAAATAACCCTGTGTCACCAGGTCGTCGACCAGGAACCGCGTCGCACCGAGCGGCAAGGACAGACGAGAGGCGATCTCTGCGACCGAGGGATTGTGCACGCACGACGTCAGGATCTGGCCCCGCACATCATTTCTCCGCCAGCGCGGCGGCTTAGCTGTGCTGTTGAGCGCTTCGACCGGAGCCTCGAGTGCGAGTCCGACACCAGAGTCCGTACGGCCTGCCGCCAGCGTGTATGGCCGGACCAAGCTCGGCTCGTCCGCGGTTTCCGGTTCTGTGAACCACTCGCCAATCGGTTCGCCCTTGCCCTCCGACTGCTGATGCGCGCCGTCGTGCACGTTGTGGTTCTCCAAGAACCACAACGTCTGGTCGGCGTGCACCGATGCGCGCACCTCGCTGGAGACGACCTTGAGTATGGTGCGGTCGGTGTCGATGACGAATGTGGTCCGTCTGACCGGCAGCAGCCGGGCCAGCAGGCCACGGCGCCGAGTGTGCCGACCACCCCGGGCCGCCTCACGCGCCACGACGGATCTGCGCAGCTTGGCGAGCCTGCCTCGGCGCACCCCGAACAGCTCGGACACCACGCCGTCCGCGTCGGAGAGCAGCGGATAGTCGAACGAGCGCTGTTGGGCGAAGTGGGCCTGCTTGTCGACGGTGTCGGTGCTGATGCCCACCCGCTGGGCGCCCACCCTGGCGAATTCGTC
>NZ_DATMLH010000113.1:0-5768 GCF_035570115.1 Mycobacterium sp.
CCGGACAACATCAGCCCAGCGCTGGCGTGAAGGCCGCCATGACAGTGTTGACTTTCGCCATCCTCGGCGTCGCGCTCGTCATCGTGGTCCGATTTGTCATGTGAGCCGCGAGTGAACAACCCGCCGCCGGCGCGGTCCGCTAGGGAATGAGCACCACCGAGCCAATGGTCTTGCGGCTCTGAAGATCGCGGTGCGCTTGCGCCACTTCCTTGAGTGGGTAGCGTGCGCTGACCGTCACCTCGATGGTGCCGTCGCCGACGAGGTGGAATAATTCCCCTGTCCGCCAAGCAAACTCGTCGTGGGTGCGCATGAAGTGGGGCCGCGACGGCCGAGAAAGGTACACCGAGCCGGCGGCGTTGAGCCGCTGCGGGTCGACGGGAGGCACCGGGCCGCTGGACGCGCCGAACAGCGCGAGCGTGCCGCGGACGGCGAGACTGGCAAGGCTGGCGTCGAACGTCGACTTGCCCACGCCGTCATACACCGCGGCCACGCCGGCACCGCCGCTGAGCGATCGGACCTTGGCCCCGAACTGCTGCGGATCGTCGGGATAGTCGAGCACCTCGACCGCCCCGGCCCGGCGCGACAGCTCTGCCTTCTCCGCGGTGGAGGCGGTGGTGATCACCCGAGCACCCAAGCTGGTTGCCCACTGGGTCAGGATCAGACCCACCCCGCCGGCCCCGGCGTGCAGCAACGCCGTGTCGCCGTCCTGCACCGCGTACACCGATTTGATAAGCAGGTGTGCAGTCATCCCCTTCAGGAGGGCCGCGGCGGCAACGTCAAATCCGACATTGTCGGGCACCTGCGCTACGACATCGGCTGGTGCAACACAGTATTCGGCATATGCGCCGACCGCGTCGGCGCAGGCAACCCGGTCGCCGATACTAAACGTCGTGACCCCGTCACCCACTGCGGCGACCGTCCCGGCGACCTCGGCGCCGAGGACAAATGGTAGTTCGTGTGGGTACAGCCCGGACCGGAAGTAGGTGTCGACGAAATTCACGCCGATCGCCTCGGCTTTGATCGACACCTCGCCCGGGCCGGGGGAGGGCTGCGGCCTGTCGACGTAGCTGAGGACTTCCGGTCCGCCATGCTCGGCGACTTCAACGGCATGCATAGCCCTTAATCTCACAGAGACATTCGGCCGCCGTCGATGGAACGGGCGACAACGATCAAAGTGCGTCGATGTCGCGGTGAACAATGCTGCCGGCTGCCGGGCTGCAACCTGGAAGTTGATTGCGCGTTGTTCAGCGAAACAGCGACGGCTGCTCAACGCTGTAGCGCACGACATCGACGGCCGCGGTGCCTCCGGCGATGCTCGTCGGTAGCAGCGCGTGGCCGACATGGTGCACGGCTCGAATAAGAAGGGCGGGCAGACCGATGGCAGATGCGAGAAGCATCCACGAGGTGACCTACGACTTGCTTCGTGAGCTGGGACTCACGACGGTGTTCGGGAACCCGGGTTCCACTGAGGAGACGTTCTTGAAGAACTTCCCCGACGACTTCACTTATGTCCTGGGATTGCAGGAGGCGTCGGTGGTGGCCATGGCGGACGGGTTCGCCCAGTCCACCGGCAAGCCCGCGCTGGTCAACGTGCACACCGCCGCGGGGATGGGAAACGCGATGGGCAACCTGGTGGCGGCGGCCAAGGGCAACACCCCGCTGATCGTCACGGCCGGTCAGCAGACCCGCGAAATGGTGTTGTGCGAGCCATATCTGACCAACAAGGACGAGACGGTGTTTCCGCAGCCGTGGGTGAAGTGGGCGTATGAGCCCAAGCGCGCCGAGGACGTGCCGGCGGCGATCATGCGCGCCTACGCGGTGGCGTTACAGCCACCCGCCGGTCCGGTGTTTGTGTCGATCCCGCTCGACGACTGGGAGAAACCGGCGTTGGGTCCAGCGGTGGTCCGCACGGTGAGTCACCGGGTCAGCCCGGATGCCGAGCGGCTGCGCGGATTCGCCCAGCGCATCAACGGTGCGCAGCGGCCACTGCTGGTGTTTGGGCCGGAGGTCGATCGCGCCGGGGCCTGGGATGCCGGTGTGGCGTTCGCCGAGAAGGTCGGGGCGCCGGTATACAGCGGGCCGCTGCCCGACCGGGCGTCGTTCCCCGAGGATCACCGGCTATTCCAGGGACAGCTGCCGATGACCATCGCCGGTGTCACCGAGGTGCTGCGCGGCCATGACGTGGTCGTAGTGATCGGGGCGCAGGTCTTCCGGTACTACCCCTACGTGGCCGGCGAGTACCTGCCCGAGGGCACCGAACTGCTACAGATCACCGCCGATCCGGGACTGGCTGGTGCGGCGCCGGTTGGTGACAGCGTTCTGGGGGACACGCTGCTGGCGCTGGAACAGTTGGTGGGCATGGTCGACGATCACAGCGACCGGGCGGTGCCGACCAGACAGCTGCCGACCACCGCAGTCGATGTGACCGGGTCGGCACCACTGGAGCCGGACGCGGTGTGGTCCACCTTGAGAGACGTCACGCCCGCCGATTCGCCGTTGGTCACCGAATCGACGTCGACGATGGCTCAACAGCTGCGATTCCTGCCCAGCACCCGGCCGGGGTCCTTTTTCGCCACTGCCAGCGGCGGTATCGGCTGGGGGTTGCCCGCGGCGGTGGGCGTCGCGCTGGGAGACCGCGCCCGTGGCGTCAAGCGCCACGTCCTTTGCACCATCGGCGACGGGTCGATGCAGTACTCGGTGCAGGCGCTTTACACCGCCGCTCAACACCGGCTACCGATCGTGTTCGTCGCGATGCGCAACGGCGAATACTCGATCCTGAAGTCATTCGCGGTATTGGAAGAGACACCCGGCGTGCCGGCACTGGACTTGCCAGGCCTCGACATCGCCTCCCTCGCAACGGGTTTCGGGTGTCGCACGGTCAATGTGGACAGCTGCGAAAAGCTCGCCCACGAATTCAATGCCGCGCTGAAGGCCGACGGGCCCACCGTGATCGTAGTGCCGACCAAAGCGAAGGCCGCGCATCTGGGATAGCTGCCATCAGGGAATCTCAGCGATCGGGATTGGCCAGTCCGAGCGAAGGCAGGGTCGTAGCGATCTATGTTTGACAAGCTGACCATCAATTCAATTGCGGCGCGCGCGGTGCTGGTGCCGATGGCCCGGCCGCTGCGCACCGCCGCGGGTGACGTTCCCGCTGCGCCGCTTGTCCTTGTTGACGTCCAGACAAACGAGGGGATTGTCGGGCGCAGTTATGCCTTCGCTTACACCCCTGTTTTGCTGCGCACGCTGGTGCAGTTCCTTCGCGACGTTGCACCCGCGCTGGTGGGACAGACGGTGTCACCGCGCGAGCGCATGGGACAGCTCGATAAGCAGTTGAAGCTGGTGGGCATGCAGGGAGTGATCGGCATGGCCATCGGTGCCCTTGACCAGGCGCTGTGGGATGCGCTTGGACGGGCGGCCGATCTCCCCGTAGCGGTGCTGCTCGGTGGCGAGCCCAAGCCGCTGGACGCCTACGACAGCTACGGCCTGGTGGACATCAAGACCGACCTGCCCTTACTCGAGACGTCGATGGAAAACGGGTTTGAGGCGATCAAGATCAAGCTCGGCGCCGGCGAGGTGGCCGATCAGGTCGCAACCGTCGCCGCCGTACGCAAGCTGATCGGACCCGAGCGCAGGTTGATGGTCGATCTGAATCAGTCGCAAACGACAGCCGGTGCCATCGATCTCATCTTGCGACTGAAGGAGTTTGATCTGACCTGGATTGAAGAACCGGTCGGCGCCGAGGACCTGCACGGCCACCGTGTCGTTCGTGAGGCCGTTCGCCCGGTTCCTATCCAAACCGGCGAGAACTGGTGGTTCCCGCGGGGGATGGCAAACGCGATTGCCGCCAAAGCCAGCGATCTGGCGATGGTCGACATCATCAAGATCGGTGGGGTCACCGGCTGGATCTCCGCCGCGGGGCAGGCCGAGGCGGCTTCACTGCCGCTGTCGAGTCATAGCTACATCGAGGGAAGCGCGCACACGATGGCCTGCTCACCAACGGCATCCTGGTCTGAGTATCTCGACCTGGCCGGGGCCGTCCTAACCGAGCCCTTGGTGCCCGACAAAGGCAAAATCGTCGCCCGAGGGCCAGGCCTTGGTCTCGAGTGGGACGAGAAGGCGGTGGACAAATATGCATTCCAGTGACGTATCAAACCGGGTGTTCGTGGTACGGACCCAACCACAACAGGCGCATCTGTGGTGACGCCGCCAGCTCATCGTCTAGTCAAGGAGCGAACATGCCGGTCTACACGTGCACGACGACAACATCGACGCTGACCGCCGAGACCAAGAGCGCGTTGGCTCAAGAGATTACCCGTATCCACTCTGAGATCAACCACGTGCCCACCACCTATGTCGACGTCGTGTTCCACGAGCTGCCCGCCGGCGACATCTACACCGACGGCGTACCCGCCAATCCGGTACTGGTTAACGGTTGGGTCCGATCAGGTCATCCAACAGACAAAACCACCCGTCTCGCAACGGAAATCGCGGACGCGGTCTCTCGGATCGCCAATGTTCCCGCCGACCGGGTGATGATGGTGATCCAAAACAGCCCGGCGAGTGGCGCGGTCGAAGGCGGCCGTGTCCTGCCCGAGCCCGGCCAAGAGCAGGCCTGGATCGCCGCGAATGACAAGTAGCTTGAGCGACTTCGGTAGCAAATCCACCCGAGACTGCCTAATCGTTGAAAGGGTTGAATCAGCATGAGCGCCAACTTCGGTGATTTCCAAAATGAGGTCTATGCCGCAGCGGTTCAAGGAGTAACGACCCGATACCCCTTCGACTTTGCCTCCATCGAACGCAAAGCATCCGAGGCACTTCCGGATTGGGTGTATCGCTATGTGTCGGCAGCCGCAGGTGATGGCCGGACCCAGCGCGCGAACATCGCTGCGTTCTCCTGCTATGGCATCGTGCCCCGGATGATGGTCAGCCCTCCCGAACGCGATCTGTCGATCCAGTTGTTCGGCAAGCGTCTGGCCTCGCCGATGTTCCTTGCCCCAATCGGCTTGGTGGGCTTGTGCGCACCCGACTTTCATGGAGATGTGGCCACCGCACAGGCGTCGGCGGCGACCGGAGTTCCGTACACGCTGTCGACGTTCACGCAGACACGCATGGAGGACGTGATCAAACATGCGGGCGAGACGCCCAACTTCTTTCAGCTCTACCTGCCCGCCGATCGCGAGCTGGCGGCAAGTTTGATCAATCGCGCAGAGACCAGCGGCTACTCCGCTCTGGTGGTTACCGTGGACTCCTGGACGCTTGGCTTCCGGCCGATGGATCTTGAACGGGGAAACTTTCCGCAGTTTCGCGGCTTCTGCATGCAGAATTACTACACAGACGAAAACTTCACCAAGCACCTCGCCAAGCCGCCGGAAGAAGACCAGCCGGCCGCCCTGGCGCACTATTCGAAGATCTTCGCCCATCCGCTGTCATGGGAGGACCTGCGCTGGATCCGGAGCCAGACGAAGCTTCCGATCGCCATTAAGGGAATTCAACATCCCGACGACGCGCGCCTGGCGATCGACAACGGCGCAGATGTATTGTACTGCACCAATCATGGTGGCCGTCAGGCAAATTCGGCGGTATCAACACTGCAGTTGCTCCCCGGCATCGTCAAAGCGGCCGGCTCCACACCAGTCATGTTCGACTCCGGCGTGCGCTCGGCTACCGACGCGATCATTGCGCTGGCCCTCGGTGCGACGGCAGTCGGGCTTGGGCGGCCCTATGCCTACGCGCTGTCTTACGGCGGTGCAGAAAGCCTGACCCACTAT
>NZ_DATMLH010000114.1:0-9635 GCF_035570115.1 Mycobacterium sp.
TGCCAAGGATTACGGCACCGAGCCGGTGCGCTACGAGGACATGATCCCCGGATGCTACGACGCCGCCGAGCGTGCCAGGGACATGGATCTCGATGGGGTGCGCGCGGCGATGTGCTATCCCTCATTTCCCGGCTTCGCCGGACGGGTGTTCCTGCAGGCCAACGATCACGAGCTGGCTCATTTGTGCCTCCAAGCCTGGAACGACTTCTCCGTAGACGAGTGGAGCGGCTCGGCCCCGGGGCGCTTCATCCCGCTGGCCATGCTGCCGGTCTGGGATACGTCGTTGTGCGTGAAGGAGATCGAGCGGGTCGCGACGCTGGGCGCCCGGGGCATCACCTTCCCGGAGAATCCGGCGCCGCTGGGCCTGCCGTCGTTTCACACCGACCACTGGGACCCCGTGTTCGCGGCCTGCGAAGACGCGGGGCTGCCCCTGTGTCTGCACTTCGGCTCCTCCAGTCACGTCCCGGGCTTCGCGGGCGACGCCCCATTGGCGGTGTCCATCGCGCTGTACAGCACCAATTTGATGGCGACCACCACCGATCTGCTGTTCTCCGGGGTGCTGCAACGTCATCCAGGGCTGCAGGTCGTGCTGGCCGAGGGCGGGATCGGCTGGATCCCCTACATCCTGGAGCGCTGCGACTACGTCTGGGAGCGCCACCGCTGGTATCAGGACATCGACCGCGACACCAGGCCCTCGGATCTGTTCCGAAAGCACTTCTTCGGCTGCTTCATCGACGACAACTTCGGCATCGCCGTCCGCGACCAGATCGGCATCGACAACCTCACCTTCGAGGTCGACTATCCGCATTCGGATTCGCAATGGCCCAACACACGCAAGTACGCGGCCAAGGCATTCGCCGACGTCCCCGACGACGAGGTGCACAAGATCGTCGAGCTCAACACGCGGCGACTGTTCCGGTTCGGAGCGCAGGGCGAGCGGACCGAGGAATGAGTTCTCCCGTCCATTGCGTCCTCGGGGTGCTCGGAACGGTGCCGCGGTGCGACACGACCTGACCGCAGACACGGGTGCGCTCGCCGGTCATGCATCCAACGACGCTCGGAACGGTCAGTCCGTGCGCAAGGCCGTCGAGGCGCGCACGGCTGACCGCGAGGGGTCCTTCTCCCATCTGGCGCTCAGCGTGTCCAACCTGAACCGCGCGCAGGACTTCTACGTTGGGGGACTGGGGTTTTCGGCAGGAGAGGTCTATCTCGGAGGCGGCCGCCGCGTCGCCGCGCTGATGGGGATCCCGACCAGCGGGTTCCGCGGCGTGTTCCTGCGCTTGGGTGGGGTGTGCATCGAACTGCTGGAGTACCGCGACCCCCTGCCGGCACCGGGCGCTCGCCGCGACGCCCGCACCATCGGCTACACCCACATCAGCCTGATCGTCGCCGACGCCGCCGCCGCGGTGCGCACCGCCGTCGAGCACGGCGGCATCCTCATCGCGCAGCTGGACCATCGGTTCGGTGAACACGCCCCGACCACGCTGGCCTTTCTCACCGACCCGGACCACAACAGGATCGAACTCATCGAGCACCCCGACGTCGAGGAACAGCGGGCGCATTCGCGCTATCTCGGACTTGGTCGGCTCGGCTGGCCGACGGAGTCCGGCGACGGCCGAGCCGCCCGCCGCGCCGTGTCACCGTCATGAGGAACCCACCTGCCCGCTGCAACCCAGTGATAGACGAGCTGCGGTCTTCACGGGCCGAACAGGAGGTACACGATGGATTTCACCTGGAGTGAGGACGACGCCGCCTTCCGTTCGGAATTGAGGACCTTCGTCGAGGACGAGCTGCCCCAGCGCTGGCTGGAACTCATCCCCGGTGAAGAACCGGCGTCGGACTTCATCCTCGACTTTTGCCGCAAGCTCGGCCAGAAGGGTTGGCTGACTCCGCACTGGCCGCAGCAGTACGGCGGCACCGCCGGGTCCGCCTGGCAATTCATCATCCTGGGCGAGGAACTCTGGAGTGCCGGCGAGCCACGCGGATCGCAATACATGAACGTCAACTGGATCGGCCCGGCAATCATCAACGCCGGAACCGCCGAGCAGCGTGACTACCATCTGCGGCGGATCAGCGCCGGTGACGTCTTCTGGTGCCAGGGCTTCTCCGAGGCCGGTGCCGGCACGGATCTGGCCAACATGGCCACGACCGCCGTCCGCGACGGCGACGACTACGTGATCAACGGCGAGAAGCTGTGGACCTCCTACGCCGGTGAAGCCGACTTCTGCTTCCTGCTCGCCCGCACCGATCCACAATCCACGGGGAACAAGGGTATTTCGGTGTTCCTGGTGCCGACGGACACCCCCGGATTCACCATCGAACCCATCCCCAGCGTGCTCGACATCCACGAGTTCAACCGGTTGACCTTCACCAACGTGCGGGTGCCGGCGTCGGTGCGCCTGGGCCCGGAAAACGGCGGCTGGCGTGTCGTACGGGAGGCGCTGTCGCATGAGCGGATCGGCGGACCCCGGTATGCGCGGGCCGCCCAAGTGACCCAACGTCTGCGCGAGGTCGGTCGCGAGCGCGGCTGGCTGGATCGCGACGGCATCAAGACTCGCCTCGCTCAGGCGGAGGCATCGTGCGAAGCGGCCCGCCTGCTGGTGTATCAGGCGATCCACGCCCGCAGCCAGGGGCGCTCGGAAGACCGTGAGGTCTCCTTGGCCCGGGTGGCGATCGTCCGGTGTGAGCGGCTGGTGGCCGAACTTGCACTGGAGATGTTCGAAGACGAGGGCCTCGAACTCGGGTCGATAGGCAACTCGCAGCTCAAAACGTCGATGATCGCCGGACTGGGCGGTGGCAGCGTCGAAGTGCAACTCAACATGGTCGCGCGCTCGCTGCTGGGTTCTACGGAAAGGTAGCGCAATGGACTTCGATCTCCGCGACACCCAACGCGAGCGGCTTGAGGCTCTACGCCGCGTCGTCGAGACTGCCGGCGGCGCCCACGCCGACCCCGGACATCTCGATCCGCTGCTGAGCGCCAGCGACGTGCTGAGCGGCGCTTCGGTGCTGGAGTGTTTCCTCATCGCCGAGGAACTCGCCGGGCTCGGTCTGGCCAGCACCGTCGGTCTCCGCGGCCTGCTGGGTGACCTGGTGCCCGAGACGATCCCGCCCGGTCCGATCGCGGTCACCGAGGCGCACCGGGCCGGTCCCGTGCGCTTCGCCGACACCGCGTCAGCGGTCGTTGTGCTCGACGAGGACGACGCCCGAATCTATGAACCCGCCCACGCCGGCATCGCACCGGCCCGGGCCAGCTTCGGCTACCCGTACGCGCACGTCAATCCCGCCGGTCCCGGCTGGGCTCTGCCCGCGGGCGCCGGCCGTCAGTTGCGGGCGCGCTGGCGGTTGGCCCTCATCGCCGAGGTCTCCGGAAACGCCGACTCCGCGATCCGCCGTACCGCTGACCACCTCACCTCACGGGTCCAGTTCGGGCGCCCGCTGGGCTCGTTCCAGGCGCTGCGGCACCGCTTGGCCGACTCCGCGGTGTCCGCGGAGGCCACCAGGTGGCTGGGCCGTGAAGCGGCTTACCAGGACGATGCCCGCAGTGTCACACGCGCCGCCTGGTATGCCTCCGACACGGCCGCAACGCTGGTCCCCGAGCTGTTGCAGATGTGCGGTGCCCGGGGTTTCACCCACGAATTCGGCCTGCATCTGTTCATCATGCGGCTGAACTGTTTGCGCCTGGAACTGGGCGGCATCGACCGGCTCGGACTCGAACTGAGCCGCCCGGGCGTGGATCACGACGCAGCGGTGGTCGCGGCGGGGCACCGATGAACGCCGAGCCCGCGGTCACCAATGGGCCCCACGTGACCGCCGAGGCGCGCGAACGGGTCGGCACCGTCACCGCGACCTACCGCAGCGACCCCGTCTCGCTGCGGCAGATCCGTGAGTACGTGGCGGGCACCGGCGGCCGGCCCGAGGAGATCGGCGACCCCGACGACCCGTACGCGGCCGTGGTCGCGCCACCGCTGTTCTTTCACGCAGCGTGCCGCCCGGTGGTCGCCGAAGCCGATCTGCAGCCCGACGGCCAGTACCCGTTCCTGGGGACCGCCGGTGTCTCCGGGAAGACCATGGCCGGGGGACACACCTACGAGATCCTCGACGTGGTCCGCGTCGGTGACGTGCTCACCGTCACCGAGCGGCTGACCGACATCGTCGAGAAGGCCGGCAGAACCGGACCGCTGGTGTTCGTCACCACCGATTCCACTTATCACAATCAGCTCGGCACACTCGTTGGCCGCTACCGGCAGACCATCATCTTCCGATGACGCCCGATGCCGTCCGCGTCGACGACGCGCTGCCCGCTTTGCACCGCACCCCGACGCGGCTCACGGTGTTCCTGTTCGGTACCGCCTACTGGACCTCGCACCGCATCCACTATGACGTCGAGGCGGCCCGCGAGGAGGGATTCGGCGACGTCCTGGTCACCGCGAACCTGCTCAGCGCCTACAACATCGAGCTGCTCACCCGCTGGACCGGCGATCCCCACTGTGTGATCGAACTCGAAGAGCGCAACGTCACCCCGGCGCTGGCCGGTGACGCGCTGACCATCAGCGGCACCGTCGTCGAAGTGGGCGCGTCGAACGGGCACAGCACGGCGCGGTGCTCGTTGCTCATCGCCAGAGGCGACGGTGACACCGTGGTCCGCGGCTCCGCCCTGGTGTACCTGAGGTGAGCACCGCTGACGTAGTACGCACGCCGAACCCACCGAGGCGACGTCCACCCCGCGACACCTGCCCTGCAAGGAGATGAATTGATGCGCACGATCTTCGAACCCGAGCACGAGGAATTTCGTCAGCTCGTACGTTCCTTCTTCGAAAAGGAATGCGCTCCCCACGCGGGGCGCTGGGAGGAGCAGGGACACGTCGATCGTGACGTGTGGCTGCGCGCGGGAGAACTGGGTCTGCTGGGCTGGGAAGCGCCGGAAGAGTTCGGCGGCACCGGTATTCGCGACTTCCGGTACAACGCGATCATGACCGAAGAGTTCATCGCGACCGGATCGGTGGGGTTCGGCTACTCGCTGCACAACGACGTGATGCCGCCCTACCTGATAGATCTGACCACCACCGAACAGAAGCGCCGGTGGCTACCGGGATGGGTCTCCGGAGAACGGATCACTGCCCTGGCGATGACCGAGCCCGGCGCGGGATCGGACCTCAAGGCGATCGCCACCACCGCCAAACCGACCGACGGCGGTTTCCTGCTCAACGGGTCCAAGACCTACATCACCAACGGAATCCTCTCCGATCTGGTGATCGTGGTGGCCCGCACCGATCCGGGCCACGGGCACCACGGACTGAGCCTGCTGGTGGTGGAGCGCGGCATGGACGGCTTCGCCCGCGGACGCAACCTCGACAAGGTCGGGATGAAGGCGCAAGACACCGCGGAACTGTTCTTCACCGACGTCTTCGTTCCGCAGAGCAACCTCATTGGCGAGCAGGGGCGCGGCTTCTACTACCTGATGGAGGGCCTTGCCCAGGAGAGGCTCGCCTGCGCGGTCACCTCGACGGCGGTGATGGAGCGGGCACTGGAATTGACCACCGACTTCGTCCGCACCCGCAAGGTGTTCGGTCAACCGCTCGGCGCGCTGCAGAACACCCAGTTCGTCCTCGCGAACGTCAAGGCCGCGACGGAGGTGTGCCGGACCTTCACCGACGCCGGGATCGCGGCGTTGGTAGCGGGAACACTGACCCCGGAGCGCGCCGCCATTGCCAAGATGTTCGTCACCGAACGGCAGTGGGAGGCAATCGATGCGTGCGTGCAATTGTTCGGTGGTGCCGGCTACATGAACGAGTACGAAATCACGCGACTGTGGCGTGACACCCGAGTGCAACGGATCCTGGCCGGTTCCAGCGAGGTGATGCGCCACATCATCGGCCGTTCGCTGAACTTGGTGCCTGTCGCACAGTAGATCCGGGCGACCTGCCCGCCTCGGCGCGGTTGAGCATCATCGGTGACGATCACGGCCCGGTTGAGGTGTCGCCGCCGTCACCGATGGGCTCACTGGGCGCATCGACGATCCCAGCGGAGTGCAGCCGGACACCGAGCAGCCAACGCGCGTCAGTAAACGGGGACATCATGCCGCTGTTCGGCAGACTGCCGAAGAGCCGCAACGGAGGGCACGACCGTCCCGGGGTGAACCAGCTCGGCGATGACGGCAGGACGTTCGCCAACCAACACGGCCGTCCATTTCGGGCGATCACGACGATCACAGTGGATGGCGTTCCTTACATGATGAGGATTGGCTAGGCGCCACGCCTGCAACTCGGCCGCATTTGTCGGAGCGTCAAATCGTCATACCGGCAGCCACTTTCGGGGAGTACCAGCGATGATCTGCTGGAATCCCAGGCCGGGAAAGTGGTCCATGCCGATCGCTGCGTGTTCGCGTTCCATAGCGTCGACCAATCGTTGTCGTGTTCGCGTGGCCAATGCGGGATCGAGATCGGTGAGAAACCCGATCGATTCATCGTCGAGCTGCAACGGATGTTGAACGACGTCGCCAAGAAGGTACGCCCGGTCATTCCCTGCGGATATCACGACGATGTAGCTGCCCGCGGTGTGTCCCGGAGCTTGATGCACCGTGACCCCGGGAGCGATCGAGTGCGTCTCGGTCGTGATCGTTTGAAGCCGGCCGTGGTCGCGCGCGACCTTCATTCCGCGGACGCCGGGGTCGGTAGGCGCCCCGTTCTCGATCAGATCGTTCCAGTCGGGCTCACCGAACATGACTGTCGCCGCGTCGAAGTACGGTGCGCCCTGCGGGGCGACCCAGCCAATGTGGTCGCCGTGGAGGTGCGTGAGCAGCACGGTGTCGACATCGGTGGACTCGACACCCGCCGCACGAAGTTGGGCTGGGAGATCGCCGCCTTCGGACAATGGCGGGATGGCCCGACCGGCAACAGTCCGAGCAGTGGGCATCCCGTCGGGGAAGGGAAGGGTGACCGGGCCCAGGCCGGCGTCCACGAGGATGGTGCGCCCGGCGCCTTGAATGAGGAAGCACCCGGTCGGGATGTGTATGGTGCCATCGGGATCCGAACCCGCGCCGTGCTGGCAGGGATCCAGGCCCGGGAAGAACATCGGTGGTAGTCGTGACATGCCATCGCTGAGTACTGTGATCCGATACTGGCCAACGACAATCGACGTCATCTCAGCACCCCTTCTGGTGGCTATGATCAGAATTGCATCGACGGAGCCGGAGTTCTGGCGATGATCGACGTGGTTGTGCGTTCATTGGGATACGCCCGAACCCATGTCTGGCGGGAACGACGTATGCTCCGCACGGGTCGCTGCGCCCGCTGGCTGGTCGATTGCGAGCGAGACATCGGGCACCGGGTGCGTGATCCTTTCGACAGCAAGCTGTTCCAGCACCGTGGGCACCAGCTCGTCGCCACGACACAGCTCCTGGAACAACCAAGTGTCCTTCGCGATCATGGTGGTGGCGTGCGCCGTGAACACAGGATCGGGAATCAAGTTGTGCACCAGGGAGTCCAGTGCGAAACTCCCCGCACTGCCCGACTCGAGGACGGCGACCACCGAGTCGGGATCAAGACCAAGGGCGACGCCCGTCTCGATCGCAATGTTCGCCAACTCGCCGTTGGCGAACCCGAGCACATTGTTGAGCACCTTCATCTTCTGACCCGAACCCACGGGCCCCATCCACTGGATGACCTGGCCGTAGGACTCCAACAGCGGCGTGACCCGACCCCGCACGGATGGGTCGCCCCCCACCATGATCGTCAGCGTGCCATTCACCGCCCCGGCGCGAGCACCGCTGACCGGCGCATCCAGCACGTGGACGCCGCGACTGGCCCCCGCAGCCGCGATCTCGCAGCACAACGCGACCGACACGGTGCTGTGGATTAGCAGGACAGAATGTGGCGACATTGCCGCTACGAGACCGTCCGCGCCCAGCACCACGTCGCGCACATCGGCGTCGCCGAAGACGCAGATCGCCACGACCTGACATTGCCGGCCCAGCTCGCGAAGCGAATTCATCGCAACGTACGGCTGTCCAGACAGCTCCGTCAGCGAATGTACGCCGCGCGACCACACCGCCAGAGGGAAGCCGGCCGCGGCGATGCGGTAAGCGATTGGTCCACCCATGTCCCCGAGGCCGACGAACCCGATTGGCCTGTCGTGCAAAGACTCCCGCGTCGACATCGAGACTCCTCAAAGCTGGGTGCTGCCACAATTGCGATTCACGGACCATGGGGCTGACATCTGGTGAGGCGGAACGCACCAGCCTCATCTATAACTACGATATATTAGAAGCCATCGGATGTATAGACTGATTGTGGGTCACCATCGTTACGAGTGTGGCCGGGATGAGCTGTGTCCTTCTGAGAGAACATCTCTGGTGGGAGCGGAATGAGCGTTGATGATGGTCGGCGTGAACCACGAGTGGGTGGGGGCGCGGTATCCAGCGATAGCGACTGTGTCGGTGGTGCCACAGCTGGCGACGGTATCGCCGCGGAGCGGGTGATCCCGCTACTCGACGGCGTCATCGAGTTCGACCCCATCGTAGCGTTCCCGCAGACCTCGGCATCCGACTGGGACGGTCACGGTGAATTCCTTGACTCGCCAGGGAAGCTGGTCATGCCCTATGGCGGATTCCTCGTCATGGACACCTCGGGCGTCACGATCCTGGTCGACGTGGGCGGGGGACCGTCATTCCACGTGCCCGCAGATATGTGCCGGCTCCCGAAATCAGGGGGTTTGCCGGCGGTGCTCACCCGGCTCGGTCTCTCACTCGCATCGATCGACGCGATCGTGCTCACCCATCTGCACACCGACCACATCGGATGGCTGGCACCGGACGGCATTCCCTTCTTCCCGCGTGCAGAAATTCACTGCCATCGCGCCGACTGGACCTTCTTCGTCGATACGCCGGCGCCGCCTGACCCCGACATCCCAGATCAACTGGCGGGGTGCGAAAGTCGACTGACGCTGTGGGATGGCGACCGCGCATCGGTGGGGGACCTGGTCTTGCGGCACGTTCCTGGCCACACCCCGGGTAGCTGCGTGGTCATGGTCCCCGGCGCAGGTGGTCCTGCCGCTGTCATCGGAGATCTCGTCCACAGCCCCGTCGAATTCCTCGAGCAGTGGGACGGTCTCGCCGATGCCGATCCGGCGATGGCGGCCACGGCACGCCACGCCATCAAGGCCGAGTTCGCCGCCGCCAGGACGACTGTCTGGGGCAATCACTTTCCCTCGATGGAACCGGGGATGCTGGGCGAGAGTTCCGACCAGAGGACGACGTGGACCCGATGCTGCTAGCGGCGGGGGCTTAGACCAAACCCCGGCTGGGGAATTCCGTTGCGCCTCAGGCGTTTTCGGCGGCGAGGGCGTCGAACAGTCGCTCGTCATGCCACGCGGGCGCCCCGATCGTCAGCTCGTTGACCTTGGCCCGACGCAGAAACAGATGCAGGTCGTGTTCCCAGGTGAAACCGATCCCGCCGTGCAATTGCAGTGCTTCGCTTGCGATTTGGGAGGCCGCTCGGCCCGTCCACGACTTGGCGACGTGCACCGCGACGTCGGCGTCCGAGCGACGATGCTCCACCGCCCAGGTGCATTCCTCGGTGGCAGCGACAGCCCCTTCCAGCGCAATGTACATGTCGGCGATGCGATGCTTGACCGCCTGG
>NZ_DATMLH010000115.1:0-25472 GCF_035570115.1 Mycobacterium sp.
GCCACGCTGACCTCCGGACTGCCGGCGTTCTGGCATGTTTCGGAGTGGTGGAACCAGCCGATCGTCTACCAGAAGGCAATCCTGTGGACGGTGCTGCTCGAAACCATCGGCGTCGCCGGGTCATGGGGGCCGCTGGCCGGCAAGACCAAGCCGATGATGGGAGGCATTCTGTATTGGGCCCGGCCCGGCACGATCAGGTTGCGGCCGTGGCGGCGAGTCCCATTCACCGCGGGCAACCGTCGGACCTGGTTCGACGTCGCACTCTATTTGGCCCTGATCGTCAGCGTGATCGTGGCGCTGGTGATGCCCGGTGTGCGCAGCGATTCGCTGTCGGCGGCGCTGCCGGAAAACACGTCCGGTCTGGTGAACCCCACGCTGCTGATCGCCCCGATGGTGCTGCTGGTCATGATCGGGCTGCGGGACAAGACAATCTTCTTAGCCGCGCGTGGCGAGCAGTATCTGCCGGCGTTGTTCTTCTTCACCGTGTTGCCGTTCGTCGACATGATCATCGCCCTGAAGCTGCTGATCGGCCTCGTGTGGATCAGCGCCGGCGTCTCGAAATTCGGCCTGCACTTCACCAACGTGATACCGCCGATGGTGAGCAACAGCCCGACCCTTCCGCTCAAGTGGCTCAAGCGGGCCCACTACCGCGACTACCCCAACGACCTGCGTCCGTCCCACCTCGCCAGCTTCATGGCACACGGTCCGGGCAGCGTCGTGGAAATCCTTGCCCCGCTTGCCCTATTGCTCTCACCCTGGCCGTGGCTCACATTCATCGCGGTCGGGATCATGGTTGCGTTTCACCTGTTCATCATTTCGACGTTCCCACTCGCGGTGCCGTTGGAATGGAACGTGCTATTCGCCTACGGCGCGATCTTCCTGTTCGTCGGCTTCCCGAACTGGGGCGGCTACAGCATCGCGGACATGTCCTCGCCGTTGCTGACCGTGGCGATCGTGGCCGGCCTACTGTTCTTCCCCGTGCTGGGCAACCTTCGTCCCGACCTGGTGTCCTTCCTGCCCGCCATGCGGCAGTACGCGGGCAATTGGGCGTCGGCGGTATGGGCGTTCGCCCCCGGCGCTGAGGACAAGCTGAACAGCGTTACGCGTTCGTCCCCCAACCAGATCGACCAGTTGGTCGCATTCGGTTACGAGCCGCAGTGGGCGGAGATCTTCAATCAGCAAACGGTCGGATGGCGGTCCATGCACAGCCAGGGCCGCGGTTTGTTCTCGGTGCTGGTGAAGAATCTCCCGGATATCGACATCCGGACAGTCCGTGAGGCGGAGCTTGTCTGCAACTCGCTCATCGGCTTCAACTTCGGCGATGGTCACCTGCACAACGAGGACCTGATCGCGGCGGTGCAGGACGAGGCTCAATTCGCACCGGGCGAGCTGGTGGTGGTGTGGGTCGAGTCGCAGCCCATCGGCAGCAAGGTTCAGCACTACAAGGTCATCGACGCGGCACTCGGCGTGACCGAGCGCGGCACCTGGAAGGTGACCGACGCGGTGGCCGAACAACCCTGGCTGCCCAATGGCCCGATCCCTTTGCAAGTGACATGGACCCGCCCCGCGACTGACCCCCCGGTTCGGGGCGATGGCGTGACCGCTGCGTTGTCGGTCAGAAACAGGACGAGCTGGACCTCGCGTCGCTGAAACCACGGCCGCGTTTCCGTGCGCCATCGACGGAACGGCACCCTTCAGCGACCGGTGAACGTCGGAGCGCGGCGCTGGGCCGCTGCTGCCACGCCCTCGCGGAAGTCGGCGGTCGCCTGTAGTCGGGTTTGTTCTTCGAACTCGCGGGCGGTGGCCGCGGCGACAGCCTCAGCGAGTCCGGCGCGCGCGGTGGCACGGATGCTTGTCAGTGCCAAGGGAGCCGACGCGGCGATTCGTTCGGCGAACCGGATCGCCGCCGGGCGCACACCACCGTCGGCGGCCAATTCATCGACCAACCCTGCTGCGCAAGCGAGTTCACCACTGAAACGCTCACCGGTGAGCATCCACTCAAGTGCTTTTTGCTGGCCAACGACACGTGGCAACGTGGCCGTTATTCCGAAGCCGGGATGAAACCCGAGCCGGCTGAAGTTGGCCGCAAATTTCGAGGAGGGTCCGGCCACCCGGAAGTCCGCGCTAAGGGCAAGCCCGAGTCCGCCGCCGATCGCGGCGCCGTGCACCGCGGCGACAACCGGCTTGCTGGTGCGGAACAACCGGATGGCCTGAGCATAAAGCTCATTGGGCGACACACGATCCTCGGCGGGCCGGGAGAAGTCGGCACCGGCGCAGAAGTGTTTTCCCTCCGCACACAACACGATCGCCCGACATTCGACGTCGTCGTCCAGCCGCTCGTAAGCGTCGGCGATGCCCTTGATCAGGGCGGTGTCAAAGAAGTTGTTCGGGGGCCGATGGATCTCTACTACGGCCACGTGGCCGGCGGATTCGACGGTGACATCCGGAGCGGTCACAGCTGTTCCAGCAATTCGCGCACCGCCGCATTGAACGCCTCGGGCTGGTCCATATTCGCCGCATGCCCAGCGTTGTCGATGACAACCTTGCAGGAATCGGGGATATGACGGTGCATGTAATCGGCCCCGGCCAGAAAGTCGGTGTCCTCGGCGCCGACGATCACCAATGTCGGCACCGTGATGCTGTCGAGCGATGTGATCACGCGGGCGTCCTTTTGCGCCATGACACCGCGCGCGGCGCGAGGCAGCCCCTCGGGATGCGCATGCACCGCCTGCGCGAGTTCCGCCGAGCTGTCGGCCCGGGTTCGGCCGCGTTCGAGTTCCTGGGCACGTCGCTCTACCCACGCGTTCCACTTGTCGCGGGCTTCGTCGTTGCGGTAGCCCGGTCCCGTGTCCACCAGCACCAGCGCGGCCACCCGCTGCGGATGGACGAGGTGGAAGGCCAGGGATAGGTAGCCGCCCAAGGACATTCCGCCGACCACAGCCCGATCGGCACCCGCGGCGTCGAGAATGGCGGCCATGTCGGCGACGCTGATCTGCTCGGTGTAGCGGTTCATGTCGTCGGGTGCGTCGCTGCTGCCGTGGCCCCGCTGGTCCCACACGATGACCGGCCGGTCGACGCTCAAGGCATTAACATTCGGGTCCCACATGCCCGCGGTGGCGCCGAAACCGTGTGTGAGCAAAAGCGGCACACCGGGCGCGTTCGGGTTGTGCACCTGGAAGGCCAACGTGACCCCGTCTGCACGCTGCAGTCGGTTCACTGCATTACCTCCGACCCGGACTGGATGGCGTGGTACAACGCGTCGGGACCGCAGGCCCAGAGGCGACGGCTCAGATAATGCAAGGGGTACTCCTTCGTCATACCGATAGCGCCGTGCGCTTGCTGGACGGCTGCCGTTCAGCTGCGCGGTCCGGTCAGCAAGCATTTTGGCGCAAGCGATTTCGAAGCTACCCGACCGGTCGTTACGGGCGCGATGGCGAGGCGGTCTGGTAGCCGTCGGCCTCGGCCGCGCATTCGAGCGCATCGGCGGCGGCTTGTGCCGCCTGAGCCGCATCGGCGGCAGCGTGCGCTGCCAAGTCGTCGGAGGAGGCGTCGCGGGTGGCCGATGACTTGGGCAGCGCCTGGGTGAAGGCGCGGGACACGTCTTGCAGGGCGGCGGTGACCTCGCTTGGAATTACCCAGAACGTGTTTCCCGGGCCCTGGGCCAGCTGCGGCAGCATCTGAAGATACTGATACGCGAGCAGTTTGGGGTCGGGGTCGTTGCGGTGCACGGACTGAAATACCTCGTCGATAGCGCGGGCCTGGCCTTCGGCCTTGAGGATCGCTGCGGTCCGGTTGCCCTCGGCGCGCAGGACGGCGGCCTGCTTGTCACCTTCGGCGGTGAGGATCTGAGACTGGCGTTGGCCTTCGGCGCCCAGGATTGCCGCACGCTTGTCGCGCTCGGCCCGCATTTGCTTCTCCATCGCATCCTTGATGGATTGCGGCGGGTCGATGGCCTTGATCTCTACCCGGTTGACCCGCAGCCCCCACTTGCCGGTGGCCTCGTCCAGCACACCTCTGAGTTGGCTGTTGATGGTGTCGCGGGAGGTGAGTGTGCGCTCCAAGTCCATGGACCCGACGACATTGCGCAGTGTGGTGACCGTGAGCTGTTCGACGGCTTGCAGGAAGTTGGCGATCTCATAGGCGGCTGCGCGTGCGTCGGTCACCTGGAAATAGAGCACAGTATCGATCTCGACGACCAAATTGTCCTCGGTAATCACCGGTTGCGGTCGGAACGAGACAACCTGTTCCCGCAGGTCAATCATCGGATAGACGCGGTCGAAGTAGGGGATGACGAAATTGAGGCCGGGCTGCAACGTGCGGTCGTAGCGGCCGAGCCGTTCGACGTTGCGGGCACGCGCCTGGGGCACGATGCGCACCGCCCGCAGCACGGTGAAGGCTACGAACAGCGCGATGACCAGTCCGGGGATAAGAGAAAGTGCAGTTTCCATGGGTTACTCCCGGGGGTACACGAGCGCGGTGGTGCCGCTGATCTCCAGCACGTCGACGGTCGCTCCGGCGGGGATCACCAGGGTTTGGTCGTAGGCGCGCGCCGTCCACTCCTCGCCGCGGATACCGCCGATGCGAACCCTGCCGTCCAGCCGGGACACCTCTGACACGACATAGGCGGGCTTACCGATTAATGCGTCTACGCCGAAACGTTCGAGCTGGGGCCGAAGCATGTGCCGACGGACGATGGGGCGGATGAGCAGCAACCCGATCGTGGCGGTGACTGTGAACGCGAGAAGTTGGACAGGAACGGGTAGTCCGACTACGGCGAAGCCCGCGGTGATCAGTGCGGCGACACCGAGCATCCCGACAGCTGCGGTGATAGTGAGCATCTCGACCATCAGCAACACCACGGCAATGATCAACCAGATCAGCCATGCATCCATACGGCGATCCTCCTTGAACACTCGACGGATGCGCGGGCGGGATGACTGTCACTTCCTCCATCCTGTGCGGTAGGTCACACCCTTACATTATGTCCCCAAACCATGCTGGCGGCGCATCGCGTTTTCGGATTCCGGCAAAGCGGTGGTGATCGCTTGCTGCTTGTTGGCCGAGGTGTATCTCGCACGTGACCTCCCCGCGACTGCGACGAAGGACGCTGTTCTTCATGACAGCGTTTGCGGTTATCTCCGCGCTGGTGACAGCACTGTGCATCGGCTACCACTGCGGCCGGCGCGCTGGCTCGACGCCTTCAACCTGGAGGAAGCGAACGGGTCGGGTGGCGCTAAGCAAGCTCGCGGTCAGCCTGCTCGTGTTGATGACTGTGCGTCGCATCCGGCAGAGCTTCCTGGCCGAGCGCCTGCTCCCCGACGCCCGAGGCGTCTGGGGAATGAAATTTGTTGAGCCGCTTCAGCTTCTGCGGGGTAGCTTTGCGCGTTTGCGGCTCTAACCTGAGATAAGCCCGGTGTCTCGACCCATAATTCGCCTCCGGGCCTCAGACTATGAGCTGTGGTAGTCGCGGACAGGGCGGGGCAACAGGTACAGGTGCGGCGCGCGGCGATGGCCAGCGCGATCGGCACGACGATTGAGTGGTACGACTTCTTCCTTTACAACACGTCCGCGGCGTTAGTTTTCCCCCACCTGTTCTTCCCCGCATCCAGCGCGTACGCCGGCGCGATGCAGTCGTTCGCGACCTACGCTGTCGGGTTTGCGGCCCGCCCGGTGGGCGCCGCGATCTTCGGGCACTGGGGCGACCGGATCGGCCGCAAGGCCACGCTGATCGTCACGCTGCTGGTCATGGGCATCTCGTCGGCGCTGGTCGGCATCTTGCCCAACACGGCGACGATCGGCTTGGCTGCGCCGCTGCTGCTGGTCGCGCTGCGACTGATCCAGGGACTCGCGATCGGCGGGGAGTGGAGCGGGTCCGTGCTGATCACTATGGAGTCGGGCGACCAGCGCAGACGCGGCCTGCTCGGTAGTTTCGCCCAGCTCGGCGTGCCACTCGGCCTGGTGCTCGGCACGGGCGGCATGACACTGCTTTCGGCCACGCTGTCACCTGAGGCCTTTACCTCATGGGGTTGGCGGGTGCCGTTCCTGCTCAGCCTGGTGCTCGTCGCGGTGGGCCTGGTGATCCGGCTGAAGATCCTCGAGACGCCGATGTTTGCCAAGGTGCAGCAGGAGCGGAAGACCGCCCGCGCACCCATCATCGAGGTGATCCGAAACCACTGGCGGGAGATCCTGCTGTCAGCTGGCCTGCGGTTCAGCGAACAGATGCCGTTTTACCTGTTCACCACTTTTGTGCTGATCTACGTCGTATCGCGGCACGGCTTTTCCAAGACGTTCGTGCTCAACGCGGTCCTGCTCGGCGCGCTGTGCGAACTCGCCGCGATTCCGTTCTTCTCGCAGCTGTCCGATCGGCTCGGCCGCAAACGCGTTTACCTGACCGGAGCCGTGCTGACCGCGCTGATCGCTTTCCCGTACTTCGCGGTGTTGACCCACGGTGGCGCGGTGCTGATCTTCGTCGCGGTCGTGGTGTCGCTGCAGGTGCACGCGATGGAATACGGCCCGCAGGCCGCGTTGATCGGCGAAAGCTTCCCGACGCACCTGCGCTACGGCGGCGCCGGGCTCGGCTACCGGTTGGCGTCGGTGTTCGCCGGCGGCCCTGCGCCGTTGATCGCGACGTGGCTGCTGCACGAAACCGGCACGCCCTACTCGATCTCGATTTACATCGTCCTTGCCGCGATCATCACGATCGGCTGCGTCGCGGCACTGCCGGACCGTTCCCGGGTGGATATCGAGGACGCCGCGGTTTACCGCGGCGCAGCAGATCCAGGGTCTTAGATCGTGCGGCCGCTGCTCACGCTCGTGCGACGAGCCGTGAAACGATGGGCGTGGCCGGCGTCAGCGGTGTCGAGACGAACTGCGCTTTGATGCCTTTGACCCAGCGCTGGCAGCGCTCGGTGAGCTGGTAGTCGTTGGTCTGCAAGTGCCCGCGGGTGAAGAGCACGCCGAGTTGGGCGCCCTCGCAACGTAAATCGCCAGGCGCCGCAACACGCATGTAGAAGGCCTCGGACTCGTCAAGCAGTGTGGCCCAGTCGTTGCCCTGGCGCGCAAAGGAGGCACGCCCGTCTTCGTCGAGGTGCCAAACACCCGTGCGCGGGGTCGAGGTGAAGAGCTCCACGTCCGGCGAGGTCTCCGAAATTATCAGCTGACCCCAGACCTCGTCTTCGCCATAGCCACGCTCCCAGCGCGAGTTGATCTCGTCGATGTCGACCTCGTACTCCACGTCCATGTATTCGAGCAGGTGAAAGAGGAACAGCGGCATGTCGGCGTAGGCCTCGGTGGTCAAGTTCGTCATCGGGCTCGCGCCGCTGAGGCGCGGGTTCACCTCGCCGAGGTAGAGCTCGTCGGCGTCCAGGTCGTGCAACAGGTCCACTTCGAAGTAGCCGCGGTATCCCTCGCGGCGCAGGATGTCGCCCAGCTTTCGCACCATCTCTCGGGCGGCATGCGTCTGTGCGGGCGGCAGCACCTCGCGCCAGATGTCATTGCCGCACCAGGCGCCCTTGGTGGGAGTCAGCTCCGGGTAACCGACCAGACTCGTCATCGCGGGGCCGACCACGGTGCCGTGGCGGGTCACGGCGCCCTCAAGGCACACCTCGACGTTGCGGATGCGCTTCATGACTTTGACTTCCTGCTCGGCCAGGTCACCGGCGCAGTGGTCCCAATCGCGCTGGCCGCGCACAAAGAACGTCCCGGAGCCGGCATTGCCATACGCGATCTCGACGACCAGGTCATCTCCCAGCCCGGCGCTGTGCGCGAGTGCCGACAGGTCGTCGTAGGAGCCGACCCGCCCGATTGCGTGAGGCACGCTCGGCACGCCCGCCTCATCGGCGAGGCGCGTCATGACGACCTTGGAGCCCAGGCGCTGGCGAAGCTCGGCCGGGGGGTGCATGACATTGAGCCCCGCCTGGCGGGCCAGGGCCTGGGTGTCTTCGTCAACCATCACAAAACAGGCCTTGCCGCCGGGGCCTCGTCGCGCGATGAACTCGAGTGTCTCGGGATCACTCAGGAGGTGGTTGCAGACATCCCCCATGCAGTCGAAATCAATGCGGTCGCGCCGCCGGGGCACGAACACGCGCGAATGCGCGCCCTCAAAAGAGTCAAAGTAGTTCAGGTAGAAGAAGTTTCGTACCCAGCGGTCGATGCCGAGCAGGTTGAACGGGGTCGGCGAGATGAAGTACAGCGGCACGGCGTTGGTGTGAAAGAACGCGCGTATGTCCGAGATGCCGTTCAGCGAGCGACGCGGCTTGGGCTCCGGCCCACCGGCGGGCACGATCACGCCCGCCGCGGCGGCATCGACGCCTGGGCCCGGCGTAAGGACCACGGCGTGGGCGGTGCGGTCGCGGCGGCGGTGAGATCACATACCTCCATGCCACCAGTGTGCACATGCCCATGGTCGTGTGAGAAGTGTGCGGTGCGCCAACGTCGGCCGTACTTCGTCCTAAGGCCGGACAACCGGAGCATCCCGGGTTCCATGCACACCCCGACGATCCGACCCAACAGGGCTAGATTCGGGCCATGAGCCCGCTCCTGGACGCCACGACCCGGTGCCTTCGACGCATCGCTCTCGGCAACCAGCGCGAGGGACGGGTCCCGGGTCTCTATGCCGCGGTGTGCCGTGGGGGCGGGCTCGCCTGGGGCGACGGCATCGGCGTCGCGGATCTGGACGACGACCGCGCGCCCGGGCCCGACGACCAGTTCCTGGTCGGTTCCAACACCAAGACCTTCATCGCGGTGATGGTCATGCAGCTGCGCGACGAGGGGCGGCTCGCCCTCGACGACCTGCTCGGCGACCACGTCCCGGAGGTGTCCCATCCGGTCACCGTCCGGCAGTGCCTCGCCCACGTTTCGGGGATGGCCCGCGAGCCGCTTGGTGATGTCTGGGAGACGCTGGAGCAGCCGGACGCCAGGGAGCTCCGTCGCGACTTCGACGACGTCGAACAGGTCCTGAAGCCCCACGCGCGCTGGCACTACTCCAACGTCGTCTACGCGATGCTCGGCCAGCTGGTCGAGGAGCTCGACGGGCGGCCCTGGCAGGAGTCGCTGCGTACGCGGCTGCTCGAGCCGCTGGAGCTGCGGCGTACCACGGTCGGGTTCGACGTCGGGCCCCACGCGACGGGCTACTACGTCGCGCCGTACGACGACGTCCCGCGGGTGGAGCCGGTCATTGACCTCAAGGCGATGGCGCCGTGCGGCGGCCTGGCCAGCACGGCCGCCGACCTGGCCCGCTGGTCGGCGTTCGTGGCCGACCCGCCCGCCGAGCTGCTCTGCCCCGACACGATGGAGGAGATGTGCCAGCCCCAGATCCTGCTCAACACCGAGGTCTGGACCGGCGCGATGGGGCTGGGGTTGTTCCTCATGCGCTCGGCCACCGGCCGTACCTGGGTCGGCCACGCCGGCGCGATGCCCGGCTACAAAACCGGCGTCTTCACCCACCGCGAGTCAGGCACGGGTGGCATCGCGCTGATGAACGCCACGGTGACACCGGCGCCTGACGTGCTGACGATCGAGCTGGCCGACCATGTGGTCGAGCACGACCCACTGGAGGACGAGCCGTGGCGGGCCGGCACCGAGGTGCCCGACGAGCTGCGCGGCATCCTCGGTCGCTGGTTCTCCGAAGGCCATCCCTTCGTGTTCGTGGTGGAGAAGGGCCGGCTCCAGGCGCGCAGCGACGAGCCGGCGGCCGCCGGGTTTCCGCCGTCGGTGTTCGAGAAGATCTCCGATGACGTGTACCGCACGGTCTCCGGGCAGTACCGCGGTGAGCAGCTGCGCGTGGCCCGTGCGGCCGACCGCACGGTCACCAAGCTGAACTGGGCGACGTATCTGTTCACGCGTGAGCCGATCGCCTTCGGCGAGCACCTCGACACCTGAGGGTCACTTCGGGCTTCGCGCTATTCGTGTCATTTATTCACTCCGATCTAGCGAGTGTCGTTTCGTTATAGCTGTCTTTCGCCGCCGTCGACGAACAGCTCGGTTCCGGTCATGAAGCTGCTCTCGTCGGAGGCGAGGAACAGCACCGCGGCGGCGACTTCCTCGGGCCGCCCCACCCGGCCCATCGGCACATTCGATGCCTGGGCGTCGAGCAGTGCCTGTTCCTGGCCGCTCGGTGCCAGGCCCTTCAGTCCCGGCGTCTCAACTGGACCCGGTACGACGGTGTTGACCCGGATACCCCTATCGACCAACTCAGCCGCCCACGTGCGTCCCAGCGAACGGATGGCAGCCTTCGACGCCGCGTACACGCCCATCGCGGGTGTCCCCCCGTACGCGGCGGTTGAACCGGTCAACACAATCGACGCTCCTGCTCTTAGCAAGGGCAAGACTTTCTGCAGCGTGAATAGGATTCCGCCGACGTTGATCTGGAATGTGTTGGCGAACTGTTCGACGGTCACGTCGGCCAACGGCGCCAATTCGCCCCCGCCGGCATTGGCGAACACAACATCCAGGCCGCGTCCACGGGCCCTGATGGCATCGGCAACGTTGTCGAGGTCGTCGAGATTCGACACGTCGCCGCGGATGCCGGTTGCTTCCACACCGATCGACGCCACGGCGTCGTCGAGAGTCTTCTGGTTTCGTCCGGTGATGAAGACGTGTGCGCCTTCGGCTGCAAACCGCTGCGCGGTGGCTAGGCCGATGCCGGAGTTGCCGCCGGTGACAAGTGCCGTCTTCCCAGAAAGCTGACCCATAGCGATCTCCTTTGTTCTACGTGGGCACAATCGCCAAGCAGTTAGATCAGTTCAACACGTGATATATCACGTTATTCCTGCGACGCCGGTGCTATCACGAACAGATCGTCGGGCAGGCGATCCGGGAGCTCGCGCCGTTCGCGACACCAGTCCGAGCTAACGGCGGACGTGTTCTACCCGGCGCGGTTCCGACCTATTCGGCCGGTCCCGGTGAGGCGGGGCCGGGTTCAGCACGGACTAGCGCGTCCTTTTCTTCGTTTCGGGTACCCCTACCCTCATCGGCGCTGCGGAGCCGCAGATACGTTCTCCAAACGAAGGACACACCCATGACCGTCACCCGAGACATCGCTGCCACCCGTCCACGCGTGTGGGACGTACTGGCCAACGGATGGACCTACTCAGGCTGGGTGGTCGGCAACAGCCGGATCCGCGCGGTCGACCCGAACTGGCCCGCACCCGGCACCCGCATTCTGCACTCCATCGGCACCTGGCCGGCGGTGATCGACGACGAGACCGTGGTAGAACGCAGCGTCCCCGGTGAGGAGCTGGTGCTGCTGGCGAAGATCCGGCCGGTGGGGAAGGCCCGAATCACGCTGCAGCTGACCGATCTTCCCGACGGAGGGTGCCGCGTCGCGATGAGTGAGGTCGTAGTGAGCCGCCCGCTGCGCTGGGTGCCCGACAGTGTGCAGCTGCTGGGGGTGGCTCCACGCAACCGTGAATGCACGTGGCGGTTAGCCAAGATCGCCGAACAGCAAGCCCCCGATGCCCCCGGATAGCGGTCCGGCCAGTGTGGATGCGGTCGTCATCGGGGCCGGCCACAACGGACTGGTCGCCGCGGCCGTGCTGGCTGACGCCGGCTGGGACGTGCTCGTCCTGGAAGCTCAGCCCGATCCTGGGGGCGCGGTGCGTAGCGCCGAACTGATACCCGGCTACGTCAGCGACCTCTACAGCGCGTTTTATCCGATGTCGGTGGTCTCGCCGGCCATTCGCGCGCTGCACCTGGAAGAACACGGCTTGCGATGGTCGCATGCTCCGGCCGTCGTGGGACACCCTCGTAACGGGTCGGACGACGACGCACCGGTCATCTACCGCGATCCAGCACGGACAGCGAATGAACTGGCCCGCCGAGACGCCCACGACGGCGACAACTGGTGGCGGCTGGTCGAGTTGTGGAAGGCCATCAGAGCCCCACTGATCACCACGCTCTTTGCGCCGTTCCCGCCGCTGCGTGGCCCCATTCAGCTGCTCCGGAAGCTGGGCACGGCTGAGGCGTTGCGGCTCGTCCGTCTGCTGATGTTGCCGGCCAGTGTGATGGCCGGTGAGTTGTTCGACGGCGACGCGGCACGGCTGCTGCTGCTCGGCAACGCGTTGCACGCCGATGTGCCGATCGACGCACCCGGCAGCGGCGTAATGGGGTTCCTCATGCTGATGCTCGCCCAGGACACCGGGTTCCCGGTGCCCGTCGGCGGTGCCGGGCAACTGACCGCCGCGCTGGTGCGACGCGCCACGTCGGCCGGGGCGCAGCTGTGGTGCGACGCGGCAGTCGACGCCATCGACGTCCGCGATGATCACGCGGTGGCGGTGCGCACCGTCGGCGGTCACACCATCGGCGTGCGTCGCGCTGTGGTGGCCGACGTCTCCGCGCCCGATCTGTATCAGAGGTTGCTGCCGCGGGATGCACTGCCCGAGCGGCTATTCCAGGATCTGACTCATTTCATCTGGGACACCCCCGTACTTAAGGTGAACTATGCGCTCGATGAGCACATCCCGTGGCGCTCAGAGTCCCTAAGGGAAGCGGGCACCGTGCATCTCGGCGCCGACGGTCACGGGCTGACCCGCTGGCTTGCAGACCTGAACACCGCGACCGTGCCGGACAATCCATTCATGCTGTTCGGTCAAATGACGACCGCCGATCCCAGCCGGTCTCCTGCCGGCACCGAAAGTGCCTGGGCTTACACACATCTGCCGCGGGAACGGAACGATAACGCGTCCGCGGACCGGCTGGCACAGTCGGTGGACCGTGTCATCGAAGAACACGCGCCCGGTTTTGCCTCCCACGTTGTGGGGAGGGTGGTACAACGCCCGTCGGATCTGCAAGCGGCAGACGCTAACCTTAGTGGGGGAGCGCTCAACGGTGGGACCGCGCAGCTACAGCAACAACTCATCTTTCGGCCATCACCCGGCTTCGGACGCGCCGAGACCCCGATCCGCAACGTCTTCCTCGGAAGTGCCTCAGCACATCCCGGCGGCAGTGTGCACGGGATATGCGGTCATAACGCCGCCCACGCGGCATTGAAATCGGATGGCATTCGGGGCTTTCCGCGCCGCCGCCTCAACCAAAAAGTGATCTCATTGCTCGTGAGTAAACCCCCCTCGGCTGCGGTGGGGGCGAACGCGAGTCGTGTTTCTCGATGCAGGAGGGTCTCACTGTGACGCCTCGTTCGCCGCATGCTGTGGATGTCCGCCGCCGGGCCGGCTGGTTGCCCGACGATCAAGACGATTTGGAGGCCTGGCTCGCCGGACACCGGGAGCGGGTGGAGGCGCGCGGCGAGCAGATCGTGCTTCATCCGGTGCTCGTCGAATTTCAGGAGTTAATCGACACCGATGCCGTGGTGCGGATGTACATGCACCAGATGATCTCGCAGGTACCGACTACCAAGCATTACCGAAAGCGGCACCTGGAGAGCGTGCCGCAGATGCTGCGCCTGATCAATGAGGTGCTGACGACGGCACCTGAGTTCGGTGACAACATGGTGGCCACCCCACTGGGGGCGATTCTGGACTGGACGATGGGCACACCGGCCGGGTTCGCCGCGTTCCGCGATCCCCGGATCAACGCGATGCTGAAAAAGATCCTGACCGCCTGGTGCGAGTTTCTCGACAGCCCTGATTCGCTGTACGTGCTCAACGATTCACCGTCGGGCTGGAAATGTGTTGCGGCGCAACGGGCCGTCGGGATCGAGCAGTTCGAGCACGACCCCGCCGACGAACACTGGGGTTTCAGTTCGTGGAACGACTTCTTCACCCGACGCTTCAAGGACGGCCAGCGTCCGGTCGCCGCCCCCGACGACGACACGGTGATCGCCAACGCCTGCGAGTCGACCCCGTACGGCATCGCCACCGACGTGGCGCGCCAGGACCGTTTCTGGATCAAGACTCAGCCCTATTCGCTGCAGGATCTGCTCGCACAAGACGAGTCGGTTGATCAGTTTGTCGGCGGAACCATCTATCAGGCCTTTCTGAGCGCGACCAACTTCCACCGGTGGCACAGCCCGGTCGCCGGCACGATCGTGCGGGCCTTCGTCCAGGAGGGCACCTACTACTCCGAGGCCGACTCCGAAGGCACCGATGCGGTCGAGCCGACGAATTCGCAGTCTTACATGGCGCATACCGCCGCGCGGGCAATCATTCTCATCGAGGCTGACAATCCCGTGATCGGGCTGGTGGCTTTCGTGCCGGTCGGTATGTCGGAGGTGTCCTCCTGCATTATCGACCCCAGCATCACCCCGGGTTATCACGTCGCCAAGGGAGAGGAGCTCGGCTACTTCCAGTTCGGCGGTTCCACGCACTGCGTCATCTTTCGCCCTGGCGTGATCGCAGACTTCGCTCTCGGGGCCATTCCCCAACCGCACGACCCCCACGCGCCGCTGATGTTGATCAACTCGAAGCTCGCCGCCGCCAAGACCATCTAGGTCGACCGTGCATCTGTATTCGGGGCGGACTAACAGGGTCAACGCGACAAGAAACGGGTATCTCCACACCAAGCGACATGACCCAGCCCCACCGGAGGAGTTCAAGTGATCGGGACAATCATTGGCGCCATCGTCATCGGACTACTCGTGGGTGGACTGGCCAGGCTCGTCATGCCCGGCAAACAAAACATCGGAGTCGTGATGACTGTGATACTCGGCGCGATCGGCGCATTCGTTGGAACCTGGGTGTCCTACAAACTGGGCTATTCCAACCAGAATGGTGGATTCAAGATCATTCCCTTCCTCGTCGGCGTCGTCGCCGCGTGCATCCTCATCGGCATCTATCTAGGTGCCACCGGGCGTCGCATCACCAATCGGGTGAGAGGACGGTAGCGCCTCTCAACGCGCCGAGCCGTTTCAACTAGGGCAATGCCGTGGGTTTGACCGATCGTCTCGATGCCTGGCAGCAGCGTTACCCGGCGCTGGGGTTTCCGCTGGCGGTGATTTACAAATACGTCGACGATCAGGGCAACTATCTGGCGGCGTTGATCGCTTATTACGCGTTCGTATCGTTGTTTCCGTTACTGTTGCTGCTATCCACTGCGCTGGGTTGGGTGCTGACGGGCCATCCCGAATTGCGCGCGCACGTAGAGCATTCGGCGTTGAGTGAGTTCCCGGTCATCGGATCGCAACTGGATAGGCCCAAACAGCTCAGCGGGGGCGTGGTCGGCATACTCGTGGGAGTTCTGGGCGCGCTCTACGGCGGGCTCGGCGGCGCGCAAGCGTTGCAGAATGCGATGAACACCGTATGGACGGTGCCGCGCAATGAGCGCCCTGATCCGTTTCGAGCGCGGGGCCGCAGCCTGTTGCTGTTGGCCACCGGCGGCTTGGCATTGCTGGGCACCACGGTGCTGTCCGCGCTGGGTGGGGGCGCGGGGGCATTTGGCTTGGGGATCAAAGTCATTGCGCTGATGGCCTCGGTCGCGGTGAACGCAGGTGTGTTCATTTTGGCGTTCCGGATCAGTACCGCACGGAATTTGACTGTGCGGCAAGTAGCTCTCGGCGCGGTAGCCGCCGCGGTGGGTTGGCAGGCGCTCCAGTCATTCGGAGCGGTCTACATCGGGCATGTGATTAAAAGCGCGAGCGCCACCAACGCGGTGTTCGCCCTGGTGTTAGGAATGTTGGCGTTCTTATACATCGCGGCGACTCTGGTGGTGTTGTGCGCGGAGATCAACGTGGTGCGCGTCGAGCGGCTGTACCCGCGGGCGCTGCTTACCCCGTTCACCGAAAACGTCGACTTGACCGACGGTGACCGCAGCACCTACGCGGCCAAGGCAGAGGCCGAGCGGGCCAAGGTATTTGAAAAAGTCGATGTCACTTTCGGCGTACCGCCGCACCGCACCGTGACAGAATCAAGCGACCCGTCCACCCCGGAGGCTCATCGGGCGGAGTCCGCAAACCGAAGCAACGAATGAGCGTCGCTGGTCGTCCTCACTGCGAGGCGGTCAGATCACGGGTGGCCGGTCCTTCGAGCAGCGTGCCATCCGGGGCGAACCGCGAGCCGTGCAGCGGGCATTCCCACGCCTTGTCGGCGTCGTTCCAGTTCACGATTCCCCCGAGGTGCGGGCACACCGGTGAAACGCGATGCTCGGTGCCGTCGACCCGGCATCTGGCTTCCAGATGCCAAGGGGGACCGCTCACCACGCCGCCCCCGTCCTCGGCGGGGCCACGACGGCCGGTGCGCGCCGCCGGGGTGATCCAGCCCTTGGTCAAGTTAAAGCCGACCTCGAGGTTGGATTGCATGGCCGTTCGCAGGCCCGAGAGTTCGTGGGTGCTCCAGCTGGCGAACGCGCTGGACCAGTCCATCCGCCCGCCCAGCATGCGGCTCGATAGCGCCAACGCTGCGGCAGCACCATTTGTCATCCCCCACTTGTTGAAACCCGTTGCAACAAAGATGCTTTCGCTGCCCGGCAAGATCGGACCGACGTACGGCAAATCGTCGATCGGCGTGTAGTCCTGCGCCGACCAGAAATGGGTCTGCTCCGCTCCCGGGTAGTGCATGCGCGCCCACGACGACAGTTCCTCCAGCGCCTTGGACGGGCTCTTCTCGCGACCCACGGTGTGGCCCGCGCCGCCCACGATCAGCAGCTCTCCGTCGGCGACGGGTGCGTAGCGCACCGAACGCGTCGGCGAGTCGGTGGAAATCATCATCGCCCGGGTGATGTCGCCGGGGACCCTGAAAGCGAAGCAGTAGGACCGGCTCGGCTTCACGCGCGCGAAGTAACCGCCGCGGTCCAGGATCGGAATTCCGGTGGCAAGCACCAATTGCGCGGCCTCGATCTCGACGTCCTGCTGCGCGGCGTCGGTGACGTGGACGCGCAGGCTGTTTCCGTGGCCCGACACCCGCCACACTCGGGAGTGCTCGACTAACCGTCCGCCGCGGCTGAGGAATTCGACGACCAACGAGTCCAGGAAGGACATCGGATTGAACTGCGCCTGCTCAGCCAGCCGCACGCCGCCGTGATACGGAAACGGGACCTCGGCGCCGTCCTCCCACGTGGCGGACAGGCCCACCGCCAGGCACGCCTTTAGCTCGGCGCGCGCAGCCGCCACGCCTTCGCCGGACTGCGCGTAGGTATAGGCATCCTCGCGCTGCACCGCCACACCGTGTGACTGGCAATGGTCGAGCACCCAATCCTGACCTTCACGATTACCGTCCACGTAAGCACGGGCCACGCCATTGCCGTGTTTGGACAGGATCTTCGACAGGTGGCTGCCCTGCAGCAAACTGACTTTGGCGGTGGTGTTTCCGGTGGCGCAGGCACCCACCGTGCGGGCTTCCAACACCAGCACGTCCTTGCCGGCGCGGGCCAACAGAACCGCGGTCATCAGCCCGGTAATCCCAGCGCCCACGACGATGACATCGGCGGACCGGGGACCCTCGTCAAGCTCGCTTGCAGCCCAAGGCTGTTCGACTCGGTCGCTCAGCCATAAAGAAGTCACGGCGGAGGTGATACCCCGGCAACGCCACAGGGAAACGGTGGACCGTGATTCATGCTCATGAATCCGATAGCCATCATCGACACCCGGGTGCGGATCCCCTACGCCTTCGGGCGGGTGTGAGGTTTACCCCCTGTCTTCTCAGGGTATTTACGGGTTGAGCCTGATTGACTCGTGGCTTCCTTTTCAGCCCTAAGACTAGAGAGCACTGGTTCAGGTCTGCGAAATACCAACTAGTGCAGGAGCACACACATGCGTAAAACCCTTGGTATCACTTTGATCGCTGGCACCCTGATGTTTGGCGGTGCGGGCGTCGCCAACGCAACCGCACCCAGCGCGCCGGTCCCGTCATCGACTACAACGACGCAGGCCGACGACATGAACAATCCCGGCAACCACCAGGGCTGCGACAAGACCGGTCTGTGGGGCCTGGCAGGCCTACTCGGCCTGGTCGGACTGGCTGGGCTGAAGCGACGCAACAACACAGAACTCGTTGGCTCGGGCGCTCGCAGCGCAAATAGTCCGCGGGCTTAATCGGATTCGAGTACCCCGTCAGAGCGGCTCTGGTCGCTCCGGCGGGGTGTCTCAATTCCAGAAAGTGTGATTCCCGTCCGGCGCGGAGCGCGCCACGAATGCAGCACTGACTACGACGAGGAGCTGGCATGAATACCGCTCAGCCCGGCAGTTCCGGTCCTGCCGCACCGGAGACCGACGTTGCTGAACCGAATCGGAATGTCAAGAGCGACGCTGGGGACCTAGATCCCCGCGACACCGCGCATCCGACGGGGCAGGTGCAAGCGGAGAAGAATGCAGAGGACGAATCACCGGGCTGATCTGCGCTGGTAACCGACGGACAGCACTGGTAATAGACTATGGCGCAACCTATTTGACCAACGGGCGTCGACGCGCCGCCATTCCGGGTAATCAGCGGTTCGTTGACCTGTTTTCGGGGCCGTACGGTACCCGAACAGGCTGACCCCTCGCGGCGCCGTTCCGGTCGCCGTCCGAATCCTTTGAGCGCCAGCAAGTGGCGCCGCCGATGCTGCACCTCCGCCTGGTGCGGTGAGTTGTCGTTACCGCTGGCCATATCCACCAGCGCGCGCCCTAGCTCGCTAGGGCTAAGTCCCATTTCCTGAACCGCGCTCGCGAATCGCTGACCGCATCATTGTGCGGACATCCGCGCAGACCCATGAGCACGCCGATGGCGATCCCAATGTCCCTGCGTGACTCGAGGTTGTCGGCCAGCCCGCTCGCCCAAACATCAAGCGCCCGGGGTCCTCGCTTGTCTCTGATATGCTTGGCGGCGGTGGTAACTGCGAATGTGGGTGTGTCGCATGGTTATTCGGATCGGGACTAGCTGCGATAAACTCCTCGATCGCGGCAACGACTGCAGCGGGGGATTCGACGTGGGAAAAGTGTCCGACACCGGGCAGCACCGCCAGCTGGCTGCCAGGTCGCGCCGCCCGCGCCGCTGAGCCGTGTTCGACACGGATGATCGCGGCGTGGTCACCCCAGATCACCAGCGTAGGTATTTCCCACGGCGCTCAACTTTCGACCACATCCTTATGAGCGTCGCATAGCGCGCGGCGAACGGGGTAATGCGAGTCACCGCAACGTGCGGTAGTCTTGCATTGAGGTTGAATTGACAGCCTGTGGACACGCCGGGTAGCGCATCAGCCAAATCCTCCCAACATCACGGATCTTGTGGACTGGCTACAGCCTTCTTTCGATCCGATCGAGGCCTACCGAGTCCACTTTGTACCCACGATCGAAACGAGCTCCACCGATGATAACTCCCCTCTTTCCAAACGTCGCCACTCCTGGCTTCACGTCACATTCCGGCAATTGCGCCGTCGATTGCAATGGCGCCCAAATGCGCGCTCATTGCCGAGACCAGGTGACGGTTGTGAAGGTCATTGGTGACATCGACGCTACCAACATCGACCGCCTATACGACTACGCCCGCCGGTTCGTTCTAGAGGCACCCGGCCTCATCCTCGACCTAAGCGGGGTTAATTTTCTCTGTGCCAGAGGCATTTCCGTCCTTAACACGCTCGATAACGACTGCCGCACCGCGGGAACGCACTGGGCCATTGTCGACAGTCCATTTGTTCGACGGCTCCTGCACATCGGTGACCCCAGCGACGCGCTGCCCACGGCAAGCTCGGAGCGCCAAGGCCTTAACGCAATTGACGCACAACGCCAGGCGAGTCTGGCTGCATCGTAGCGAGTCGGTGACGCCGAATGCCGAACCCACCCACGCGCTGGGTTCCCGCCCCGTTAGGTCTTCGGACTTACCGGGGGCGGTTCGAATGACGCGGTTCAACGAACCGCGGGTGGGAAATCAGCACCCGAGGTGATTGACCGGGTGACCACCGCTCATGACCCGAGCCCCACGCCAACCGCCGGTAGACTTGGCTTTGGTTGACAGTCCGGCCGGCCCGGAAACGCCGTCCCCTGCAGCGGCAGCGTGAGAGCGCCCGCTCGTAACCGGGCATCTCAGTGATTTCTGTAGAAAGTTCACGATGCGAACGCGTCCAAAGTGGACTGTCCCCGGCACCCCGGTAGCCATCTGGCGCCTCGGAAATCGGTCCGCGGAATGGGCTCCGCCAATCTGGAGTACCCGTTCCTTGAGTTGCGACCAGACCGGTCTCGAGCGTGGCAAATTCTCTGCTTGCGTTTCCGTTATCGGGGTATCCACCCACCAGCGCAGAAAACTTCGGGTGTCCGACAAGTGTGGCCGGTTGATCAGCAGCTGCGCGAAGTTCGGGCCGCCGAGCCGAGTGATCTGGGTGTCCAATTTGTTGACGACGTCGCGGCTCTAAGACCTGCGGCTTGCCGCGGTCGGTGACCGGCTCTCGACGCCGTCAAGACCCGAGAACGCAACGCCGGGTTCGATTCCCGGCAGCTCCACGAGAGAAAGCACTGGTCAGAGCACTAGATTCGGGCCTGTTTTTCTGTTGCATCAACATCTCATCAGACGATGACGACGCAGCGGAGGGGGTATTCGAAGATGCTCTCGTAGTTCACGATCTGGCAAGTGACCCTGGTAGCCGTCGGGAACTGGGCCCTGGTCTTGTCGGCGATTGCCCGGAGCGCATCCTCTGCGAACACCGCGTGGTGGTGGATGGCGGTGACCGCGTCGGCTTCGCTACGTCGCTTATGCAGTTCCCGCACCGGCCCGCTGGCCGCGCACTCTCCAACGGCGAGCAGCTCGGCCAGGGAACGACCGGCCACCGTCGTCAAGTCCCCGGTCACGGTGATTTCCAGGTCGCAAACCTGATTGTGGGACGGGTGCTCGCCGACGTTGTCCATATCGTCACGATCAAAGGCGATCGCGCTCTGGGCTTGGGGACAGGCCAGACAAACCTTGAATGCGGCGCCCCAGGTCACCTCGGTCCGGTCTGCCGCCTCGATCCGGCAGATCTCTTCAATCGGCTTGAACCCGCCGTCGTGCGGCAACACGATGGTGGCCCGCGCGTCCACCGACCAGGACGCGGCGCCGGGCACCGCGTCGCGCAGCCGCTCGAAGATGCCCTGGGCGTAGTCGAGCACGGTCGGCTGCGGACCTGGCCGGTCGATGCATTCGATCAGCCTCGACATGTGCGCGCCACGCTGGTGGGCATACAAACCGACTGTGATATCCATGACGACCATCGCCGCACTGTCATGCTCGTCGATCGCGACGATCCGCTTGACCCCGACGTGTCCAACCGAATGCACTGGAATGCAGACGTTCGGAACTTCCGAATGCAGGTCCGGCAGCACACCGCTGTCCTCATGGGCCATGCGTTTCCACCCTCTCCGACTCGTAACCGCCAACAAAGTTCGAACATGTCACGAGTGTGGTGCGGGATCGGTTCACTCGTGTGACGGAGCGGCCCAGCGCCTCGGCTGAGTCCTTCTCGGGCAAGCGGCTCGAGCAGAATTGGCGGCCGTGTTTCACGTCAGGCGTAACCCGGAGGCGGTACGAAGCCGCCGAACTCCCATTCCAGGAGTTCGGCGAAGGCGATCGTCGTAAGATCTTCGAGGTAAGGCCCGATGATTTGCACTCCGATCGGCAGACCGCTCGGCGAATGGTCGATCGGCGCAGCGGTCGCGGGCAGCCCGCAGGTACTGGCTGGGTCCGCCCACGCGAAACACGCGTCGTAGTAGGGGTATTCGTTACCGTCGACCTCGAGATGGCGAGCCTCGATCGGCAGCGAATGGTCGTGCGGAAAGGCCGGCACCGAGGCCGCCGGATAGACGACGACATCCCAGTCGCAAAACAATGTGCTCCATTGCTCCCACATCTGCGCCCGCGCCCGGTCCGTTTCGAGCCAATCACGATGGGTCATGACAGTGCCGCGGGCGCGCGCAGCGCCCAGCCCGTCATCGCCGGGATCTAGTGCTGCGGCGAGCCTTTGGGCTTCCTCGAAGCCGTCGCTCGTCATGCCGAGACTCTTGGCCGCCGTCAAGAGCCTCATGTACAGGCGGGCCGAAGCGGCAAGGTCGGGCAGCAACGCCGACGAGTGCGAGACCGTGACGCCCGCTTTGGCCATCCGCTCTGCCAAGTGGCCGATCGCCTCGCGGACGGCACTGCCCGTCGGGATCAGTGGATGCGTGTCGACGACGAGCACGCGGAAGTCCTTCAGGTGGGCGTGCCTGGGTGCGGGCAATGCCAGCCGGTAGCCCACCCCCTCGGCGTGCTCGTCCGGACCGGCGATCACGTCCAAGGCCAGCCAGAGATCGGCTGCGGTCCTAGTCATCGGGCCGATAACGGCCAGATCGCCGTTCCCCGGCAACGGCGCCAGCGGGGGTGCGCTGTGACCGCGCGTCGGCACCAGATCGAGGCTCGGCTTGTGCGCGTACACGCCGCAGAAGTGCGCGGGAACCCGTAGTGAGCCGCCGATGTCCGAACCCATCGACAACGGGCCGAAGCCCGCGGCCAGTGCCGCAGCGGACCCGCCGGAGGAGCCGCCAGGTGATCGCCCGACGTCCCACGGGTTGTTGGTCGTTCCGTAGACGTCGTTGTAGGACTGGAAGTCTGCTAGGGCCAGGGGCACGTTGGTCTTGCCCAGGACGACGGCGCCGGCACTCTTGAGCCGGGACACGGCGAGCGCATCCTCTGCGGGTACGAAGTGTTCGAATCGTGGGGAGCCCCATGTGGTGGGCAGCCCGGCGATGTTGAAGGCTTCCTTGATCGTGATCGGTACACCTGACAAGGGTCGGTGGTCGCCGTGGGCCAAGGCAGCGTCAGCGGCCTTGGCGGCTTCCCGCGCTCGATCGAAATCTCGGACCACCACGGCATTGAGCCGAGCGTCGAGCGCTTCGATGCGTGCGATTGTGTGGTCCAAGACTTCGAGGGCAGAAACCCTTCGCAACCGCAGATCCGCCACGAGATCTTTGATCGTGCAGTAGTCCCACTCCGATGCGGGTATCGAACTAGTCAGCTGCGGTCGATCCGTCATGCACCGACCCTTCAGGCGGTGAGTTGGCCGGTCAAGGAGGTTGTCGAAGGCGGCGGCCGACGACATATGCAGACCACGCCTGGGCTCGGTTCCAAAGCCATGCCTGAGACTGACATCCACTCGTCACTCCGTCAACAACAGCGCACCGTTGTTCGTCGACACCCGTGATTAGTGCCCGGAACGCTGCACTCCTCTGCAACTGGGTCGAACGAGAATTCCTGGCCCGCAACCTCACATCGTGATGCCGTGACGTTCCCCGATGTCCGCGCTCACCCAGGCGTGGTATCTACAACGCCGGCTGCCCTCGCCACTCGCCGCCAGCGTGGTGAACTGATTTGTGCCAGATCCCGATTCGCGCCCTCAACCCGACCTAGAACGACCTGCCGGCATGCGTAACGATCCGTCCGCCGCGCCGACGTACACCGTGGACGATTGGCTGACCGCAGCCGGATCAAAGAATCAGGCCGCGATTATTCCCGGGCGACTTGTTCGACTCGTTACCGCGCTCAGCACCGCCCCACCGGGCCAACTCAACACCAACGACCCTGTTGCGACACATATCGCTGACCGGCAGGCGGCCGTGCTCGTACTTCTCAAAGACACCAGCGATGGTCCCGAAGTGGTTCTGCTGCAACGCAGTTATACGCTTCGGCACCACCCAGGAGAGGTAGCGTTCCCCGGCGGCTCCCGGGAGTCTACCGACCGCGATCCCGCCGCCACTGCCCTGCGGGAAGCAGCCGAAGAAATTGGCCTCAACCCCAGCAGCGTCGACCCGCTGGTCAACCTTCCACGCCTTCATATTGGTGTCTCGGGCTTCGACGTCACCGCAGTTGTCGCCCACTGGCGTCAGCCCGGCCCCGTCTATCCGGTCCAGCCCGCAGAAACACACCGGGTACTCACCGTGGCGCTGCCCGATCTGGACAATCCAGATCGCTGGCACCAGTACCATCGCAACGACTGGACCGGGCCCGCCACGTTCCTCGACGCCGCGACCCGACTCTGGGGTTACACCGCCGAAATCCTGCTCTACATGTCCAAAAACCGCTAGCGGCCGCCCGGCCAGCCGCCGCTTTAGCCTCGCTGCGCCGGACGTGACAAGCCCCGTACGCTTCCACGGTGAACGCGATCGACCCGGACAAGCTCAACACGTGCCTGATGGTGCTGGCCGACATCGAGTCTTTGCCGCCCGAGCATCCCGATGCCGTTGCCGTGCGTCGGGCCACCGCGGGCATATTCAAGGCGGTGAAGAAAGCCCGCCGCCACGCCAAGCGCGACGCGGTGGCGGCCGCAGATCACGCCGTCACCGCGGCCACCGCCACCGGTGCGCCCGGCCGCATCGACGACGAAACTGCCGGCCTTCCCCTGGTGTCCACCGCGTTGGGAGCCTCCGCAGGAACGTTGCTTCGGTCGCGTGCCTGCTACATGTGCAAGAGCCGATACACGGTGGTCGACGCGTTCTACCATCAGCTCTGCCCGGATTGCGCCGCGCTCAACCGCGCCAAGCGCGACGCCCGCACCGACCTCACCGGCAGGAGCGCCCTGCTCACGGGTGGCCGTGCCAAGATCGGCATGTATATCGCGTTGCGACTGCTTCGCGATGGCGCCCACACGACAATCACCACCCGCTTTCCGAACGACGCCGTGCGCCGCTTCGCCTCGATGCCCGACAGTGCCGATTGGCTGCACCGGCTGCGCATCGTCGGGATCGACCTGCGCGATCCCGCTCAGGTTGTCGCGCTCGCGGACACCGTCGCCGCGCAGGGCCCGTTGGACATTCTGATCAACAACGCCGCCCAGACGGTGCGCCGAGCCCCCGGCTCCTACGCTGCGCTCGTCGAGGCGGAGCGCACCCCGCCGCAGGAACTTGTCGACGTGGTCACGTTCGACCGCGTCAGTGACGCCCATCCCGCGGCGCTGGCCGGCAGCCTCGCCGAGCACCATGCTCCGCTCGCGGTGACCGAACTGGCCCTCGCGGCCCGCAGCGCGTCCCCGGACCGACTCGCCGCCGGCACGGCTATCGACGCAGGTGGCTTGCTGCCCGACACGGCGTCTATCAACAGTTGGACTCAACGTGTGCACGAGATCGACGCGATGGAATTGCTGGAGGTTCAGCTCTGCAACCAGACCGCGCCGTTCATTCTGGTTAGCCGACTGCGCCCGGCGATGGCCGCCTCACCTTCCCGGCGCACGTACGTCGTGAACGTGTCGGCAATGGAGGGGCAGTTCAGCCGGGCGTACAAGGGACCGGGGCATCCGCATACCAACATGGCGAAGGCCGCGCTGAACATGCTCACCCGCACCAGCGCAGCCGAGATGCTCGAGCAGGACGGCATCCTCATGACCGCCGTCGATACGGGCTGGATCACCGACGAGCGTCCACACCCGACCAAGCTGCGGCTCGCCGACGAGGGGTTCCATGCCCCCCTCGACCTTGTCGACGGCGCCGCCCGCGTCTATGACCCGATCGTCCGGGGGGAGTTGGGCGAAGATCTGCACGGCTGCTTCCTGAAGGACTACTCGCCGACCAACTGGTAGCTGCGACGCACGCTGACGAGCTAGGAGCTTCTCAACGAGGGGCATCATCGCCGGTTTGGTTTGGCGGCTGGCCCATCGGCGGTGCGATCAACAGCGCCGCACGC
>NZ_DATMLH010000116.1:0-109658 GCF_035570115.1 Mycobacterium sp.
AGGCGTTGCTGCAGGCTAATTTGGTGCTCGCCGAAGGCGTCATCGGCGAACAACGACACGATCATGCTCCACGCCGCCCACGCCGAACAGGACGCCTTGACCCTGCTCGCCTTTCAGGCCCCCGTCGCTGGCGACCTGCGCGGCGTCGTCGCCTCTCTAAAAAACGTCGCCGACGCCGAACGAATGTGTGCCCTGGCGCTGCACGTCGCCAAGATCGTCCGCCGCCTTGATGATGGCCGTCAGCGGCCGCACCGCACTGCTCGACAACCTCGACGGGCCCCGTTTTCGGTGCTCTCTGGTGGTGAACGTCGGTTGGCGTTGATGGCGCGCGCGTTGGTCCAAGACACGCCGGTGCTGCTGCTCGACGAGCCCACTGCCGGGCTCGATTTCAGCAACGAGGCCCGCATCCTCGAAGTGGTCGCGGGGCTGGCGCAGTCCGGGCGAACGGTACCCATGACAACCCACCAGCCCTGGCATGCACTGCTCTGCGGTGATCAGGCCGCGCTGATGGGTGATGGGCGGCTGGTCGGCATCGGGCCCGCCGATCAGATCGTCACCGCATCGCGGCTCAGCGAGCTCCACGGTGTGCCGGTGCGGCTGCTCACGGCCGTCGACGAATCCATGGAGCGCCCGGCGTACGCCTGTGCGCCGATCGTCGGCGCCGCCACCAAGACGCCCCGATTTTCCTGGAATCCAAGCTGTCTTAAACCCGGTGCGGCACAACGCGATCAGCGGCAGTGTTAAACCGGTTCGCGCTCAGCTGGCGCAGACCGGCGCACGACAAATCGTGCATCACCCGGGAGCGTCGTGCGGTGTTTCGAATCCTCGAACTCGTCGCGCTTCTCGGGCCAGCCAGAGCCCGCCGGCAGCAATCGCCACCGCCGCAATAACAATGGCGGCGACTCCGGCACCCGCCTGTCGGTGGGCCAAGCCGACCAAACCGATTGCCAACGCCACCAACCCGATCATGATGAACAGTAATCCTGGAACTTTGGCTGAACTCTTCAACGTTTGCCCCACCCGCGGACGGCTGGTCCGCTCATGGTCGATGGGGTCGCGGGAGATGTCGTCCATGGGTTCTTTCCCGTCTCTCACATCACTTTCGCCGTTATTGAAACGTACCCGGATGGGACGGCGATAAAACTGATGAGGACGTGTCACCGGCCTCCAGGCAGGGTATTGATTCGGGTGAATCATGGCGAGGCGGATGGTGAGAATCGTGGAGTTCGGGCAGCGGCACCGATGGGTTCCAGTGCTGGCCTGTGTTGTCACCGCGGCGGGCTGTGCGGCGCCGGGCACCGCGGTGGAGATGACGCCCGAGGTCACCGTGATGACGGCGGGTGCGATGCTGCGTGACCCGGTGTGGTCGTACCGCATTGATGCCCTCGTCGGACTCACCGACGACAACCGAGTCGCCGAAATCACCGATCTGCTTCGACCCGGCCGCGCCACGACGCGGTTGTCGCAACCGATCGCCGTGGGGCGCAACCTACAGATCAGTCGAAAAGACGATCGGCACATCTTTGTGCCACAGCCCCAAAACGGCAAGGTTGCGGTGATCGACCTCCACACTGTGCGCCAGGTCGATGAGTTCGACGCCGGGCCTGCGCCCGCCTACCTCTCCGAAGACAGCGGCATGCGGGTGTTGCTCGCGCTGTCAGCGGACGGATCGTCGGTGACTCCGATCGACGAATACGGTTTCCGGGCACTGCCGACGGCGGAGATCACCGGTGATCCCTCCGACGTGATCGACGGCGCCAACCGTGGGCGCGAGATCGAGTACCACATTTACGGGTCATCCGGGATCCGCTACTACAAAGGGCCCTCGTCGCCACCCGAGCGGCGTGGGTCGCTGCCCATGGACGTCGTCGCCTCCGCGGGTGATGGGACCGCGGTGACCCGCAGCTACGTCAGCCGCCGTAACGACGACATGCTGTATGCGGTCGACTCGCAACGTGGCGGGGAGGGCTTGACGGTGTTGGCCGTGACCCGACTGCCGTCGCCGATCCGGCGAATCGGCACCGACGACACCCGCATTTACGCTGCCACCGATCGGGAGGTGGTGGTGCTGGAGACGAACGATGTCACCGGCTACCCGCACCACACCATCCCGGTGCTGCGGACCACCAACTACCGAACAGGTCTTCCCGACGCGGAACGGTCGGCACCGCTGACCGGGATGGCCCTTGGACCACACCGGGTCTATCTGACTTTCGCAGGAACACCATTAGTGGTGAGCGTGGCCAAACCGCGCCTCTGACAGGACAAATGGAGGACCATGGCTGCCGAGATGGAAGAAAACGACGCACCGATCACCATCGACGATGATGTCGAGTGGCTCAGCCAACAGATACAGGTGCTCAAACAACTTGGTCAACAAGACGAAGTGCACGCGGGCGAGAAATACGACTTCAGCATCAGATGGGGTACGGCGCTCGCCGGGCGGCTGCCCCGCCTGGTGCACTACAGTTCACGCGGGCTGCTCGCCGAGACCGACGAGCGCCGGTTTGAAGCGCTGTGTGACGAACTGCGGGGGCTATCCGATCTGATCGATCGGATCGGACTCGCTCAGCCGGTGCTCACCGATACGCCGCCCGCCAAAGCTAAGCGCCAGCGGGAGCCGAAGCCATCCAAGTCGCGGCGCGGGCTTGCGTTCCGTCGCCGCTGAGAACGTCCTTCTCGCGCAGCCTGATTCCGGTATGCGGCTGCCTGCACTTCGGGTTGCGGCACGTCAACGCCACCATATAGGCGTCGTCGTCCTCGTCGAGAAACAGAAAACCGAGGTAAAGTGCATGGCCGACCTCGAAATCGGTTGCACCGCAAGCCTCACAGTACCCGCCTTTCGCGGCGACATGGGCCAAGACCCGGTCGCGGTCGGCAGGTTCCAGGCTGACCAACTCAGGGCGCACCATCGCATCGGTCACAAGCGCCGCTCCTCCTCATCGCTTTGCTCTGCATCGTCGACGGCGCGGTCGGCCACGTCAGATCTCCACGTCCTTGGCGTAGTAGACGTTGTCTTCGCGCCAGCCGCCCGCACCTTTGCCGATGCCGGAGTAGTCGTTGACGAACTCGATCTGGTTGATCCATTTGGCCATCTTGAATCCGACTTGGGTCTCCACCCGTAGCCGCAACGGTGCGCCATGCTTGATCGGCAACGGCTTGCCGTTCATCTCGTAGGCAAGGATGGTCTGCGGCTTGTACGCCAATTCGAGATCCATGACCTCGTAGAACTGGCCTCCGCCGTGCGAGCTGGGCTCGTCTCGGTCGTTGTCTTGCATCGTCAGAGAGCAGATGTATTTCGCCTGCGGTAGCGGGCGCACCAGTTCCACCAATGCGCTCAGGTGCAGGCCGCTCCACTGCCCGATGCTCGTCCAACCCTGCACGCAGTTATGCATCACCCGCTGAACTTCCGGTTCGCCCAGTGCGCGCAGCGCCGCCAAATCCAAAGTCACCGGATTTTCGACCAATCCGCCGACCCGCAGCCGCCAATCGACGAAGTTGTGCACGGCCATCACCTTGTACTCGCCCGAACAGGGCGGCTTGCCGTTGACGCGGTGCTGCGTGGTCAGCTTCCGCTCCGGATAGTTCTGCCGCGAATCCAACGGCCGCAACAGAATCCGCCGAACGCCGCCGACGACCGCGTCCAGCCGGCGCTGAACCGAACGAGGGTTGCGCAGGCTCCACAGCGTTGCCGCGACGTGGACGGCGATGACCGTCGCGATGATCAGCAGCGAACACGCGGTCGCCCAGTTGGTGTTGCGGACCGAGCCGAAGATCATCGCCGCGGTCAGCTTGCCCCAGCCCCAGAAGAAGACCATCGACAGATGGATGACGATGAAGCCGACAAAGGCGACCAGACCCACGAAATGCAGGCTGCGCGCCCATTGCCGGCCGCCCCACATCTGGACGTACCACGGGAATCGGGCCTCGACCGCCGGGGATTGAGCTGCGCCGGTCAGGATCTGGAACGGCGCCAGCACAAACACCACGCCTGCATAGGCCAGCTTCTGCATGGCGTCCAAGGGTTCACCCGGCAGCAACGGCGGCAGGTTGAACGTCATGTAGGTGACGACGTCGTTCCACGCCTCTGGGAAGATCGACCACGACCCCGGCCAGTAACGATGCCACTGTCCGGTCGCGAAAAGCAGGATGTAGTAGGACAGTCCCACCAGAATCCAGCCGATCACCGCGAAAAAGTGCCAGTGCCGCCCGAGGCCCAATTGCGCGTGGCCGGGCAACGAAATGAACGGGCTGTAGTCCTCCTCTTCGTCGAGGGTGTCGTACAGCTTGTTCTTCGGCATGACCTTGCGGGTAAAGCGCGCCCATTCGCTTCCGGGCCTGCTGTCGTCATTCCAATACAACTTGGGATGGGTGGCGAGGATCTCGATGCCGCTGCGGATGATCAACGTGACGAACAACAGGTTGAGCCAATGGTCAACTCGCAGCCACACCGGATAATCGAATGTCATCGCCGAAGTCCGATCAGTCCGACCACTGCTGACGTTGGGGGTATGCCACGTTGATTCCCAATAGCACCGACGTGTGCACGGCGATGAAGCCCAACGCGAACGCGCCCGCAAACGTCCCGGGTGCGAAATCCCACCGGCCGGTCACCGCCACCAGACCCGGCAGGGTTGGTGCTCGGCTGGCCAGATACACCCCTAGAAAGACGACCGAAACCAGATCACCAAAAAACCATCCTAATTGCGGCACACGGGGATTGCGTCCCAGCCACAGAAACGCGGCAGTTAACAGACAGCAGGCTCCCAGGATGGCGGCGTAGACGACGAAGTACACCGGCAACGACGGCTGGCTGCTCAACACGTAGACATGAGCCGCGGCGATTCCGGTCAGCAGGGCTGCGCCCAGCATGGTCACCGTTCGGGGCAGATTGAAGGCGACGTAACCCTTCAGGCGAAGCCAATCGTATGCCCGACTGCGCTTCCATCTTTCGATGACAACAGCCACCGCGGCTAAATACCCCAGAGCGTGTGATAGCAAACTGGCACGACCGACGACCCGCGAGATCTGCGCGACAGATCTTCCAACAACCGGGTAAGTGTCTGCTGCAGGAGGAGCGTGATCGGCCGTGACCGTACGCCAATAACATCGACTTGCGGGCCGTCGACGAGCTGCTGTCGCTAATGCGTCGCGTAAACGTGGCCCAGTTGACCACTCCGGAAGTCGTCGCCCTCGTAGCCGTTTTCGGTGCCGCGGATCAAAGGGTAAACGCAGCCGCCGCACCGGTTCTCGCGCTCATTGCCCGCGATGGCGAGGGTAGGCCATGAGCCGGCCGGCCGCGTTCCTTGCTACCGACGCATATCCCGGTACGCCGTGCCAAGGGCTGCGGCGCAGCACCGGCCATTGCTCCACGCCTGCGTTGTCCGTGATACATGTCGGCGGCATCGTGTATCCGGTATGCGGTGGGCACCTTTGGGCATTTAAACGCGAGTTGGGACTGTAAGCCATGAGCCGGTCAGCCAAGCTCGTGGCCGTGACCGTGGTGCTGGCGATATTACCGTGTGCACCGGCCGCCGCTCATCCGACCGTTCAAACCTTGGAGCCGTCGCGGCCTTTCACGCCGGCGCATGGCGGCGCCTTTCCTAGTTCTTTCGCCCGCTCGGCCACGCGGTACCAGGCAACCTTGAAAACCTCGTCGGTAAGCGGAAGATGGTCGCCCACTTGCGCCCATACCGCGTCGGAGAAGGCCTGCGCCAGGGCGTCGGCTAGCAGTTCGGTTTCGCGGTCGTCAGTGGTGGTCATGTATGCGGTCATGGCGGCCAGACTTCGTCGGTGCTGTTAAACATTTCCCATTCTTCTCCCTTAAACCGTTTGAATGACCCCTTGGAGTCGGGGCCAATGGCTACCGTTCGATGGTGCCGCGAAGCAGCTGCAACTGACGCGAGTAGTCCACTACCTGTCGTGTTTCGACGGTCACCGAGACAGGCAGGAACCGTCAGGCCACGCCTCACGTCCAAGATGGTGTGGACGCTGAAGAAGCCCAAGCTGTGCGGACTGAAGAGGGTCGCGAGTTTCCGTGCTTCTTGGAACTGTTGCCGAATGTCCTCGGGTATATCCAAGCCGTGCTCACGCGCTTGTCTCCGAATCGCAGCTATCTCGCGGAGATCCGCGACGGCGGCCTCGATAAAGTCCGCTAAGCAGTCGTGGAGCTGCGCAAGCAGCGCCTTCTCGTCTGCCTTGCTAATTCGGCTCATGCGTCGGCCCGTTCCGTCTGGTGCACACCGGCGGCAGTTCGCGCTGCCGTCGGGGCCGCCCCGCGGAATTGCGGGGGAGTCTTGGGTGTACACGTAGTCGCGAGCATTCGGGTTCGGGTACGCAGCCGATACCCAGCAGGCCGTATGGAAACCAACAGAGTCACCCGGCCTTTCGTGCGATTTGTGACCTTCGGATAATCTGCGATCTTGTAACGCTTGCGGTCCCGTGGACGCTGGCCGACCAGTCAGCTTCCAGTCCGCTTGTCGCGTTCGTCGAGCAGTTCGTCGACCTGACGACTTGACGGCTCGCCGCCATGTTTGGCCGCGCTGTGGCGTGCCTGCGTAGTTGAGCACATGCATAACAAGCCGCACATGCGGGTATCCGCAACCAGTGGGTCGGGGGACGAGGCGGCCAGGGGGCCGTTCCCCCATATATCCGCGGGCCCCCTGGCCTCCTTGTCGGCTACCCACAGATGCCAGTTCGGTAAACAACCGTTTACCACGAAGGCATAACTTCCCGCCGCCCAAGCTCAACGGAGCGGCCGATGCCACACCGACTCAGTGCCCTTCTCAGACAAGACGGGTACTGGACTACTCGCGTCAGTTGCACCTGCGTCGCGGCACCATCGAACGGTAGCCATTGGCCCCGACTCCAAGGAGTCATTCAAACGGTTTAACGGAGAAGAATGGGAAATGTTTAACAGCACCGACGAAGTCTGGCCGCCATGACCGCATGCGAGTTGCTGGACTTACTCATCGCCGAACTCGACCAGCTCCGCGCCGCCAACCGCAGGCTCAAGTTCGAACTCGCACTCGACCAGCTCCGCGCCGACAACCGCAGGCTCAACCTCGAACTCGCCGCCGCACGCAGCCAGCGTGACAGCTGTTCAAGTGCCAGTCCGCTTGTAGGCGTCACGGGCCGCCCAGAGTTGTGGTGGGGCGGCCCGATCAACTATTCAGACGCCGACTAGGGCGAGTCGGTTCCCGGCCCTAGCTCACCAGCTCGTCATCCGGACGGACGCAATCTGTTCGTGGTCGCGGCGGTAGCGACATCGCAGGTGTCACCGACTGCGTATGTCTGGACTCCTCGATCGCGGCGACCTCTTCGCGGTCAAGCTGTGAAAGCCGGGCCTGCATGCCGCTCAGGTCGGCGACGGCGTCCCGGCATGCCGAGCAGTTGGCCATGTGCGCTTCGAATTCGCGGCGGTCAGCGGCAGACAGCATGCCAACCACGTATGCGGCGTCCCACATGTCGTACCAGAACACGTACCAGAACACATCGTTGCACTGACTGGTCATGACAGCAGCGTGGCAGCGCGCGAAGCCGTACCACACGCGTAGTCGGCTACTCGAATTCACGGACATTCGCCAACGGGTACATAGTGACGCCCCGGCCCCGAGAGAGAAGGGGCGGGCCGATCAACTATCTCGGCGTGGACTCGATAGATCCGGTTCCCCATCGCCGTCGCAGGGCGGGAGCCGTGGGCACATTCTGGGCACACTTGGGCACAAAACGGGGAATCCCAGAGAATTACACCCGTTGTTATTTCGCAGGTGAATGCTGTTTCGGCGCTCTGACCTGGGTCACGCCGAGGGTTCAAATCCCTCCGCCACCGCCAGAGTTTTACGCCAAGAGCCGACGCGACGGCGTCGAGATCCGTGTCGAAAAGATCGGCGTGGGTGTCGAGGGTGACCTTCGCTGAGGTGTGTCCGAGCATCCGGCACAAGGCCAATACGTTGACACCGGAGCTGATTGCGATCGACGCGATGCCAGTTAAGCCGCCTGCGCCCAGCGGCGGGTCATCATCCGGTCACCACTCCCTTGGAGAGTTGAGACGAGGGTGTCGCGCTCGCACATTCTTTGGCGTACAACACGATGCGCAGGTGTCCGCGCTCCTTGCGCTTCCGCTGTCCCGGCTGATGTCGCGGTCATCAGCCCTTGATAAGTGCGGAATATACCTTGGCCACCGCCGGCACCGATTCGAACTCGGCAAATTCCGGGTGCTGCTGCAATGCGCAGTCAGCGACCTCCTCGCGGGTCAGCCCGGCGCCGTCGATCAGTTCACGCAAACCGTTCAGTACCGCGTCGGTCCCGTCGATTGTCTCGGCGAGCGGGCGCTGCGGTGCAGGCTCGGACCGCAGGCGGGCCAGCGCTTGCTGCATCACCCATGCGCCCTCGACCAAAACGCGCCGGACTGCGATCGTCGTGGCGAGCTGCTCGGGCCCACCGACCTTTTTCGATCCGACTAAGAGAATTTGGTGGTTGTCCGTCCCGCTAGAGCCAGACACGTCGACCCAAATCTTGCTGGTTAACCGGGACTTATACCCAACCGACACCACGTCGGCGTAGCCCGCGGCGAACGCATTGCGTTTCTGTAGGGCGGCCTGCACCGACGCTGAAACACCGATGGGCTGTGCGGCGTTGGCCTGCCTTCGATCGGAGACCGCCTTCGCGGCGCTTGTCACCGCTTCCCCCACGCCGTATACAGATTTCGCGCTTTCCGTGGCTGACTCGAGGAATACCCCACCGACTGAGCCGGGCAAGTACGCCACGCCCCCCGCGGTCAAGAGCAGAGTCCCGTCCATCGAAGTTTCCACAGTGCAAATGGTCGGGGCCAAGACGATGTCCGCGGCCGTTCGGGCGGGAACGAACCCGTGCCGGGCGACGGTCATAGTAGTGCCGGTGGCCATGGTTACTCCTCAGTTGACTGCGGTCGCACAAATGCCTGGCACGGGTGCGTACTGCTGTGATGCCGTGCGTCCGACAAAGTTCTTCGCCGCCAGTTGCACCAGGATCCGGGCACAGCCTTTCTGAATCATAGGGTTGAAGGAACGGCTTGGCGGTGTTTAGTGCACCGCGGCCTATCTCCCACTTCTAGTGCGAGCGCCGCTACCGTCGGCGTGGTGATAAACCGGTATGCGTTCAGCTACTCCTTGCGCATTGTGAGAGTTCAACAAGGGTGTAGGACTCGTACATTTCTTGGGCTGAATGTCACCCCGCCCTTGCGCTCTCTGCCGCGAAAGTTCTGTCGAAGTGGCAGCAGCCCGCCGAGACGCACTCGACGCCGCTGACGTCGAGCTGCGCCGCCTAATCCGCGAGGATTGGAGCTCGGCATCCCCGCTGTACAACTCGCCAAGGCTGCCGGCGTGACGAGAGCGCGCGACTACCAGATAAGGGACGGGCGAAGGTAGCCGGGGCCGCAGGGGGTCGGCGCTAGGGCGCCCGTCGCGGGCCGCCGTGGGCACATTTTGGGCACACTTGGGCACAAACCAGCACAATCTCAGCGAATTGCGTCGCTGTTATTCGCAGGTCACGGCCGTTTCGGCGCCCTGGCCTGGGGTACACCAAGGGTTCAAATCCCTCTGCCACCGCCAAGAGCTACCCGGTCAGAGCCAGCTTGGTTGCCACGAACCAAACGGTGTCAATGGGTACTTGTATTCACCGGGCGTCTTGGACATCTCGACCATTTCCGTGACGCCGGTGTAGTGACCCATGGGCGTATCGACCTCAAATCCATCGGGATCCGGATAGTGGTGCTCGTCGTTTGAGCCGGCCGTTTTCGTCGCGTAGTCGCGGTCGAAGATGCCCAATTCAGGAAGCCACAGAGCCGTGCGTACCAACGAAACCCTGACGCGGTAGCTCCCACCTTCCTTCGCGCGCCGCAGCAATGCCGACAGGATGCCGCAGGTGGCGAGCCAACCCGCCGCGTAATCGCAGGCCACGAAGATCGACGGATGTGCGGGCTTCTCGTCGCTGCCCTCGATGTTGTCCAGACCCAGTGCGAAGGTCGCCGTGACGTCGAACCCCACCCGAGACGACCACGGTCCACTTTCGCCGGCCCAGGTGATCTGCGTATCGATGAGACCTGGTCGCTCTTTGAGCACTTCGTCCGGCGTGATGTGGAAACGCTGCCGCCATCCGGGACGGCGGTTGGTGACCAAGACGTCGGCCTGGGACAGCAGCTCGCGGAACTTGTCATGGCCTGCATTGCTACCCAGCTCGAGCATGGTGGACCGGACTCCGACATGCGAGGTGTAGTGCCAGAGCGAGTGCTCGACGTCGGATGGCCGCCACACGTTGAGTGAATCGGCGCCATGCAGGGCCATTGCGCGACCGATCGACGGGGCGGCGATGACGTGGCTTGACGAGAGCAGACGGATACCATCGAGCGGCGTTGTCGGGTTGGGCGTGAATGGAATTGGATCGCTTTCGCCTACCTTCTCCACGCTGACCAGCGGGATGAGACCCAGGTTCTTGGTGAAGGCATCCAACTTCAGTACGTCTTTGATGTTGCGGGCGAGCGGCATAGGGATAGCCGCTTTCTCGGCGGCGGCTTCGAGTTCCTCGCCGTTCCATTCTTTCACCGCATCGCGTAGCGCCTCGTACGAACCGCCCCTCGGTTTAAGGAGATCGAGGCAACGCTGCCGCAGGGCGGGATAAATCTCGGCGAACATAATCCACTTGCCATCACCGGTCGGCACAATATCTGGACCGTCGGAAAATGGGCTGTACGGATCCGTGCGCCCGGGGAATCCATTGACCAGTTCCCACTTCCCGTCGAGGAAGGGTGTGAGGCGCCGCAAAGATTTACGCACGTCGACGTGGATGTCTTGGCCCTCGCCGGTGCGCTCCTTCCATATCTTCGCAACCAGGATCGCCTTGGCCGCCAGCGAGATTGCGCTGATAGATCCATACGGCAACCGATCCGGCGTAATGGGGTCAGCCCCGTAATAGGTGACTTTCCCTCCGGAATCGGAAGATGTTGCCCCTAAGCTTTGGAGTAAGGACTCAACCTGCGCTGGCACGTCTATGGAGCTGCGTAACGGATTGTCGTAATTAGCGGTTATCTTTTCCGCCAGCTTTTCTACCGCAACCACGGTCCGTCTCCTCTTTCTCATAAAACTCAGTTGCATGGAGTCGGGCCGTGAACCTCGACACGGCCCGACTCCTCACACAATCTTGAGAAACTCCGACGAGGGCAATGTCCTGCGCACCAACGATCGACCCCCGTCGTTGTGTCAGGTCACACCGGGCTGCGCCGACTGTCTGGTTGCTTGCTAAACCGCTCTCTGTGCGGGGTGTGGCACCCAGGCTTGCAATGCCCTGCGCCCAATGAGTTGGCAACGGTGGGTATAGGCCAATTGTCTTGCAGCAGTGGTGAACTCCTGGTTACTCACGACAAGGCTCCGGGTGCAGCCATGGTGCAGCGCACCCGAGACCACCTGCTGGACGGCCGCAACACCGACCGACTTGCCGTGGCGCTTGCACTGGATCGCCACGGACTGGCCGTCCTTTTCGGCGATCAAGTCGACGCCGTAGTCACCGACCGCCGGGGTGAATCTGACCTGCCAGCCCGCACGGCGCAGGCGCGCGGCGACGTAGCCCTCAAACTCCACCCCGCTCATGCCATCAATTGCTGTCATGCCGGCTGGTGGGCGCTCACGCCGCAGCAACAGCGCCAAGAGCACGCCGAAGATGGCTCCCGCCAAGCCCAGCCAGACGCCGCCGACGACGCCGACGACGAGCCCGAAGTAAAGCGGGAGAAAGATCAAGGCAATCTTCATGCCAGGAGTAGGTCCGGCCAGCTCGGGAGGCTACTGGTTGCCGAGGTGACCAGGGACGCCCGGTGCATGGGCCGATAATAAGGACCGGCAACGACAAGTTCGGGCTGCGCGACACGCGACGGCATGCTGACTGGCATCCAGCAGGACGCTATCGATCCCATTTTGGGCCAATCGGGCCACTCGGCGGACTGTTTACCAGTTGACCAGCCTGGCGCTGTTCGATTAATCGGCGAGTAGGATCAAATCGGCCGGGGGGCCGTGCGCGGTTTCGCCGATCGCCAGACCTCCACACTGCACCGCACAACTGCGTTGGAGGGGTTGTGGACATCGTTTTTGGAGTGTCGATGGCACCGTCAACAGTCCGAATGGTGCTGGTCGAAGGGGAAAGCGGTGACGGTGCCACCGTCGACCAGGACGCTTTCCCCGTCACCACGGCAGCGGCTGCCGGCAACGCCGTAACCTCGAGCGCGACCGATCAGGTTTTGGCGGCGATCCTGGGCACTCGACAAGGTGCCGCCGAGAGCGGTTATCGGCTGGCATCGACCGGTGTGACCTGGGTTGATCCCGTCGAGGCCGGCGTCTTGCGGGATGCCTTGGCTGCTCACCGGGTGGAAAACATCATGCTGGTCTCGGCCTTTCTGTCCGCGGCCGCGTTGGCTCAGGCACATGGCACCGCCATCGGCTACGCCCACACCGGGTTGCTGTTCGTCGAGCCGGACTGCGCGACGCTGGCCGTCGTCGACTCAGGGGACGGCTCGATCACCGATGTGCGCCGAGCTTCGCTGCCGAATGATGACGCGGATGCGGTGGCTGAGCTCACCGCGATGGCCGCCGGCGCGACCCGGCTGGAACCACATCCGCAGGGCCTGTTCGTGGTGGGTTCCAGCGGAGTTGACGTCGCGATGATCAAGGCGGAGCTCGACGCCGCGACTCCGCTGACCGTCAGCGCGCCCACCGAGCCGGAATCGGCGCTGGCTCGCGGTGCGGCGCTGGCATCCGCGCATGCGCCGCTTTTCGACTGGTCAACCTCCGCCTTGGCGTATGCCCAAGATCCCGGCACCGGAGCGGCGGAGCCGGTCATGCCGGTTTACGACGGCGCGGACAGCCAACAACGCGCGTACAGCGCTGTGCCGGACGAGGCCAACTTCTATACAGCGGTCGACGACGCTGAGTTCTTGGCCGAGGAAACCGAGCCGGGCCGTCGACCGTTCCTGGTTGCCCTCGGCGTACTAATGGTCTTCGTTTTCGGTGTTGCGGCGCTGACGATCTCGTTGGCGCTCGACATCCGTCCCTCGGTCAGTAGCCGACCCAGCCTTGGGAAAAGTGTGGTGGTTCCGGCCAAGCCGGTGCCACTACCGGCGCAGGCCCCGGCCGCTCCGGTGGTGGCCCCGGCAGCTCCGGCACCTGCTCCGGTCGCTCCGCCCCCGCCGGCCGTTGTGCCGGTGATACCGGTGCCGGTTGCGCCGCTACCAATGCCCGGTCCAGGCCCGCTGGCTCCTGGGCCGCCGCCCCCGATGCCCGGGCCTGGACCGTGGGCTCCAGGTCTCCACCCGGGGCCGCCGGGTCCTGGTCCCATGCCGGGCATCCCGCACGGCCCTGGTCCAGGTCTCCCAGGCATCCCGCACGGCCCGGGTCCTGGGCTCCCACACTTTCCGGGTCTCCCGGGCTTCCACCTGTGACCGCGCGGGTCTAAAACGCCATCGGGCTGTGCGGATCCGGTCGAATCCGCTTCACGCCGCGCTTTAATGGGGCGATGGAGCTGATGTCGCCAACCGACTCGATTTTCCTGCTGACCGAATCGCGCGAGCACCCTATGCACGTCGGTGGCTTGCAACTGTTCAAGCCGCCGGAGGGGGCCGGGCCGGAGTTCGTCCGAGAAGCCGCCGCCGCTCTGGCCGCCAACCGCGAATTCCAACCCACCTTTCGCAAGCGACCCGCCTGGGTCGTCGGCGGACTCGCCAACGTTGCGTGGGCTTACGACGATCCGGATGACGTCGACATCGACTACCACCTGCGGCGCTCGGCACTGGCGTCGCCGGGACGGGTCCGCGAGCTCCTCGAGCTGACCTCGCGACTGCACAGCAGCCTGCTGGACCGGCATCGCCCGCTCTGGGAGGCCTACTTCGTCGAGGGACTGAACGACGGCCGGTTCGCCCTTTACAGCAAGTTTCACCACTCGTTGATCGACGGCGTCTCCGCGCTGAAACTGATGCAGCGCACGCTGTCGACCGACGCGGATGATCCGGAGCTGCAGGCGATTTGGAGTCTGCCCCGACGCCATCGCCGTCCGGCCGAGCGGTCCCGATGGCAGGCGCTCAGGCAGCTAGCGGGATCCGTTGCGGCCTTCGGTCCCTCGACGTGGTCGCTGGCCCGGGCCGCGCTGGTGGAACAGCAACTGACCTTGCCGTTCGCCGCACCGCGCACCATGCTCAACGTTCCCATCGGTGGTGCGCGGCGGGTGGCCGCCCAGTCGTGGTCGCTGGACCGGGTCAAGACCATCAAGCGGGCCGCCGGAGTGACTGTCAACGATGTCGTGCTGGCGATGTGTTCCGGCGCGCTGCGCTCCTACCTGCTGGATCAGCATGCGCTGCCCGACGCGCCGCTGATCGCAATGGTCCCGGTCAGCCTGCGTAGAGCGGAGGAGGCCGACGCCGGCGGCAACATGGTCGGCAGCATCCTGTGCAACCTGGCGACCGACGTTGAGGATCCGGCGAAGCGGCTCGAGACAATCAGCGAATCGATGCGGGGCAACAAAAAGGTGATCTCGGAACTGCCTCGGCTACAAGCGTTTGCGTTGTCGGCGTTTCTCCTGGCGCCGCTGGGACTCGCTGCGGTGCCGGGCTTCGTCTCGTCGGCGCCACCACCGTTCAACATCGTCATCTCCAACGTGCCGGGGCTAACCGAACCGATGTACTGGGGCGGCGCCCGGCTCGACGGCAACTATCCGCTGTCGATCGCGCTGGACGGGCAGGCGTTGAACATCACCCTGACCAACAACGCCGACAACATCGATTTCGGCTTGGTCGGATGTCGGCGAAGTGTGCCGCATCTGCAGCGCCTGCTGGGTCATCTGGAAAGCTCGCTGAAAGATTTAGAACGCGCGATCGGAGTCTGACCGGCGACGATGCCTAGGCTGAGCGCGGGGCTGCTGCTGTTCCGGGTGCGCGACGGCGTCGTCGAAGTTCTTATCGGACACCCGGGTGGGCCGTTTTGGGCACGCAAGGATGACGGCGCCTGGTCGATCCTCAAGGGTGAGTACACCGACGGCGAAGACCCGTGGGCGGCCGCGCAGCGCGAATTCGAGGAGGAGACGGGGCTGGCACCGCCGACTGGCCCGCGAATCGACCTCGGCTCGGTCAAGCAGCCGAGCGGCAAGGTGCTCACCGTGTTCGCCGTGCGCGGCGATTTGGATATCGCCAACGCCCAGAGCAATACCTTCGAACTCGAATGGCCCAAGGGGTCCGGGCGGATGCAGGCCTTCCCCGAGGTCGACCGGGTGGGCTGGTTCCCGCTTGCGCAGGCCAAGACCAAGCTCCTCAAAGGACACCATGCCTTTCTGGATCGATTGATGGCACACCCCACCCTGGCCGGTTTGCGCCAAGGCCGATGAGCCTGGCGTATGTTCACATTTGTGCAGACGCTGCGAACATCTGACGACCGGTTCACGGACGTACCCGAATTCCCTTATAGCCCAAACTATTCTGACGTATCAGACGACGACGGCGGGTCGCTGCGAATGGCCTGGGTGGAAGACGGGCCAGGCGATGCTGACCCAGTGCTCATGCTGCATGGCGAGCCGTCGTGGTCCTTCCTGTACCGCAAGATGATTCCCGTGCTGACCGCTGCCGGGCGTCGTGTCGTCTGCCCGGACCTGGTCGGGTTCGGTCGTTCCGACAAGCCGGCGCGCCGAGAGGACCACACCTACGCCCGCCACGTCGAGTGGGTGCGGGCACTGGCGTTCGACATTTTGGACCTGCAGCGGGTCACGCTGGTCGGGCAGGACTGGGGCGGACTGATCGGGTTACGTTTGGCCGCAGAGCATCCCGAACGCTTCAGCAGGCTCGTCGTCGCCAACACCGGCCTGCCCACCGGCGATATCCCGATGCCGAAAATCTGGTGGCGATTCCGCGAGGCTATCCAGGGGCTGCCGACGATCGATATCGGCCGATTCGTGCAGGGGGGCTGTCGTCGGCCGATGAGCGACGCCGTGCGCGCGGCCTACGACGCGCCATTTCCCGACGACACCTATTGTGCCGCACCGCGCGCCATGCCCGGATTGGTGCCGACGTCACCGGATGACCCCGCGGCACCGGCCAACCGCTCGGCGTGGGCCAAGCTGTGCGCGAGTTCGACGCCGATGTTGGTCGCTTTCAGCGACGGCGACCCGATCACCGGCGGGATGTCGCCGATCTTGCAGCGCGAAATGCCCGGCGCGCGGGGGATCCGGCACCCGGTCGTGCACGATGCCGGGCACTTCCTCCAAGAGGATGCCGGAGAAGAGCTCGCCGGCTATATCGTCGAATTTCTACGCAGCTGACCGGCGTCAGCAGGACACGCGCAGCTCGAACGGCGCCGTCGTCCGTTCGGTCGCCTTGGCGCCGGCGAAGCCGACCGCGGTACCGGCAATGCGATACGTGGGACCGGTCATAGCAACCGCTGCCTCGCCTTGCATATGGCGGTCGTAACTGCCGGTGAAGCCGTCGAAGTTCTGGAACCGCACGAATTCGGCGACCAGCTTTTTCGCGCCGGAGAGCATCACGATGACACTCGAGGCCTCATCGCCGGTCTTGATGGTCCTCAGCCAATCGATGGACTCACATTGCACCGCATCGGTGGCCCGCGTCGTGCTGCCGTTGACGCTGAGTTCGGCAGTGCCGGGCGGCAACGTCCCGGGTGCCGACTTGATCGCTGCGTGCGATGAGCACCCGGCAACGCCGATCATCGCGACAGCCACCGCGACGACGACCGATTTACCGTTCACAACAATCCCCCTGCTGGCGATCCTTAAGCCGAATCTAGCGGGTTGACGTCGCGAAACGGCAACCATCTTTCGAACGCCTGCACAATGTGTGCATGACGAGTGTGTCGAGTGTCGCCGAGCCGCAGGCACTTCTGCTGCAACTACTGGATCCGGCCAACCGAGCCGACCCGTACGCGGTATACAAGCAGTTTCGTGACCGCGGCCCCATGTACCTGCCGGAAGCCAACCTGATCGTCTTTTCGGCCTATCGCGACTGCGACGAGGTGCTGCGGCATCCGTCATCCTCCGCCGACCGGCTCAAGTCGACGGTCGCGCAACGCCTGCTCGCCGACGGTGCGACCGCGCGTCCAATGGGGCCTCCCGGTTTCTTGTTCCTCGATCCGCCCGATCACACCAGGCTGCGCAAACTGGTCAGCAAGGCGTTCGTGCCCAAGGTGGTCAGTGAGCTGCAACCGGACATCGCCGAGCTGGTCGACGGGTTGCTGGAGCGCATCGCCGAGCGGGGCCGGTTCGACGCCGTCAGCGATCTCGCTTACCCGCTGCCGGTGGCGGTCATCTGCCGGCTGTTGGGGGTTCCGCTGGAGGACGAGGCTGAGTTCAGCCGCGCATCGGCGCTGCTGGCCCAGGCGCTGGACCCGTTCTTCGCGATCACCGGCGAACCGATGCAGGGTATGGACGAGCGCATTCAGGCTGGTCAGTGGCTGCGAGAATACCTCCACGAGCTGATCGGACAGCGCCGCTCACAACCCGGTGACGATCTGATGTCGCGGTTGATCGCGGTGGAGGAGTCCGGCGATCAGCTAACCGAGGAGGAGATCGTCTCGACGTGCAGCCTGCTGCTGATCGCCGGACACGAGACCACCGTGAACCTGATCGCCAACGCGATCTTGGCGATGTTGCGCAACCCCACGCAATGGGCCGCGCTGGGTGCCGACGCAGATCGCGCGCAGGCGGTCATCGAGGAAACACTGCGTTACGACCCGCCCGTGCAATTGGTAGCCCGAATCGCCGCCGACGACATGACGATCGGGGATAGCAGGGTCGTCAAGGGCGATTCAATGATGCTGCTGCTGGCCGCAGCTCAGCACGACCCCGCTGAGTTCGAGCGGCCAGAGACCTTCGATCCGGATCGAAACACGTTCCGGCACTTAGCATTCGGACGGGGTCTGCACTATTGCCTGGGCGCTCCGCTCGCTCGGCTGGAGGCGGCGGTCGCGCTGTCGGCGATCACGGCGCGTTTCCCCGGAGCGCGCCTGGACGGTGAGCCGATCTATAAGCGAAATGTCACGCTGCGCGGGTTATCGACGCTGTCGGTTGCGGTCTCGGTGTGAACGTGGGCCGGCCGGTTTTGCCGTCGCCGTTTTGACAGTTGTCCACAGTTAGCGGGTTGTCCACAGGCCGTGGGTTGCGGCGCTGCTCGTGACGCTGGTCGCTATTAGAATCGCACGTATGTTCGATACAGGGCTGCCGGGGCCGGAGGATTTAGCCGTCGCCGACGAGGGCATGGTGATCGCCGCCGTTACCGGATGGGCCTGCGTCGAGGCGGCGGCTTCGGCACGCCGGTTGGCGGCGATCGCGGAGTTGGTGCGCCGACGCGCTGACGGTCCCACCGACTGCGCGCAGTGGTCGTGCGACAACTGGGATTCAATGGCCGCCGAGGTTGCGGCTGCCTTGCATGTCAGCCACGGGATGGCGTCGGCCCAGATGTATCTGGGTGTCGCGCTGCGTGACCGGCTACCCAAGGTGGCGGCGTTGTTCGTCGAGGGGGCGATCAGCGCGCGGTTGGTGGCTGCGATCGTGTGGCGCACCGATCTGATCAAAGATGCGGCGGCACTGGCCTTGGCCGATACGACGTTGGCCGAAGAGGCCATCCGGTTTGGGCCGCTGTCGGTGGCCAAGACGGAGCAAGCGATCGACGCCATTGTTGATCGCTACGACCCCGCGGCGCTGCGCCGGACCCGGGCGGCGGCTCGTGGCCGTGATGTGGTGATCGACTCGCCGCATGGCCAGGACGGCACCACCAACGTGTGGGGGACGTTGTACTCGACCGACGCTGCGGTGCTGAACCGCCGCCTGGGTCAGATGGCTGATGGGGTGTGCGACGAGGATCCGCGCACCATTGCCCAGCGCCGCGCCGACGCGTTGGGTGCGCTTGCCGCCGGGGCCGACCGGCTGGTGTGTGGCTGCGGCGACGTTGCCTGCCCGGCCGGTGTCGATGTCGATCAGCGGGCCAGAAGCGTCGTCATTCACGTTGTCGCCGAAGAATCGGCGTTGACCGCGGCCCCCGACCCGCACATGTCGGGGGAACGGCGCGCGTCAGAGGCGCTTGCTGTCGACCCTGAACCCGATCCACCCGGTGACGGGATCAAACGGCCCGCCGGTCGGATGGTCAGCGGCGGTGCGGTGCCGGCTCCGCTGTTGGCCGAGTTGATCCGCGGCGGCGCCAAGGTCACGCCGGTGGGTCTTCCCGTGAACGCAGCGGCCGAGCCGTGCTACCGCCCGTCGGCCGCGCTGGAGCGGTTCATCCGCTGCCGCGATCTGACCTGTCGGTTCCCGGGCTGTGATCGGGCTGCCGAGTTCTGCGATATCGACCACACGGTGGCCTACCCGCTTGGGCCCACCCATCCGTCCAACCTCAAGTGCGTCTGTCGAAAACACCATCTGCTGAAAACTTTCTGGACCGGGTGGTCTGACGAGCAGTGGCCAGACGGGACCATCGTGTGGACCGCTCCCAGCGGTCAGACCTACACGACTCGCCCCGGCAGTCGGCTGTTGTTTCCCCGCATGTGCCTGCCCACCGGCGAACTACCCACTGCCCCAACGGATGATCGACCACTCGGTGATCGCGGGATCATGATGCCCCGACGTCGCCGAACACGCCAACAAGACCGCGCCTACCGCATCGACGCCGAACGCGCCCTCAACGCCGCCCACGTGGCCGAACGCAACAAACCCCCGCCTTTTTAGACCCCACCCAGGCTGGGCACGATGTCGCCGAGCTTGAAGGTGACCGGGGTTTCGAGCTGAGCGTAGGTGCATGACTGTGGTTCCCGATCGGGACGCCAGCGGTTGAACTGCGCGGTGTGCCGAAACCGTGCGCCTTCCATGTGGTCGTAGCGAACTTCAACTACCCGCTCGGGTCGCAGCGGGACAAACGAGAGGTCTTTGCCCGCGTTCCAGCGGGAGTATTCGTTCTTACGTGGCGTGCGTTCGCCTGCTTCGTGGGCAGCCCAATTCCACGGATGGCCATCGAAGGCGGTGACGAGCGGCTGTAGCTCGGTGAATAGGCGCCGCCGCTCGGCCATCGGGAACGCGCCGATGACGCCGACCGATGCGAGTGTGCCGTCGTTGTTGTAGAGCCCGAGCAACAGCGAGCCGATCGCGTCGCCGCCCGACTTGTGCACGCGATAACCGGCGACCACGCAGTCCGCAGTGCGCTCGTGCTTGATCTTGAACATCACCCGCTTGTCCGGCTGATACGTGATTCCCAGCGGCTTGGCCACGACGCCATCGAGGCCGGCTCCCTCGAACTCGTCGAACCAACGTTGCGCGGTCGCCAGATCGGTCGTTGCGGGCGTGACGTGGATCGAGCGGCCCGAGAGGCCCGCCGAACCAGCTAGAGCGTCGACAAGCGCGGCGCGGCGTTCGGAAAATGGCCGCCCGGTGTAGTCGTCTTCGCCGAGGGCGAGCAAATCGAACGCGATGAAGGACGCGGGCGTGTGTTCGGCGAGCATCCGCACTCGTGAATCGGCCGGGTGGATGCGCTGCTGTAGCGCCTCGAAGTCCAAGCCGTGGTCGGTGGCGATGATGATCTCGCCGTCGATCACACACCGTTCCGGCAGCTCGTCCTTGGCCGCCGCGACCAGCTCGGGAAAATAGCGGGTCATCGGTCGCTCGTTGCGGCTGCCCAGCTCGACCTCATCGACGTCGCGGAAGCATATGGACCTGAATCCGTCCCATTTCGGCTCATACGACGCCTCGGGCGGGATGGATTTGACCGATTTCGCCAGCATGGGCGAAACCGGCGGCATGACAGGCAAGTGCATGTGCACATTGTGCTGGAACCCTGTGCTGGAATCGGGATATGGCTGCGGCAGCAGAAGAACTCGACGTGGACGGGATCGCCGTCCGGCTCACTAACCCGGACAAGGTCTATTTCCCCAAGCTGGGAGCCAAGGGAACCAAACGCAAACTCGTCGAGTACTACCTCGCGGTCGGTCGCGGCCCGATGCTCACCGCGCTGCGGGACCGGCCCACTCATCTGCAGCGTTTCCCCGACGGTATCGACGGCGAGGAGATCTACCAGAAGAGAATTCCGCAGCACCACCCCGACTACCTGGAGACGTGCCGCGTCACGTTTCCGTCCGGGCGGACCGCCGACGCGCTGAAGGTGACCCAACCCGCGTCCATCGTGTGGGCGGCGCAGATGGGCACCGTCACACTGCATCCGTGGCAAGTCCGCTGCCCGGAGACCGAGCACCCCGACGAGTTACGCATCGACCTGGATCCCCAGCCCGGCACGGGTTTTGCCGAGGCCCGCGGCGTGGCCGTCGACGTATTGCGACCGCTGCTCGACGAACTCGGACTGGTCGGCTACCCGAAGACGTCCGGGGGCCGCGGTATCCACGTGTTCCTGCGGATCAAAACGGATTGGGATTTCGTCGCTGTGCGCCGCGCCGGCATCGCGCTGGCACGGGAGGTCGAGCGCCGGGCTCCGGATGCGGTGACGACCTCGTGGTGGAAGGAAGAACGGGGCAAGCGGATCTTCATCGACTTCAACCAGAACGCTCGCGACCGCACGTTCGCGTCGGCATACTCGGTGCGGCGCACCCAAATCGCGACGGTGTCGATGCCGCTGACGTGGGACGAGCTGGCCACCGCCGACCCCGACGACTACACCATGGCTACCGTGGCGGATCTGGTGGACCGCCGCGACGACCCCTGGGCCGACATGGATTCGGTCGATCAGTCGATCGCGCCGCTGCTCGAGATGGTCGAGGCCGACGACAAGCGCGGACTCGGCGATCTGCCCTACCCACCGAATTACCCCAAAATGCCGGGCGAGCCCAAACGGGTGCAGCCGAGCCGGGATACGGATCGGAAGAAGGAGCCCTAGAGTCGGCCCGCGACGAATGTGGCGGCCTGGTTGGTCGAATCGGGAACATATGACAGGTGTGCGAGCATGTTCCCGCCTTCGGCGCAGATCATGTCGTTGGGAACGCATATCGCATCCGTCTTCGCCTGATAGGCCGGGCCGATCGGCGGGAACTGGTCGGCCCCCAACTGCCTCGCGTAGCTACTTTGCGGATTGCCGAAGAGGGCGACCGCGGCGACATGACCACCAACGCGGGCAGGTAACTCATTGGTTGTCAGATCCATGACAGCCGCGCCTTGGGAATATCCACCAAGCACCATCTTGGTGTTTGGGCAGCTTGCAACCATGTCCTGGATGTGAGCACCCGCATCACCCGCGCCGGCCTTCGCGCTGTCGACGTAATCGTCGGTCGCCGGGTAGTTGACCGGGTAGACATCCACGGAACGCCCGGGCACCTGCGCGGTGAGCGAGTCGATGAACGCTTGGCCGGCCCCACCGACGCCAGGGGGCTCGCCGGTGCCGCGAGCGAACACCACCTGGGCGTCCGGACACGGATCGGCGTGGGCGACCCGAAGGCCCACCGGCGCGGTTGACAAGGCCCAAGCCAGCACCAGCGCAGTTGCAACGATGCGAGCAATGCTGCGTCTACTCATCATTAAATGCTGCCATCCTGCCGGAGATGGGGGAGCCGGCGGTCCCCCGTTACTCGTGAAAGTGGATTTCGATACGCCGGACTCTCCATGAGTAATAGCATCACGCCATGATCGGATCGCGGCGCGGCGGTGCGGGTCAACCTCGAGTTGCGCGATAGCACAGTGGTCCAGACGTCTCTGCTTCACGGCGACAGCGGCCTGCCACGCGGGGTCAGCGGCGCGGCCGATCCGCGCTTCGCCAATGTCGTCCGGTTGTTCGCCCGGCTGTTTCCCGGGCGCCGGTTCGGTGGCGGGGCCCTGTCCGTTTACATCGAGGGCCGCCCGGTCGTCGACGTCTGGACGGGGTGGTCAGATCGGGCCGGTGAGGTGCCGTGGACGGCCGATACCGGCGCGATGGTGTTCTCCGCGACGAAGGGCGTCGCATCGACGGTGATTCACCGGCTCGTCGACCGTGAGTTGCTGTGCTACGACACACCCGTTGCCGAGTACTGGCCGGAGTTCGGGGCCAACGGCAAAGCCGACATCACGGTCCGCGACGTCTTGCGGCATCGATCCGGGCTGTCACACCTGAAGGGCGTCAGCCCGACGGAACTGATGGATCACCACCTCATGGAGGAGCGGCTGGCCGCGGCACCGGTTGACCACCTGCGGGGCGCCCCGGCGTATCACGCGCTGACCTACGGCTGGCTGCTGTCCGGTCTGGCCCGATCGGTGACCGGCATGGGCATGCGCGAGCTGGTTCGCAGCGAGCTGGCGCAGCCGCTGAACACCGACGGTCTCCATCTCGGCCGACCGCCGGCCGGCGCGCCGACCAAGGTGGCCCAGATTCTGGCCCCGCAGAGCACTCGGCCCAATCCGGTGTTCAACTTCGTCGCGCCACGGGTGGCCGGTCTGCCATTCTCCGGGGCTCTGGGCGCAATGTATTTCCCGGGTATCAAATCGTTTGTGCAGGGCGATATCCCGTTCCTTGACGGTGAGGTTCCCGCGGCCAACGGTGTTGTCACTGGCCGCGGCCTGGCGAAGATGTACGCCGCATTGGCCAACGACGGTCGCATCGACGGAACACAGTTCCTGTCGTCTGAGTTGGTCACTGGCTTGGCCGGCAACCCGCGGGTGCTCCCGGATTTGAACTTGATGGTGCCGATGCCGTTTCACCTCGGTTATCACGAATCGCCGGTACCCGGCCTGCTCAAAGGGTTCGGCCATATCGGTTTGGGCGGAACCCTCGGATGGGCTGACCCTCAGACCGCCAGCGCGTTTGGCTATGTCCACAACCGGCTGCTGACACCGATGGTGTTCGACATGGCCTCGTTCGCGGGCTTGGCTCGTCCGCTGCGCAGTGCCATCGATGCGGCCCGGCACGCCGGTCCCCTCGAGGTGCCCCGGTTCGGCGCAACCTACCGCGAACCCCGACAGCGAAAGCGGGCGGTATCGGGAAGGCGCTAAGGCTGTTCCAGCAGCCTCATTCCAGCAGCCTTAGTGGATGCAACCCGTCGACCGCACCGACGAACGGCGGGTGGATGCTGTAGCCGAGCATGCGACGGATGTCGTCGGAGACCGTTCGGGCGATGTCGCGCGACACCGAGAGGGTGAAGGCTTCCATCGGTCGCAGCCACGGTTGGCAGTACTGGGCGGTGACAGCAAGACGGTCGTGGGTGGTGGTGTTGGCTCCTCCGCCGTGCCACAGGGTGCCGATAAAGAAGACGCACGAGCCCGCGGGCATCACCACAGGTAGCGAGGGATCGTCCGGGCCCGGTCGCCGCTTGCCCCACCGGTGGCTGCCCGGGTATAGCACCGTCGCGCCGTTGTCGGCGGTGAAGTCGTCGATCGCCCAGATCGTCGCGGCCGCCAACGGAGCCCGCGGGCGGGGAACCGGGTAGAACCCGTCGTCGTGGTGAGCCAGTTGTGCCGACTCTCCGGGCTGAATATTGATGGCCTGCAACGCCGAAAGCAGATAGTTGGCCATCAGCAACCGATCCAGCACCGCCAGCACCCGTGGATGATCGACAAGCCGGTCGCACACCCGCGTCCTGCTCAGCACGCTGTAGATGCGCTGGGTGCGATGGCCCTCGAAAGAATTGCGGCCGGTATGTCCCAGCCAGGGACGCACGACGTCGCGGATCTGCCGGCAGTCCTCGGTGCTCAGCAGGTTTTCCCAAATGACGTAGCCATCGCGGTCGAGGGCCGCCATGTCAGCCTCAACGATCGCGGGGTCGACCGAGGCCCCGCTGCTGGGCATCCACTTGTGTCGAAGCGCCAGATCGCCCCTGAGGTCTTCCAGAGTTGTGACGGACTCGTCGTCAGTGTTCATCTGCGTTCATCTGAAACGTTCATCTGCACTCGTCCTTACTGCTATGACCACACCCTAACTCCGCCAACAACCCTGCCGTCAGCTGTCTGGCGCCCTATCCTGTCAACACGGGGGAACGAGCGGCGGAGGTCGGATGACGGCCGGAACGGCGTGCCGCTCGTGTGGCGTCGAACTCCTCGACAACGCCCGGTTCTGTCACGGATGTGGCGCGGCGGTAGTCGCGACCCACACTCCTGCCGAATACAAGCCGGTGGCGGCGTTGTTCGCCGATGTCTACCTGGCGCGTGAGGGGGCTCGGCGTGGACATTGCGACGATGCCATCCCAGTCATGCGTGCCGCTTTCGACCATTTGTTGCGTGAGCGGGGGCTGTCGGGGTGGAGCACCATCGTCAACGGCGTTCTGGTCGAGACACTCGTGGATCGCGCGGGCGAAGGTGATCTCACTGAGGCCGAGGCCGCGATCGAACAGTTAGCGGGCGCGCCGGTCGATGATGATGACGGTCTGGCTATGCGCGACATCTGGCTGCTGCGGTCGCGCGCCCTGCTGGCCCGGGCGCGCGGCGAAGGTGTGAACTACCTGGAATTCGTGAATCGCTACCGCGACATGGCTGCATCGCTTGGCCTCGAGGGGCACATCGCCTGGGCCGAAGCAATGCCATGACACCCAGCGGGACTGCAAACATGGCCAAACCAGGCACGAAAATGCCTGGTCATCGGTAGCGTCGCAAACATGCTGTCCGCGGCCCTCCGTGACATGCAATGGCGAAGGCGGCGCCTCGTCATCGCGATCCTCAGCACCGGATTGGTCTTCGCGATGACGCTCGTCCTGACCGGGCTTGCCAACGGCTTTCGGGTGGAGGCGCAGCGGACCGTCGACTCCATGGGCGTCGACTCGTTCGTGGTCAAGTCCGGCGCGGCCGGACCGTTCTTGGGGTCAACCCCATTCGCGCAAGTCGACCTGGCCTGGGTGGCCGCTGAGCCCGGTATCGTCGCCGCGGCCCCGCTGGCCACCGCTGCGTCGACGATCAGGGAGGGCACGTCAACGCGAAACGCCACGGCGTTCGGGGCGCCCGAGCGCGGACCCGGCATGCCGGGCGTCTCGGAGGGTCGGGTGCCGTCGACGCCCGACGAGGTCGCGGTGTCGAGCACGCTGGACCGACACATCGGCGAAGATCTACCGGTCGGTGCGCGCACGTTGCGAATCGTTGGCATTGTGCCGAATTCCACCGCATTGGCGAAGATGCCCAACATCTTCCTGACGACCCAGGGACTGCAACAGCTGGCGTACACCGGGCAGCCAATGGTCACCTCGATCGGGATACTCGGCGTTCCACGACAGCTCCCGGACGGCTACCAGACCCTCGAGCGAGCGGCAGGTGTCAATGACCTGTTGCGCCCGTTGAAGGTCGCGGTCGTTTCGATCACGATCGTGGCTGGCTTGCTGTGGATCGTGGCGGTGTTGATCGTCGGATCTCTGGTGTACCTTTCAGCGCTCGAACGCCTGCGGGACTTCGCGGTGTTCAAGGCGATCGGCGTGCCCACCCGGTCGATTCTGGCGGGGCTTGCGCTGCAGGCGGTCGTCGTTGCGCTATTCGCGGCGGCGCTGGGCGTCGCCCTGTCGCAGCTGCTGGCACCGTTGTTCCCGATGACCGTGGTCGTGCCGATACGTGCCTACCTCGCGCTGCCGGTGATCGCGATAGTGATCGGCCTGCTCGCCAGCGTTGCCGGGCTGCGGCGCGCGGTGGCGGTCGATCCCGCGCTGGCGTTCGGAGGTCCCTGAACAGTGGGCGACCTCAGCATCCAGGACCTCGTCGTCGAATACTCCAGCGGTGGCTACGCGCTCCGGCCGATCAACGGCCTGAGCCTCGATGTGCCGGCCGGGTCGCTGTTGATCCTGCTAGGGCCCAGCGGCTGCGGGAAGACGACATTGCTGTCGTGCCTCGGGGGCATTTTGCGACCCAAATCTGGAGCAATCAAGTTCGACGACGTCGACGTCACAGCGCTCGAAGGCCGGGCGCTGGCGAAGTACCGGCGCGACAAGGTCGGCATCGTCTTCCAGGCGTTCAACCTCGTGCCCAGCCTGACCGCCCTCGAGAACGTGATGATCCCGATCCGCGCGGCTGGAATGTCACGCGCGTGGGCGCGTCGTCGTGCCGAGGAACTCCTGACCCGCGTCAATCTTTCAGACCGCATGAAACATCGACCCGGCGATCTGAGCGGCGGGCAGCAACAACGCGTCGCAGTCGCTCGTGCGATCGCGCTGGATCCGCCGTTGATCCTCGCCGACGAACCGACTGCGCACCTCGACTTCATCCAGGTGGAGGAGGTGCTGCGGCTGATCCGCTCGCTCGCGGAAGGCGAACGTGTGGTGGTGGTCGCCACCCACGACAGCCGGATTTTGCCGATGGCCGATCGCGTCGTCGAGCTGGCACCGGCGCTCGTGTCGGCGAACCGGCCACCCGAAACTGTGCGCCTGCGCGCCGGCGAGGTGCTGTTTGAGCAGTGCACGATGGGCGATCTGATCTATGTCGTATCCGAAGGCGAGTTCGATATTGTGCGCGAATTAGCCGATGGCGGAGAGGAATTAGCGAAGGTAGCCGGACCCGGCGACTACTTCGGCGAAATCGGCGTGCTGTTTCACATGCCGCGGTCGGCGACAGTGCGGGCCCGAACCGACGCGGCGGCCGTTGGCTACACCGCACAGGCGTTTCGCGAGCGACTGGGTGTGACGGGTATAGGCGAGCTGATCGAAGGTCGCGAGCTTGCCGACGACTGATCTGAGCACGGCATGCAGTGGGCAGATATAAAGAAGAGCGTGGCTCTTAGTTTTCAGGACGTCATCAGGTCCAAGTACCTACTGTTGACGACGTTCACCAAGGACGGCCGTCCCAAACCGACACCTATCTGGGGCGTGCCCGACGGCGACAAGCTGCTCGTCATCACCGACGACGGGTCGTGGAAGACAAAGCGGATCAACAACACGCCCAGGGTGACGATCGCCAAGAGTGGAGCTTTGGGTAAGCCCAAAAGCGACGAGGTCGAGGGCATCGCCCGGGTACTGCCGAAGTCAGAAACCCGGCGGGTCTACAACGCCGTCCTCAAGCGGTACTGGTATCACGCCCCGTGGTTCTACGTGCACTCGGTCGTCCGCGGCGGCATCGACAAGGTGCACGTCGGGCTTGAGGTCAAGCCTGCCGGATAGATACTTTGGTCACCTAGGCATGGCCTTTACCGAAGCGTTATAGTAGCCGCATGCGTCTTTCTCGTCTCGGCACTGCCGTCGGCGTCGCGGTGCTCGCCCTCGGTATCGCCCCTACCGCCTTCCCCCGGGTCGCCGCGGCCGATCCCGGGTTCCAACCGTGCAACGGCTGCTCGTCCAACGATTCCACCGAGGACTTCCCGATCCCGCGGAGGATGATCTCGACCACCTGCACCGCCGAGCAGATCTTGGCCGCCGCACGGGATTTCGAGCCGGTGTATTACCAGCGATACATGGCGGATTACGACAACCATCCGAACGTTCAGCAGGACACCCAAAACAAGGTGCACTGGTTCTATTCGTTGTCGGCGGCGGATCGCAGGGCCTATTCGGCTAACTTTTATGCGCCCCAGATCGATTCGCTGAACCTGGCCTGGCCCAACCACATGAAGATCTTCTTCAACAACAAGGGCGTCGTCGCAAAGGAAACCGAGAACTGCCAGAACTACCCGCCCAACGACATGTCGGTGTGGAACTGGTAGATCGCAATCCCGAGGCGAATCAGCCGGGATTGGACTCCGCGGGTTCGGCCATCAGGCCAACGCAGGTCGCCGCGATCAAGCGCGTCAGCGCGGACGTGAAGTCAATGTTCCAGTCGGGCGGCAGGTCTGTCGCCTTCGCCTCCGCGTAGGCGTCGGCGAGCTTTTTCGGCGGGTTGGCGACCTGCCACAACGGCCCCGCCAGCGAGTACGCGGCAAGAATGACGTCGTATGCGCCCGGATGTCCCAGCCCGGGCAACGCCTGGTCGATCGCATCGGCGAGCGACGTCACCGCATCGGTGCTGATCTGCTTGACCTCGAGAACCCGGTCGATTTCCACCTCATGCTCGAGGTGAAGATGCAGGTTGGCGAGGAGGTCGCAGAACAGTGGGTCGGCCGCCAGAGCGTCGGCCAACTCCTTGGCGAGCCGCGAGGGCGACACGGGACCGGCGTCGCGCAACCTCTCACACACCGTGTTAGACCACCGCACCCATCCTTCGGCGGCCAGATGCAGCAGCACCTCTTTGTGGGAGGTGAAGTAGCGGCGCACCGCCGAATAGTGCACGCCGGCACGGTTGGCGACGTCGGTCAAGGTCACCGACGCGACACCGGACTCCAGCGCCAGCGAGCGTGCGGCCTCGACCAGCGCCACCGCACGCTGGCGCTTCTTGTCCTCGCTGCGGGCGCGCTGGAACGTAAGCTGCGGCACCGCGCGAGAATAACGCACCTGAGCTGATTGCGGGTGGCCGCGCAACCCGGTAGCGTCCGTTTACGCACGTGCCATGCGTTACTTCGCACGCCTGCAGCGTGCAGCGAAGAGCCGTGGGGAAGGAGCCAACAATCCGGGCGAATGGCATGGTTTACTCGTCAAGGTTCGGTGGTGCCTCCTCGCCGCCGTCGCTCGGTCGCGGTGACTGCCAAGCAGGCACCCTGAGACGCCCCGCCGCGTTCGCTGTGCCGACGGTTGGCGTGGCTGGTGGGATGTCGCAGACCGGAAAGACGGCAAGAGGTGAAGGGGACTTCGATTTTCAGGGTTCTGCAGCGGTCGTGGATTGCGCTCGTGATCGTGATGGTCGTCGGCCTCGGGGGGTTCACGGTGTGGCGGATTCACGGCATTTTCGGCTCTGACAAGCGTCCCTCGTATTCGGACAGCGCGACCGACGACAGTAAGCCCTTCAATCCCAAGCGACTGACTTACCAGGTTTTCGGTCCCGCCGGCACCGTGGCCGACATCAGCTACTTCGATGAGCACGCTGATCCGAAACGAGTTGATGGAGCGCAATTGCCCTGGTCGTTGAACTTTACGACGACGTCGGCAGCGGTCATGGGAAACATTGTGGCACAAGGCAATAGCAACACCATCGGCTGTCGCATCGTGGTGGACGATGTGGTCAAAGCCGAAAAAATCTCCCATGAAGTCAACGCCTTTACCTACTGCGTGCTCAAGGGCGCATGATTAGCGAGCAGACGGGCAGCGGGCACGCCAAACCGCCTTTCGTGCCGCGGACGATCCATCGGCTTGCGGTTCCCATCATCCTGGCGTGGTTGGCGATTGTTTTCCTGGTGAGCACCGCCGTTCCACCGTTGGAGCAGATCGCGGCGCAACGTTCGGTGTCGCTGAGCCCCAAAGATGCGCCTTCGGTGCAAGCGATGACGGTTATGGGCCAGAAATTCAAGGAATCTGATTCCGACAGTTTCGCGATGATCGTCTTAGAAAGCCAGCAGAAACTCGGCGACGATGCGCACCTATACTACAACAGCTTGATTCGTCAGCTGAAAGACGATACGAAGCACGTGCAACACGTCCAGGATTTTTGGGGCGATCCGCTCACCGCGCCGGGTGCGCAAAGCTCCGACGGTAAATGCGTATACGTTCAACTCAACCTCGCCGGTAACCAAGGTACGACCTTGGGAGACGAATCGGTGGATGCTGTTCGGAATATCGTGAACCGCACACCCCCGCCGAAAGGTGTAACCGCGTATGTGACCGGCCCAGCCGCGCTCGTGAAGGATATGCACCATAGTGGCGACAAAACCCTCCTCAAGATCACTGTTGTAACCCTTTTGGTGATCTTCACCATGTTGCTGCTGGTCTACCGCTCCGTCATCACCGTGTTGCTTCTGCTGGTTATGGTCGGCATTGAATTGACGGCGGCTCGAGGAATTGTCGCGTTTCTCGGATATCACGAACTTATCGGTCTCTCTACATTTGCTATTAATCTCCTGGTATCCCTCGGGATTGCGGCCGGAACAGATTACGGCATATTCTTTTTCGGCCGCTATCAAGAGGCGCGCCAGGTTGGCGAAGATCGTGAAACCGCCTTCTATACGACGTACCGCAGCGTCGCCCACGTCGTCTTGGCCTCCGGTTTGACGATCGCCGGCGCGATATTTTGCCTGAGCTTCTGCCGGATGCCGTATTTCCAAAGCTTGGGCGTACCTTGCGCAGTTGGCATGCTCGTAGCGGTAGCGGTCGCGCTCACGCTGGTTCCGGCCGTGCTCGTCGTCGGTGGGCGCTTCGGTTTGTTCGATCCCAGACGCAAGATGCTCGTCCGTGGCTGGCGACGGATAGGCACTGCGATCGTGCGCTGGCCGTTGCCCATTCTGGCCGGAGCATGCGCGGTCGCGCTTGTCGGCCTGTTGACGCTGCCGGGATATCAAACCAGTTACAACGATCGGCTATACATACCTCACGACATTGCCGCTAATAAGGGATACGACGCCGCAGAGCGACATTTTTCCCAGGCGCGAATGATGCCCGAAGTGATGATGGTCGACGCGGACCACGATTTGCGGGATCCGGCAGACTTTCTCATCCTCGACAAACTGGCCAAAGGCATCTTGCATGTTCCGGGAGTCTCCAGGGTTCAAGCCATCACACGCCCCGAGGGCACGGCGATGGAGCATACGTCGATTCCGTTTCAGCTCAGCATGCAAAATGCCGGGCAGGTACAGACGATGAAATACCAAAAAGCCCGCATGGACGACATGCTCAAGCAGGCTGACGACCTCGAAGACACAATCGGGCGAATGCAGCGTATGTACAATCTGATGAAAGAACTCACCGATACGACACACAAAATGGTCGGTGAGACGAAGGAAATGCAAGCCGTCACCGAAGAATTGCGGGACGACATCGCAAACTTCGAGGACACCTGGCGGCCTATCCGCAGTTACTTCTACTGGGAAAAACACTGCTACGACATCCCGATATGCTACTCGTTGCGATCTATATTCGACGCCGTTGACGGTGTCGACGAGATCGACGATAAGTTCCAAATTCTGACCAAAGACTTCGATAAACTTGATTCGCTGATGCCGCAGATGATTGCGGAGTTCCCGCCGATGATCGCGACCATGGAGTCCATGCGGACGATGATGCTGACCATGCACAGCACCATGTCGGGGATCTTCGGGCAGATGGACGAGTTGAGCGACAACGCGACGGCCATGGGCAAAGCCTTCGACACCGCCAAAAACGACGACTCGTTCTATCTGCCACCGGAAGTCTTCAAGAACAAGGACTTCAAGCGTGCCCTGAACAATTTCTTCTCGCCGGACGGCAAGGCGGTCCGTTTGATCATTTCGCACCGGGGAGATCCCGCAACGCCCGAAGGGATTGCGCGTGTCGACTCGATCCGACAGGCAGCCGAGGAGTCGCTCAAGGCCACTCCGCTGGAAGACGCCAAGATCTATCTGGCCGGCACCGCGGCCACCTTCAAGGACTGGAAGGACGGCTCGAAATACGATCTCTGGATTGCCGGGATCGGTTCGCTGTGCCTCATTTTCATCATCATGCTGCTCATCACCCGAAGCCTGATCGCCGCCTTGGTCATCGTTGGCACGGTTGCGATCTCGTTGGGTGCATCGTTCGGGCTGTCCGTGCTCGTTTGGCAGTACATCCTTGGCTTCAAACTGCACTGGATGGTGCTGGCGATGTCGGTGATTGTGTTGTTGGCGGTGGGGTCTGACTACAACCTGCTGCTGGTCTCCCGATTCAAGGAGGAAATCCACGCCGGGTTGAAGACGGGCATCATCCGCGCCATGGGCGGCACCGGCAAGGTGGTGACGTCTGCCGGTCTGGTGTTCGCGTTCACGATGGGCTCCATGGTGGTCAGCGATTTGCGGATCATCGGCCAGGTCGGTACCACGATCGGTTTGGGTCTGCTGTTCGACACGTTGGTGGTCCGCTCGTTCATGACGCCGTCCATCGCCGCGCTCCTCGGGCGCTGGTTCTGGTGGCCGATCAAGGTCAGGCCCCGCCCGGCCAGCACGATGCTGCGCACGTATGGGACCCGTCCGTCGGTACGTGCCCTGCTGGGTGAGGGCAACGGCGAGGTGGCCAACACAGTGCTGGGCGACGGCCACGCCAGGACGGCCCCGTTGCCGAAGGCGCGGTCGTAGCGTCGACCGCTTCTCAGCTGCGGGCTGAACCCACCATCGATCCGTGCGGCCCTTGCCGCGGGTGCCCATCTCCGTTTGACGGATGCCCGTCAACGTCGCCCAGCAGTTCACGAACTGCTGGGCGGGGTCCGTACGGCCGCAGCATCGTGCTGGCGGGGCGCGGGCGCACGTGTTGTGGCCACCAGAACCAGCGTCCGAGCAGGGTGGCCAGCGACGGCGTCATGAACGACCGCACGATCAGGGTGTCGAACAGCAGACCCAAAGCGATCGTGGTACCCACCTGGGCCATGACCTTCAGCGGGCTGAACGCAAACGTGGCCATGGTGGCGGCGAACACCAGACCGGCAGAGGTCACCACTGAGCCCGAGCCGGCCACGGCACGGATGATGCCCGTCTTGAGCCCGGCGTGAATTTCTTCCTTGAACCGCGATATCAGCAGCAGGTTGTAGTCAGATCCGACCGCCAACAGCAGGATGATCGCCATCGCCAGCACCATCCAGTGCAACTTCATCCCGAGAATGTATTGCCACAGCAGCACGGAAAGCCCGAAGGAGGCGCCCAGTGACAGCAGCACCGTGCCAACGATGACCAGGGCCGCGACCACGCTTCGGGTGATGACCAGCATGATGATGAAAATCAAAGTGGCCGCGGCTATTCCGGCGATCATCAGGTCGAACTTGGAGCCGTCGTGCATGTCCTTGTACGTCGCAGCAGTACCGCCGAGGTAGACCTTGGCGCCCTCCCACGGGGTTCCTTTTATCGCCTCGTGCACTGCCTGTTTGATCGGGTCGATATGAGCAATCCCTTCAGGGGTCGCCGGGTCGCCTTCGTGCGAGATGATCAATCGAACGGCATGGCCGTCGGGTGACATGAACTGTTTGAGACCCCGCTTGAAATCCGGGCTTTTGAACGCCTCGGGCGGCAGATAGAACGTGTCGTCGTTCTTCGCTTTGTCGAAGGCCTCTCCCTGGGCCGTGGCGTTGTCGGACAACGCCTCCTGTTGATCGTTGAGACCCTTCGTCGTCGCATAGTTCGACATGATGGTCTCGAGATTGTTCTCCTGGCTGGCGATCTGCGGTGGTATCAGCGCGATTAGCTGCGGCTGAATTGCGTCTAATTTGTCGATATTCGTGCTGAGCGCCTCAATGTTCTCAGTCACTGCGTCGATGCCGTCGAGCGCGTTGAAGATGGATCGCAGCGCCCAGCATGCTGGAATGTCGTAGCAGTGCTTTTCCCAGTAGAAGAAGCTGCGGATCGGCCGGAAGAAGTCATCGAAAACAGCGATGTCGTCTCGCAATGCCTCCGTGATTTTCACGGTTTCTTTTGTGAGCAGCGCGGTTTGGTGCGTGGTATCGCTGAGACTCTTCGTGACCACCATCTGCTGGTGCAGAGTTGCCATCGTTTTCCGGAGCTCGTCCGCTTGCTTCAGCAGGTTCTTCGCCTGTTCTTCCTGGTAATGCTGCGTCTGGATTCGGCCGGCGCTTTGCGCGCTCATCTGGAAACCAAGCGTGCTGTGGTCGATCGGGGTCCCCAGGGGCCTGGTGATGGTCTGCACACGACCGATGCCGGGGATGTGGAAGATGGCTTTTGCCACCTTGTCCAACACGAGGAAGTCGGCCGAGTTACGCAGGTCGTGATCCGTTTCGATCATCAACAGCTCGGGATTCAGCCGGGCCTGGTTGAAATGCCGGTCGGCGGCTGCATAGCCGATGTTGGCCGGGGTGTCGGGCGGCAGGTAGTGACGAGTGTCGTAATCGGTCTGGTATCCAGGCAGGGTTATCAGACCGATCAGGGCGATCCCGATCGTCACCGCCAGAATCGGTGCGGGCCAACGGACGACCGCGGTGCCTATGCGTCGCCAGCCCTGGGTTTGCATCTTTCGCTTCGGGTCGAGCAGTTTGAAGAAGCTGCCCACCGTGAGCACCGCCGGGCCCAACGTCAACGCGGCTAACACCGCGACGAGCATTCCGACTGCGCAAGGCACACCCAAGCTCTGGAAATACGGCAACCGGCAGAAGCTCAAGCAGTACATCGCGCCGGCGATGGTCAGGCCCGAGCCCAACACGACATGCGCGGTGCCGTGGAACATGGTGTAGAAGGCCTGTTCTCGCTCCTCGCCGAGGCCGCGCGCCTCGTGATATCGGCCCATCACGAAAATCGCGTAGTCCGTTCCGGCGGCGATTGCCAACAACACCAGCATGTTGTTGGCGAAGGTGGAAAGCCCGATGATGTTGTAGTTTCCGAGGAACGCGACGACACCCCGGGCCGCGGCCAATTCGACGAAGACCATGAACATCATGATCATGACGGTGCTCACCGAGCGGTAGACGATCAGCAGCATCACGATGATCACCAGGATGGTCACCATGGTGACTTTCTTGACGCCCTTCTCGCCCGCATGGGACTGATCGGCGATCAGCGGACCCGCTCCGGTGACGTAGGCCTTGATCCCCGGTGGCGCAGGCACCGAGTTCACAATTTTCCGGACGGCTTCGGTGGACTCGGTGGACAAACTGCCGCCCATGTTGCCGGCGAGATAGACCTGGACGTACGCGGCCTTTCCGTCGGTGCTCTGCGATCCGGCAGCCGTCAGCGGATCACTCCAGAAATCCTGGATGTGCTGAACGTGTGTGGTGTCTTGCTTAAGCCGCCTGACTATCTCGTCGTAGTAGTGGTGCGCGTCGGGGCCAAGCGTTTGCTGGCCCTCCAAGACGACCATCGCCGAGCTGTCGGAATTGAACTCGTTGAACGTTCGTCCGACGCGCATCATCGACTGGAAAGATGGCGCGTCTTTGGGGCTCTGCGACACCGCGTGGTTTTTGGCGACGACCTCCAGTTGCGGCGCCATGGTATTGGTGATGAAGACAAGGGCCAACCACACCAGGACGATCGGCAGCGCAAGCCGATGGATCATCCGCGGCAGAAACGGCGGGATCAGCGGCTGTGAGACCGGCTGTTCGACCCCGGTCTGACTCATGCGGACTTGTCCAGGCAGAAGGTGAAGGCACGCACTTCGTTGACGACCCTTTCGGTCTTGACGACGCCGTCCACGGTGATCCGGCAGCCGAGGGAATTGCCGCTTCCCTGCGCCACGAGGTTGGCGGGAACCGCAGGCTTCGTAGTCGTCAACGTGATGGACCAGGGCAAGGGCACCTCGAGGGCCTGCCGCGGCTGGGAATCGACATCCAGGTAATTAATGGTTGCCACGTTGCCCGGCGAGCCCCAGACCTCGAGTTTCAACACCTTGGGGTTGAACGGGATGATGTTGTCAGCGACCGAGCCGCCACCGAAGGAATTGCCGTGGACGCCGAAGATGCCGTGCAGCCGGTACACGGCGAGCCCGGAGACCGCGACCACGCCGGCGATCACCAGCACGAGCCAGAATCGGGTAACGAAGCGAGAGAGGATTGACCCGCGCTTGTCCCGGCGCGGTTTGGCGACCGGGGCTTCGCCGTCGCCGACCCGAGTGGGCAGCGGCTCGGTCCTCGGCTCGGCGACGGTCATCGGTGCTTCCATCCTTAACCAGGGGCGAAGGGGGCTCAACTAATTAGCTTGTGTGTAACCTTAGCTACTCTAATCGGAATAGGCGACTAGAAAGATACCGGGAGGGAGAGTTTTCCGATGGTCACATCGCTCGTCCCGACCCGTGGTTCGGTTGGGCTTCGAATGGGGCGAGAGGATCTGTGACGATGGGCGCAAGGAGACGAGCTCGGTCTGCACGACGAACTGCGAGCGGTACGATTCAGCCTATGAAGGCGAAAGTGTTTGCGGGATACGCGGCGCTCGCCATCGCCGCGGCGATTGGCTTGGCCGCGCCCGCAACTGCCGACCCCGACACTGATTTCGACAATCAGATCGCGCGTTACGGCATTTACGGGCCGCATGACTACAACCCGTATCTGGCCAAGATCTCCTGCCGAAGGCTCGCTCAGGGCGTCGACCCCGACGCTGCGGCAACAGCTCATTTCCTCTCCAATAACCTCCCCAGGGGCACCACTCAGGTGCAGGCGTATCAGTTCCTCGGCAGTGCCATCAGCATCTACTGCCCCGACCTGGCGCCCAAGCTGCAGAACATTCCAGCGCACTAGCTCGGGACGACGCCGCGCGGCAGCGTCAGTGGCAGATCGGTGTAGGTGACGATGCCCGGCGCCGCGGCAACGACGGCAGGGATCGCGTTGATGGCGGGCATCGCCGTCATGATGTGACCCAGGTCCATGAATTCCTCGAGCGTGGTGGCCTCGAAGTACGGCGGCGGCAGGAAGCCGACCTTGGTTGTCACCGTCGGCTGCCCGTCGATCTGGATGACCCAGCCGTCCTGGTCGATCTTCCAGTCGGGTTCGAGCGTCTGTCCCTTGCGCCACCGCACATTCAGGTCGATCACGGTGTTGCCGCCGACGATGCCCTGCCAGCTTATGTAGACGCCCGCAACGCATCCCGCGGGTATCGTCCAGGACGCCATTTCGAGGTCAGCGGTGGTTTGGGCAAACTCGGCCACGCACCGCACCTCGTCCAGCTCGACGCCGAGCGCGTCGCCAACCAGCCGGACGGCCTCGCCGAAAATGGCCGTCCCCTTTGCCGCCATCGCGTCCAGCTCCGGGTGGTCGATCGGCTGGCCGAAGCCCACCGGTTTCTCGGTCTCCGGCGAGTCGTAGAACGTGGTGTCGGCGGCCTCGTTGACGGTGACCTTGTCGACCCGGTTGCACACCATCGCCGAAACGATGGCCAGCAGCTCGGCGAAGCCCGGGCTGATACCGGACCCGAAGATCGTGGAGCCGCCTTTCTCGCAGGCCGCCAACAGTCGATCGCGGCCCTCGCCAAGGTTGTGTCCGGTGATGAAGGACGCCGTGGTCACCACGTTGACACCCGCGGACAGGATGCGGACCAGGTCGTCGACGTCGATCCACATCGGGTTGTAGACCACGCAGTCGGGTTTCAGGGCGAGCAGCGCGTCGACATCGTTGGTGGCCGCAACGCCCAGTGGCGGGATCCCGACGAGTTCGCCGGCGTCGCGGCCGACCTTCTCCGCTGACCAGGCATAGCACCCGACCAACTCGAGTGTGGGGTTGGCGGCGATCGACTTCAGCGAGCTCTTGCCGACGTTTCCGGTGTTCCACTGCACGACTCGATAGCTGTTTGGCACTCGCTCAGCATAGGGAAGAGAAGCCGGGGCTGAGGCGACATCAGGTCATCGTCTAGCGGCGACGCCGGCGAGCACTTGGTCGACCAGCCGTTCGGCGAACCCGTCGTCGATGGGTTCACCGCTGAACAGCAGCCGACCGTGGATTGGCGCCACCAGCATCTCCAGCAGCAGTTGGGCGTCGATGTCGGCGCGCAGATCGCCACGCTCGATGCCGCGCGCCGCTACCGGAGACAGCGCGCCCAGGCGACGCGCCCAGAAGGCTTGGCGGGCACCGGCGTAGGCGTCGTCAACCGGCAGCATCGCCGCACGCATCACGGCCATGGCCGCGGGCGAGCGCATGTAGGCGATCACGTCGCGGACAAGCGCCAGAAAATCACCCCTGGTCGAACCCGTATCCGGGGCGGGGATGGCGTCGGCGCTCCGGTCGAGCAACGCCGCCACCAATAGGTTCTCTCGGGTCGCCCATCGGCGGTAAACGGTGGTCTCGTGCACCCCCGAGCGCTTGGCGATTCCGGCGATGGTGGCGCCGTCGAACCCGTTGGCGACCAACTCGTCGAACGCCGCGGACAACACGCTCCGGCGGACATGCTCGCCGCGACGATGTGCCACGTCAGCGCCCATGCGCTCGAGTCTATCGCAACTTTACTTGCAATCGCGGCGAATGCGGCGCATGCTATTGCAAGGTAACTTGCAATAGGAGGAAGTCATGGACGCATCAGCACCCCGGCTTGACTGCAGCGGCGCCACCCCCCCGATCGGTTTTCACCGCTTCCACTCCGATTTCAGCATCAACTTTCAGTGCAACCGCTGGGTGCAGTGGATCGGCCCCTCGGCCATCGACGAGGTGGCCGAAATGGCGGCGCGCGCCAACACCTATCCGGAGTTGATGGACGGCTTCCTCGGCCTCGCCGAGCGCGCCCGCGCCGCCGACCGGGCGCTCGCCGGCGCCTACTACGACCGGGCAGCCGAGTTCTTCATGACGTCGACCGACCCGCGCCGACCGGCCGCGCGCGCCAGGTTTCTGGAAGCGATGCGCAGCATCTACGACGTAGCTCCTGAGTTTGTCCCGTTCGGCTCCGGCTCCATGCCGGCCTACGATCTCCGACCGGACCGTCAGATCGGCGCCCCGATCGTCATGTTCGGAGGATTCGACAGCTACATCGAAGAATTCCTGCCGATGATCGCCGGCATGGTCGACGCGGGTCGGCGCATCGTCGTGTTCGAGGGCCCGGGTCAGGGCAGCGCGCTCGAGGACTTCGGACTCACGATGATCCCCGAGTGGGAGCGGCCGGTGGCCGCGGTGCTCGACCACTACGACCTCAAGAACGTTGCCGTCGTGGGAATCTCGCTGGGCGGTGGCCTGGTGATTCGCGCGGCCGCGTTCGAACCGCGGATCAGCCAGGTGGTGGCTTTCGACATCCTCGACGACTTTTTCGAGACGATCGCGCGCCAACTCGGCCGCGGCGTCCGGATTCCATTGCGCGCGCTACTTACCGCGCGCGCCCGTGGGGCCATCAACGCCGTCGCCGACTGGGCCGTTGGTCGCAAGCCGGTCTCACAGTGGGGATTGCGACAGGGCATGCACGTCACCGGCACTGCCACGCCCTACGACTTTCTTCGTTCGACGACCGCGATGACCACCCGCAAGATCTCCCACCTGGTTCGCGCCGACGTGCTGCTTCTTGCCGGCGCGGACGACCACTATGTGCCGCTGCGGCAATTGGGGCGCCAGGCGGGCACGCTGACTAACGCGCGCTCGGTGACCACGCGAATCTTCACCGCCGCCGAGCAGGCGAGCAACCACTGCCAGCTCGGCAATATCGGCGCGGCCGCCCGCTTGATGATCGCGTGGTTGGACTTGACGGCGTTCCCACCGCCGACGGTTGGTTCAGTCCTCGACGGCGATACCGCGGCGCGTGCGCCTGCGCCAATGCACTCCTGACGGTTTGCCGGTCGGGCGCCGATTGCGCAAGCCGCGCGCGGACGAATCGGCGCCGGTGTCGTCCAAGGCGTCGTCGGCTTCGGCGTCTTCCACCGGGGGCGCCTCTTCGGCCGTCGACTCGGGTTCGAGGCCTTCTGTGGTCGTCGGCTCGACTTCGGGGCCTTGCGCGGTAACCTCGGCGGGCTCCTCGTCGTGACCCGGCGTTTCTGCCGTCTCGGCTTCATCGCCGTCAGCTTCGGCGTCCTGTTCGGCTAGTGCTTCGGTGTCCTCAGTGGCTTCCGCCTCGTCGGCTTCGTCCGTCTCGTCCTTCTTGCGACGGCCCTTCTTACGACGGCCTTGCTTCTCTTTCTTGGGCTTCAGTGGTTTCGGTGGTGGCGGTGGAAGCTCGGCGATAAACGACAGATAGAACCCGAAAATCCCGAGTATCGCGATCGCGGCTGCCGCGCCGTAAACGCCGAACAGGTACTGCCCCACGGTGTCGAGGCTTAGCCAGATCTCGCTGATCGCCGTGCCGACGATCAGCACGCCGGCCAGCACATGCGCAACCGCCGACGACGTCTGCAGGTTGAGTGCGAGCTGCGGCGTGCCGTACTCCGGCTTGCGGGCCCGCAGCAGCGTCAACACCACCGGCAGCGCAGCCAGGGCGATCACCACCCCGGTGACGATCCGCAACGCGGTGCCGAGGGCGTGCGAGGTGTCGCCCATCAGCTCCCACCAGCGCGGCAGCACAAAGCCGAAATAGAGGAGGCCTGCGATAATCGAGAACGCCGCGTGCCAAACCACGGCAGCCTTGCGTCCCATGCGCCTCCTTGAGCTGGTATCCGGAGTAACCAGACCCCGGTCATTCAGGCCTGGCCACACCCCGGATTGTGCGCGGAGGATGCGGGATTTGAACCCGCGAGGGCTGTTAACCCAACCCGCGTTCCAGGCGAGCGCCATAGGCCACTAGGCGAATCCTCCGTCGGCCATGGTAGCCGAGCCCAGCTCGGCGTCTTGTGGCTGTCGACGATTGACCCGAGCCCGGGTACTAGACTCTCCGTGGACCCCGTGCGGCGTCTATCCTGTGAACTCCCCCAGGGCCGGAAGGCAGCAAGGGTCAATGGGCTCTGGCGGGTGCGCGGGGTCCCCCATGTCAGATCGTGGCGACCCAGGTGTCGACGGTGAAAGGTGGATGGTGTCGTACGGCTCGTTCAGTTCCCTAGGCCGTACCGACCTTGAGGCATTGCATGCCCGCCACCAGCAGGACTACGCCGAACTGCAGTCGATGAAGCTGGCCCTGGACCTCACCCGCGGCAAACCGTGTAGCGAGCAGCTCGATCTGTCCAACGCCTTGCTGAGCCTGCCCGGGACTGACTACCGCGACGGCGAGGGCACCGACACCCGCAACTATGGCGGGCAGCATGGCCTACCCGAACTGCGGGCGATCTTCGGCGAGCTGCTTGGCATCCCCGTGCCCAACCTGATCGCGGGCAACAACGCCAGCCTTGAGCTGATGCACGACGTCGTCGTGTTCTCGATGTTGCATGGCGGGGTGGACTCGCCGCGGCCCTGGAAAGACGAGCCGCGCGTCAAGTTCTTGTGCCCCGTACCTGGCTACGATCGCCACCACAACATCACCGAAACCATGGGCATCGAGATGATCTCGATTCCGATGCGCGACGACGGGCCGGACGTCGACCTGATCGAAGAGCTGGTCGCCGTCGACCCGGCCATCAAAGGCTTGTGGGCGGTTCCGGTGTTCGCCAACCCCACAGGCATCACCTACTCGTGGGAAACGGTTCGCCGGCTCGTCCAGATGCGCACCGCGGCAGAGGACTTCCGGCTGTTCTGGGACAACGCCTACGCGGTGCACACGTTGACGCACGATTTCGTCCGCCAGGTCGACGTGCTGGGTCTGGCCGCCGCCGCGGGCAACCCCAACCGGCCTTACGTGTTCGCGTCGACGTCCAAGATCACCTTCGCCGGTGCCGGGGTCAGCTTCTTCGGTGGATCACTGGGCAACATCGCCTGGTATTTGCAGTACGCCGGCAAGAAGTTGATCGGGCCGGACAAGGTCAATCAGCTGCGGCATTTGCGCTTTTTCGGCGACGCCGACGGTGTGCGCCTGCAGATGCTGCGTCACCAGCAGCTGCTGGCACCCAAATTCGCGTTGGCGCTGGAGATCCTGGACAAGCGCCTCGGTGAATCGAAGATCGCGTCCTGGAATGAGCCCCAAGGCGGGTACTTCATCAGCCTCGACGTGTTGCCGGGCACGGCGCGGCGCACCGTCGCGTTGGCCAAAGAGGCCGGTATCGCCGTCACCGACGCGGGCGCGTCGTTCCCGTACCGGAAAGACCCCGACGACAAGAACATCCGGATCGCACCGACGATGCCGCCGGTACCCGACCTACGCAATGCGATCGATGGGCTGGCCACCTGCGCCTTGCTGGCCGCCACCGAGTCGCGGCTGAGCCAGGGTTAGCTCGCGTCGGGCGGCGTCGGTAGCGTGGGCGACCGTGGCCCTCTACCGCAAGTACCGACCGGCAACTTTCGCCGAGGTGGTGGGGCAGGAACATGTCACCGAGCCGCTGTGCACCGCTTTGACGGCGGGCCGAATCAACCACGCGTATCTGTTCTCCGGCCCGCGCGGGTGTGGCAAGACGTCGTCGGCGCGCATCCTGGCCCGGTCGTTGAACTGTGCACAGGGGCCGACGGCGACGCCATGCGGTGTCTGCGACTCCTGCGTCGCGCTGGCGCCCAACGGACCCGGCAGCATCGACGTCGTCGAGCTCGACGCGGCCAGCCATGGCGGCGTCGACGACACCCGTGAGTTGCGGGACCGAGCTTTCTACGCGCCGGCCCAGTCGCGCTACCGGGTCTTCATCGTCGACGAGGCGCACATGGTGACCACCGCGGGGTTCAACGCGCTGCTCAAAATCGTCGAGGAGCCGCCGGAGCATCTGATCTTTGTGTTCGCCACAACCGAGCCGGAGAAGGTGCTGCCGACGATCCGGTCGCGCACCCACCACTACCCGTTCCGGCTGCTGCCACCACGCACCATGCGGGCGCTGATCCAACGGATCTGCGCCCAGGAGGGTGTCGTCGCTGACGACGCCGTCTACCCGCTGGTGATCCGGGCCGGCGGCGGTTCTCCCCGCGACACTCTGTCAGTTCTCGATCAGTTGCTGGCCGGTTCGGAAGCCGCGCCGGATGGCAACCGGATCAGTTATCAGCGGGCACTGGGGCTGCTGGGCGCTACTGACGTCGCGTTGATCGATGAGGCCGTCGACGCGCTCGCCGCCGGAGATGCCGCGGCGTTGTTCGGGGCGGTCGAATCGGTGATCGACGCCGGTCACGACCCTCGGCGATTTGCCACCGACCTGTTGGAGCGGTTCCGCGATTTGCTTGTGCTGCAAGCTGTTCCAGACGCCGCCGCGCGCGGTGTGGTCGACGCGCCAGAAGACGTGCTGGACCGGATGCGCGATCAAGCGGCCCGGATCGGCCCGGCGACGCTCACCCGCTACGCCGAAGTCGTGCACGCCGGCCTGACCGAGATGCGCGGCGCGACGGCACCCCGCCTGCTGCTAGAAGTGATCTGCGCGCGGCTGTTGTTGCCCTCGGCCAGTGACACCGAATCGGCGCTGCTGCAACGCGTCGAACGGATCGAGACCAGGCTGGACATGTCCATTCCACTCGGTGATCAACGGCCGGACTCCGCGCGGCCCGAACCGGCTGACGCCCCGACGCAATCGACGCCACCGGCCGCCGCCACTGAGCCGGCGCCCAGCCCGCCCCCGAGGCAGCCCGCACCCGAGCAGAGCCCGCCCGAGCAGAGCCCGGGTGAACCGGGTGCGGCGGCAGTCCGCACCTTGTGGCCGACGGTGCGCGACAAGGTACGTCAACGCAGCCGAACCACCGAGGTCATGTTGGCGGGCGCCACCGTACGCGCCGTGGAGGGCAACACATTGGTGTTGAGCCACGAATCGGCGCCGCTGGCTAAGCGGCTGTGCGAACAACGCAACGCCGACGTCATCGCCGAGGCGCTCAAGGACGCGCTAGGCGTTGATTGGCGGGTGCGATGTGAAGTTGGCGCGCCCAATCCGACGGCAACCGCAGAGCCGGTCGTGCCGCCGCGGCGGGCCGCGCGTGGCGCGGCTCCGGCTGCCCGTGGGGTCTCGCGTCCATCCCCGTCGGCGGAACCACCTGCCGCCCAGGATTCCACTCAGCGGGCCGAAGAGGAAAGCATGCTGGCCGAGGCGGGTCAGGACGACTCGTCGGCACCGCGCCGCGACCCCGAAGAGGCGGCGCTGGAGCTCTTGCAGAACGAACTGGGCGCACGCCGCATCGACAACGGCTGAGACTTTCGGGTCAAGCTCGCACCCGTTTGATTCGAACCAGGCCAGATGAACGGTTGGTGGCGGCCGTTAGCCTCTTACAGGCGACATACAGTCATACGCCTCAGCGCCTAGGGCTGCCACCACGGGCGTAGTGGCAGGTCGTCGGTGCCGCAAGCGTCGAGCTTGGTTGCTAACACGTGATGTAGTTGAATGTTGTTGTGCTCGAAGGCCACCCGAGACGCGGCCATGTAGAGGCCCCACACTTTCGCGGTGGCCAGACCGACCTCGGCGACCGCCTCGTCCCAATGCGCGACCAGATTGCGGCACCAGTCACGCAGCGTCATCGCGTAGTGCGTACGGAAGTTTTCCGCGTGCAGCACTTCGAGACCCACGTCTTGGACCGCCGACACGATTCGTCCCGAGCCGGTCAACTCTCCGTCCGGAAAGACGTAGCGATCGGTGAAACTGCTCGCGCGGAAGGTCGACTTGTTGTCGTTGCGGGTGATGCAGTGATTGAGCAGCAAGCCTCCGGTGCGCAGCTTGGACTGCAGGAAGGCGAAGTACGAGGGATAGTTTTTGACACCGATGTGCTCGGTCAATCCGATCGAGGAGACCGCGTCGAATCCGGTCTCCCGCACGTCGCGATAGTCGGAGTGGCGCACTTCGGCCAGGTGGGTCAGTCCCTCGGCCTCGATCGCCCTTTGCGCCCAGCTGGCCTGTTCGGCCGATAGCGTGGCACCGATCGCCCGCACGCCGCGGCGGGCGGCGTAGCGAACCATCCCGCCCCAGCCGCAGCCGACGTCGAGCAGCCGGTCACCCGGCTGCAGCCCCAACTTCTCGAAGACCAGCCGGTACTTGTTGTCCTGCGCCTCTTCCAGCGTCGCTTCGGCATGCGGATAGACCGCGCAGGTGTACGTCATCGACGGGCCCAGCACCCACTCGTAAAAGGTGTTGGAGACGTCATAGTGGTGATGGATGGCCTCGGCGTCACGAGTCTTGCTGTGCCGCATGCCTTCAGCGATCCGCCGCCAGCGAGGTAGCGCCTCCTGCGGCGGTGGTGGTGCGGGGACCAGGTGTTGGACGCCAACCGCACGGATGATGCTGGCCAGCAGGCGCGCCGAGGGCCTACCGAACTCGAGCTTGTCGGCCAGCAACTTGAGCAGCTCGTAGGGATCGCCCGGAGGCACCCCGCGCAATTCGACATCCCCGGAGACGTAGGCGCGGGCCAGCCCGAGTTCGCCGGGGGCGGTGGCCAAATAGGTGGTGCCACGGGGCGTCAGCAGGCCCATTCCCAGCGCGGCGGTTTCCGGTCCGGCGGTGCTGCCGTCGTAAGCCGTGAACCGCAGCGACCGCTTGGCGCCGCCGGTGACGACCGCCAAGACCTCGGCGAGGCTCAACTTGCCTGTCCTGCTGGCCGCGGATTCCTTGATGGTCGTCATCGTCGTTGCACCGCCTTTGCGTAGAGGTCAAGCAGGCGCGAATCCGGATCGTAGATTTTCTTCACGGTTTTGTAGGTTTCGCCGCCGTATAGCTCATCGAACTCCTCTCGGCTGTAGTAGGAGTCGGAATACAGCGATTTGTGGCCGTCGAGCGATCCCACCTTCGCTTCGATCAACCGATTCGTCGCGCCCTCGGTCGCGCCGACCGCAACCGAGGACCAGAACCCAACATTGACGTAGGTTGATCCAGGCCGGATCGGATAGAGCGGCCAGCGGTCGCGGTCGTGTAACCGTAACGGGCACAACCAGACCGGTGTGATGGGCACATGAGCGACGAACCAGTCCAGGAATGCAGCCGTGCGCTCGATCGGCACCTCGATATCCTGGACCACCCGTTCGCGCGGCGGACGACCGTTGCGTTTCTCGATCCGGTCGGCGATACCGAATCGGTGGTCCAGTGCCACCAGCTTCGAGTACATGTTGCTGCGCCGGTAGCGCCGAGGCCACCAACGCCGCACCCGGGGATTCTGCACGCCGAAAGAGCGTGAGCACCAGAACCAATCGGTGTCCCACCGCCAGAAATAGTCGTGCATCGTCAGCCGGTCTTCTTTGACGCCGGCGTCGTGCTGGATGGAGCGGTAATAGATGTGTTGGCCCGTGTAGTCGCTTACCGGGCCGGGGGTGGTGGTACGCACGCCGACGCAAAGGTAGCTCTCCTGGGCGCTGAACACCACACCGTCGAGATAGTCGACTGGCACACCGTCAAAACCGCCGGTGTCGATGATGCGGTCCATCGCCGACATCAAATCAGTCAGCGAGTTGAACCGCACGTGTCGCAGCGCCACGAACGGCTTGATGGGCTCCAGCTCAATGCGAATCCTGGTCGAATAGCCAAGGGTGCCGTAGGAATTCGGAAAAGTACGGTAGAGGTCAGTGTGCTGCTGGGGCGAGACGGTGAGCAACTCGCCTGTGCCGGTGAGGATGTCCATCTCCAGCACCGACTCGTGTGGCAGGCCGTTGCGGAACGAGGCCGACTCGATGCCCAACCCGGTGACCGCCCCGCCCAGCGTGATGGTCTTCAGCTGGGGGACCACTAAAGGCGATAGCCCGTAGGGCAGGGTCGCCGCCACCAAATCCTCATATGTGCACATGCCGGCCACATCAGCGGTACGCGAATCAGGGTCAACCGAAATGACGTTCGTCAGCCCCGATGTGTCCAGTCCCGGTGCATCGGTTTTCGTGCGGGTGCGAAACAAATTGGACGTGGGCTTGGCGAGTCGGACGGCCGCCGTCGCGGGAATCGAACGATAGCTCGCCAACAACCGCTCGACGCCCGCCGCATGAGCCGCCGGTGCGGATGCAGGGACAGGCACCACATATACGCTAGTCCCCGATATCAGCCCGCGCAGGGTCATCGCGCCCGCGCGTGGTGCCGACACATCCCCGCACAGAGGAGTTTCGCCTAATGGGACACGTCAGTGCAGCCAGCACCATCTTGATCAACGCCGATCCCGCGACCGTGCTGTCTGCCGTAGGTGACTACCGAGAAGTCCGCCCCAAGATCCTGTCCTCGCACTACCGCGACTACCAGGTGCTGGAAGGTGGGCAAGGGCAGGGAACCGTTGCCAGCTGGAAGCTGCAGGCCACCAAATCTCGCGTTCGCGATGTGCGGGCCAATGTCGACGTCGCCGGCCACGCCGTCATCGAGAAGGACGCCAACTCGACGATGATCACCAATTGGACGGTGGCGCCCGCCGGACCGGGTTCGAGCGTCACCATCACGACCACATGGGTGGGAGCAAGTGGCGTGAAGGGGTTCTTCGAGAAGACGTTCGCGCCGTTGGGGCTGAGAAGGATCCAAGCCGAGGTGCTGGCCAACCTGAAAAAGGAACTCGAGGGCTAGCCGGTTTGACCTTGGCTGCCCAGGTAGGCGGCGATGCCCTTGACCACGGCGTCGGCATACTTCTGCCTGCCCTCGGGGGACTCCATCAGCCCGGAGTCGACCGGATTCTTCATGTTGCCGCACTCGACCAGAACCGACGGATACTGGGCCAGGTTCAGGCCCGCCAGGTCCGAACGCCCGTACAGGCCGTCTTGGCCGATGTAGGTGGCCGGCGGGATGCCCGAGGCTTGTAGTTGGTCGCGCATGATGCGGGCGAACTGCACCGACGGGCCCGCCTGCACCTGGTTGAGCGGCGGCGCCGAGTAGTTCACGTGAAATCCCCGCCCGTTCGGCGGCCCGCCGTCGGCGTGGACGCTGACGACCGCGTTCGGGTGCAATGCGTTGGCCATCGCGGCACGCTCGTCGACGCACGGGCCCAGCGCATCGTCGTTGCCGCGCGACATCGCCGTCCGTGCGCCCAGCGCGGTGAGTTCGGCGCGGATGCGCAGCGTGGTGTCCCAGGTGAAGGTGTGCTCCGGGTAGCCGTCGTTGGTCGACGTACCGCTGGCCTGGCAGTCCTTGGTGCCGCCGCGTCCGGTTGGGACCTGACGGCTGATCGACGCGTCGTTGGCGCCGTTGTGGCCGGGGTCGAGGAACACGATCATGCCGGCGATGTTGCCCGGGGCTGCGGCGGCGTTCGGGGCCGTCGGCGTCGGTGCGCCCACGACGACAGCGACGATGCCAATAGCCAGCACGGACCCGACACGCAGGCGATGTAGTACGCGCACGGCGCCACGTTAGCCCCCGGCGTCTAGGCTTGAAACTTCGAACCGCCCGCGAGCCGCAGGCGAAACCAAGTCGAGACCAAGATGATGCAAGGGGACCGTCATGCAACCCGGAGGCCAGCCCGACATGTCGGCGTTGCTCGCCCAGGCACAGCAGATGCAGCAACAGCTGATGGCTGCCCAACAGCGACTCGCCAACTCCGAGGTGCAGGGAAAGGCCGGTGGCGGTCTGGTGGAGGTCATCGTCAAGGGCAGCGGCGATGTCGTGGCGGTGAAGATCGATCCCAAAGTCGTCGACCCGGACGACGTCGAGACGCTGCAGGATTTGATCGTCGGCGCGCTCGCCGACGCCTCCCGCCAGGTCACCGCGATGGCGCAGCAGCAGCTGGGTCCGCTGGCCGGTGGAGTGGGCGGCGCGCTGGGTATCCCGGAGTCCTAACTTGTTTGAAGGGCCGGTCCAGGACCTTATCGACGAGCTCGGCAAGCTGCCGGGTATCGGGCCAAAGAGCGCGCAGCGCATCGCCTTTCATCTGTTGTCCGTCGAACCGCCTGACATCGACCGGCTCACCGCGGTGCTGGCCAAGGTGCGCGACGGCGTACGGTTCTGCGCGGTGTGCGGCAATGTCTCCGACGACGAGCGTTGCCGCATCTGCGCAGACCCCCGCCGGGACGGCTCGCAGGTCTGCGTCGTCGAGGAGCCCAAGGACATCCAGGCCGTCGAACGCACCCGCGAATTCCGCGGCCGCTACCACGTTCTCGGTGGGGCGCTGGATCCGCTGTCCGGAGTCGGTCCTGAGCAGCTACGGATCCGCGAGCTGCTGAACCGGATCGGTCAGCAGGTCGACGGCGTGGATATCACCGAGGTGATCATCGCCACCGACCCCAACACCGAAGGCGAGGCGACCGCCACCTACCTGGTGCGGATGCTGCGCGACATTCCCGGCTTGGCCGTGACGCGGATCGCCTCCGGATTGCCGATGGGCGGCGATCTGGAATTCGCCGACGAGCTGACCCTGGGCCGCGCGCTGACCGGCCGCCGCGCGATGGCTTGACAGCCGCAAGGCGGCGCACAAACAGTCACATGGGTAACTCAGAAGGCACTATGCCCTGGTCGAGTGACGCGGGAGGCTGATGTGACTGTGTCGGCACGACCGGAAGCGCGCTAGGCCCGCAGCCTTTCGTGTCGCAACAGGTCCACCTCCGGCAGCTCCAGCGGCGCCAGCTCACCCACCACCCTGCTCAGCAGCAGGTCGGCGAGCTCGGGATTGCGGGCCAAGCAGGGCCCGTGCATGTAGGTGGTGAACACGCTGCCCTGGACCGCGCCGTCGAAGCCGTCGCCGGCGCGGTTGCCTGCACCCTTCCTCACCGCGCCCAGCGGCGATGCGGCGTCGCCGAGAACCGTTCCGCCGCGGTGGTTCTCGAATCCGGTCAACGGCTGCGTCAACCCGGCCAGCAGCGGCGTGCTGACCACCTCCCCGATGGTGCGAGCGGTCTGCGGCGAGGTGGTCACGTCGAGCAGGCCCACGCCCTCGACCCGTTCGCCCGCCGACGTCTCATACCAGTGGCCGAGTACCTGGATGGCCGCGCAGATCGCCAGCACCGGCGCGCCGCGGGCCGCGGCGCGCTGCAATCCCGGGTAACGGACGAGATGCTTGGTGGCCAGCCGCTGCGCGTAGTCTTCGGCCCCGCCCAACGTGTACAGGTCGAGGCTGTCGGGCACCGCGTCGGCCAGCGTGATCTCGACGATCTCGGCGGCGATGCCCCGCAGCCGTAGCCGTTGCCGCAGTACCGCCGCATTCCCGCCGTCGCCGTAGGTGCCCATCACGTCGGGCAGCACCAGCCCGATCCGCACCGCCGAGTCAGTCATGGCGAGCCAATTTGCGCTGCAGCTGCAGGAAAGCGGTGTAGTTGGCGACTACCTCGACCGGTCCGGGCGGACACGACGCGATGGCCGCGAGGGTGTCGTGCACCAGGGCGTGTTCCACGCCGGCGTAGCCCAACCGCACCGCGAGGTCGGTTCCGCGTTCGCCGGCGGCCACCACCGGGGTCCCTTGAAAGTGTTGTGCGAATTCCTCGAAGCGCACATCCCAGAGCCAGGACAGATCCTCGCCGTCGGGCACCCGCCCGTTGACGGAGATCACCACCCCGGCGGCATTCTTGTCCACCATCGAGAGGGCTTCCTGCCAGCCGGCGGGGTTCTTGGCCAGCAGCATCCGCACGCTGTGGGCTCCGACGCGAATGGTCCGGTAGCGCCCCGCCACCTCGTCGACCCCGGATACGGCGGCCACCGCGGCCGCCGGATCTGCGCCCAGCGCCACGGCGGCCGCGACCGCTTGGGCGGCGTTGCCCCGATTCACCGAGCCCGGTAGCGCCAACCGCATCGGCAGTGCCAGCCCGTCGGGTCCGTAGAGCATGTCGTCGTCGAACCACCAATGCGGGCTGGGTCGCTTGAAGTCAGCCCCGGTGGAATACCAGTGGCCCTGATCGCGGACGATCACCTCGCCGCTGCGCGGGCAGCTGACCGAGTCCGCCGCCCAGCTGCCGCCCGCGGCCACCCAGACGACCTTGGCGATGTCGTACGCGGCCGAGGTCATCAGCACGTCATCGCAGTTGGCGATTACGGCCGCCGGGTGCTCGGCTAGTCCGGCCCGCAGTCTGCGTTCGATCACGTTGATCTCGCCGACCCGGTCCAGCTGGTCGCGGGACAGGTTGAGCAAGACGACGACGGCGGGCTCGATGGCGTCCGCGACATGCGGCACGTGCATTTCGTCGACCTCGAGGACCGCCAGGGCGGCGTCGCGGTCAGCGGCGAGCGCGGCTACCAGCCCGGCATCCATATTTGCGCCCTCGGCGTTGGTGGCCACCGAGCTTCCCGGGCCCAGGGTGCGCAGCGCGGCCGCGGTCATCCGGGTCGTCGTCGACTTGCCGTTGGTCCCGGTGACGACAACGGTGCGCCGGCCGGTGCCGAGCTGACGCAGGATCGAACGGTCCAGCGTCATGGCCACCAGGCCGCCGATCATCGCGCCGGCCCCCCGGCCGGTCACCCGTGAGGCCCATCGCGCGCCGGATCCGGCGGCCAGGGCCAGGCGTCCTCGGGCGGTGATCACCCGCGCAGTTTAAGGGCGATCGCCAGCTCGGCGCTTTTCTCCAGCGCAGCGGGTCGGCCTCGTCGGGTTAAGGGCGATCGCCAGCTCGGCGCTTTTCTCCAGCGCTGCGGGTCGGCCTCGTCGGGTTGACTGCACGACACGGCACGCAGCGACCCGGTGATGTCGGTTCGACGTGCCATCCTCCAGTTATGGCCGACATGCCGGTGGCAATCCCGACGACGATCTGGGGTCGGCCGGCCACAGCGCCGGGGGCCGGATGGGCCGTCATCGACGTCGAAACCTCGGGCTTCCGACCGTGCGACGCCCGCGTCATCAGCCTCGCGGTGCTGGCCCTCGACAGCCACGGCCAAGTCGAGCAATCCGTGGTCAGCCTGCTCAATCCGGGGGTGGATCCCGGCCCCACCCACGTGCACGGCCTGACCGCCGCGATGCTCGAGGACCAGCCGCAGTTCGCCGATATCGTCGGAGATGTCGCGAAGTTGGTTCGTGGCCGCACGCTGGTCGCGCACAACGTTGCGTTCGACTATGCGTTCCTCACCGCGGAGGCCGAGATGGCCGGCGTCGAATTGCCGATCGACACCGTCATGTGCACGGTCGAGCTGTCTCGGCGGCTGGAACTGGGCACCGACAACCTGCGGTTGGAAACGTTGGCCGCGCATTGGGGAGTGCCTCAGCGGCGACCGCACGACGCATTCGATGACGCCGTCGTGTTGACCGATGTGCTGGCTGCCACGCTGCAGCGGGCCCGTGAGCGCGACGTCTGGCTGCCCGTGCGGCCGGTCACCCGTCGGCGCTGGCCCAGCGGCAGGGTTACCCACGACGAGCTTCGGCCGCTGAAGATGCTGGCCTCCCGGATGCCATGCCCGTACCTCAACCCGGGCCCGTACGTCCGTGGCAGGCCGCTGGTGCAGGGCATGCGGATCGCGCTGGCGGCCGAGGTCGAACGGACTCACGACGAGCTGGTCGAGCGGATCCTGCATGCCGGCTTGGCCTACGCCGATGCCGTCGACCGGGATACTTCACTCGTGATCTGCAACGAATCCCGTCCGGCGCACGGCAAGGGCTACCTGGCTCGCGAGTTGGGTGTGCCCGTGGTCTCCGACGCGAAGTTCATGGATTCCGTCGCGACTGTGGTCAGCGGCACCGGTGTCGAGGAGTTCGTCGACTCGGCGCGCGCGGGGGATCAGTTCGCGTTGTTCTGATGGCCCGGCTCTGATTGCCCGACTCAGCTCAGCGCGCATTCTCGCCGCGCGGTTGAATAAGTATGCGATGAAAGCGAAGACGACGTTGGTGTGGGCGGCGGTGCTGGCTGCCGCGGTTGTGACGGCCGCATGCGGCGGAGGTTCACACGGTGGCAATGCGGGGTCAGCGGCAAAGGGCGGCAAGGTGCACGTTCCCGCGAACTTCTGTGGCTTGTTGAGCGGAGCCGACATTAGTCAAGTGCTGGGCAGATCGTTTCCAGCGCCCGAGGGCAGCCAGTCCTCGAGTGAAGCGCAGTGCAATTCGGTGCCGTCGGCAGGCGACGACGTCAGCTTCAAGCTGTATTACAACGACCTGTACTGCGTCGACGGCCAGCTCGCCAACGAGCAGTGCCTCGACTCACAGTCGAAGGGGTTTGCCACCAACAGGCAGACTGCCGGCCAAGTCCAAGACGTTCCGGGGCTTGGCGACCGGGCGTTCTGTTTTGTGGCTCCTCCCGCGACGGTCGACGTGCTCAAGGGCTGGATCTATCTCACCGTTGTGGCCGATAGCTGCGTACAGGCGCAGACCCTTGCGGGGATGCTCCTGGCGAAAATCACGGCCTGATCGGCTAACCGGCTGTCACACCCAAGAAACGTCTGGGCAAACCGGCGACGCGATGGAGTCACTGCTCTCCACGCGCCGAGTACCGCTGCCCTTCAGCGCGACCGAGAATTCCTCGACACCTGTGACATAAGTCCGCCGCCGGCCGATCAGTTCCTAGCGGCCCTGTTCACCGCCGACACCACGGCACGCAGCGACGCGGTGGTGATCGACGGCGCGATCCCGACGCCCCAAACCGTCGTGCCGCCCACCGAAGCTTCCACGTAGGCCGCCGCCTGAGCGTCGTCTCCGGCGCTCATCGCGTGCTCTGAGTAATCCAGCACGGCCACGTCGAACCCGGCGGTGCCCAGCGCGTCGACAAAGGCGGCGAGCGGGCCGTTGCCCGAACCGCTGATCTCGGTCTCCACCCCGTCGATCTTGACGGTCGCGGCTATCGTGGTCGCGCCGCCATCCTGTTCGGATGCCTCGACGCGCTGCTTCATCCGCTCCAACGGCCGCACCGGCGCCAGGTACTCCTCGGAGAATGCCTCCCACATCGCCTTGGGACTGACCTCGCCGCCTTCTCCCGCTGTGCCCTCCGCGATCTTTTGGATCACGCCGGAGAATTCGATCTGCAGCCGGCGCGGCAAGGCCAGGCCGTGATCGGCCTTCATGATGTAGGCCACGCCACCCTTGCCGGACTGCGAATTGACCCGGATCACCGCCTCGTAGGTGCGCCCGACGTCGCGCGGATCGATCGGCAGATACGGCACCTGCCAGAGCATGTCGTCGACGTCGGCGTCGGCCTCATCTGCGGCAACCTTCATCGAGTCCAGGCCCTTGTTGATGGCGTCCTGGTGGCTGCCGGAGAACGCGGTGTAGACCAAGTCGCCGCCATAGGGGTGACGCTCGTGAACCGGCAGCTGGTTGCAGTACTCCACCGTGCGGCGGATCTCGTCGATGTTGGAGAAGTCGATCTGCGGGTCCACACCGCGAGAGAACAGGTTCAGGCCCAGCGTCACCAGGCAGACGTTCCCGGTACGCTCACCGTTGCCAAACAGGCAGCCCTCAATCCGGTCGGCGCCGGCCTGATACCCCAATTCGGCTGCGGCGACAGCTGTTCCGCGGTCGTTGTGCGGATGCAAAGAAAGGACCGCGGACTCACGCCATTTCAAGTTGCGGTGCATCCACTCGATCGAGTCGGCGTAGACGTTGGGCGTGGCCATCTCCACAGTGGCGGGCAGGTTGAAGATGATCGGATCGTCCGGCGTCGGTTCGATGATGTCGCCGACGGCGTCGCAGACCTGCTTGGCGTATTCCAATTCGGTCCCGGTGTAGGACTCCGGCGAGTACTCGAATCGCCAGTGCGTACGCGGGTACTTGGCGGCCTCCTCGACGCACTTGCGGGCACCGTCGGTCGCGATGGTCTGGACCGCGGGCCGGTCGGCGCGGAAGACCACGCGGCGCTGCAGGATCGACGTCGAGTTGTAGAAGTGCACGATGGCCCGGTGTGCGCCTTCGCAGGCTTGGAAGGTGCGTTCGATCAGCTCCGGACGGCACTGGGTCAGCACCTGGATGGTGACGTCGTCGGGGACGGCGTCCTGGGTGATGATCTCGCGAACGAAGTCGAAGTCGGTCTGGCTGGCCGACGGGAACCCGACCTCGATCTCCTTGTAGCCCATGCGGACCAGCAGGTCGAACATGCGGCGCTTGCGCGCCGGGCTCATCGGGTCGATCAGCGCCTGGTTGCCGTCACGCAGATCCACCGCACACCACAGCGGCGCGCGGGTGATCACCCTGTCCGGCCAGGTACGGTCGGGCAGCCGAACGGGCTCGACCTCCTCGGCGAAGGGTTGGTACCGGCCGATCGGCATCGACGATCCGCGCTGGGTGTTCCATGCCGGTTGGCCGGTGTTGGGTTGGCCGGCGGGTTTGGTGATCGTTCGAGCGGACCTGAATATGTCGGGGGAGTCTTCAGAGGGTCGGGAGAAGCTAGTCACGGTGATTGCTCCGGGAAATGAGAAGGGGCGCCTCAACGGCGGCGACCGGCGCGTCGCGAACACCCGCGACGGGAGGCCGGTCTAGATCAGGCCCCGCCGCGGCGTCCGAGAAGGAGCACCCGCTGCACGTTGTGTACTTTACCGCGCCCGCGCGAATGCCCAAAACCCAGGCCGTTAGTCCCCGGCCGGGACGATCTTGACCGGGATGTCGGTGTTTTCATCGGTGTGATAGCTGGCGCACACCCGGTGGTAGCCGTCGGCAATCTGCAACGCCACATCGTTGGTCAGGTCTCCGCGGACCACCAGGATCGGTGACAGCTGCTTGCCCTTCTTGATCTTCGTCAGATCCGCAGCGACATGCGGATTGTCGACAGGCAGCAGTGCCAGGCGTGATGCCCGCAGCAGATCCTTGGCCTTCTTGTAGACGATCGGGGCCTTCTTCAGCGCCGCCACAATTTCGTTGATCTGCCCGGGCGCGGCGAGCAGCGCGAGGTAGTCCGCCGCCGCCGGATAGTCATGCTCGTCTGGTTCGGTACCCCATAACACCGTAGCCATCCTGACGACCCCTTCCTCACCACATGTCCACCGCCGGTCGTGCGCCGGTCCTTATTGGATATCAAATACCGGCCGAGCATCAGCTGTTCGACGGACTGCCCGACCCGCATCGTCGCCCTGTCGATCCACGTATCCTGTTTTTCGACCCGAACCTCGCAACGCGCAGGGAACCCCCTGGTGCCGAAAAAGCCTGAAAAGGTCGGAAAGGATCGACGTGGCGCTCGTCGTGCAAAAGTACGGCGGATCTTCGGTGGCCGACGCCGAACGGATCCGCCGTGTCGCCGCGCGCATCGTCGAGGCCAAAAAGCAGGGCAACGATGTCGTCGTGGTGGTCTCGGCGATGGGCGACACCACCGACGGTCTGCTGGAGTTGGCCCAGCAGGTGTGCCCGGCGCCGCCCGCCCGCGAGCTGGACATGCTGCTGACCGCCGGCGAGCGCATTTCCAATGCGCTGGTGGCGATGGCCATCGAATCATTGGGCGCGCACGCCCGCTCGTTCACCGGCTCGCAGGCCGGTGTCATCACCACCGGCGCCCACGGTCGGGCGAAGATCATCGATGTCACCCCGACCCGGCTGCAGTCCGCGCTAGAAGAGGGACTGATCGTGCTGGTCGCCGGATTCCAGGGGGTCAGCCAGGACACCAGGGACGTCACCACCCTGGGCCGCGGCGGCTCGGACACCACCGCCGTCGCGCTGGCCGCCGCGCTGAACGCCGACGTCTGCGAGATCTACACCGACGTGGACGGCATCTTCAGCGCGGACCCGCGGATCGTCCCCAACGCCCGCCACCTGGACACCGTCACCTTCGAGGAAATGCTCGAGATGGCGGCCTGCGGCGCGAAGGTGCTGATGCTGCGCTGTGTGGAATATGCCCGTCGCTACAACATTCCGGTGCACGTGCGCTCGTCATACTCCGACAAGCCGGGCACCGTCGTTGCCGGATCGATCAAGGACATCCCCATGGAAGACCCCATTCTGACCGGCGTCGCACACGACCGCAGCGAGGCCAAGGTGACCATCGTCGGTATCCCGGACCACCCGGGCTACGCGGCCAAGGTGTTTCGCGCGGTCGCAGATGCCGACGTCAACATCGACATGGTGCTGCAGAACATCTCCAAGATCGAAAACGGCAAGACCGACATCACCTTCACCTGTCCCCGCGACAGCGGCCGGGTCGCGGTGGAGAAGCTGGACTCGCTCAAAGACGAGATCGGTTTCGCCCAAGTGCTTTACGACGACCACATCGGCAAGGTGTCACTGATCGGCGCCGGCATGCGTAGCCATCCAGGGGTCACTGCAACATTCTGCGAGGCGCTGGCCGGTGTCGGGGTCAACATCGACTTGATCTCCACGTCGGAGATCCGGATCTCGGTGCTGTGCCGGGACACCGAGCTGGACAAGGCTGTCGTCGCGCTGCACGAGGCGTTTGGGCTCGGCGGCGACGAGGCGGCGACGGTGTACGCCGGAACGGGTCGCTGATGAGCGGTGCGTCGGTCGGGTTATCAATAGGAGTTGTCGGCGCCACCGGCCAGGTGGGCCAGGTGATGCGCACGCTGCTCGACGAGCGTGATTTCCCGGCCAGCAGCGTGCGGTTCTTCGCCTCGGCCCGCTCGCAGGGCCGCAAGCTAACTTTCCGCGGCCAGGAGATCGAGGTCGAAGACGCCGAAACCGCGGACCCGGCCGGTCTGGACATTGCCCTGTTCTCGGCGGGCGGGACGATGTCGCGGGTACACGCGCCGCGGTTTGCCGCCGCCGGGGTGACGGTGATCGACAACTCGTCGGCTTGGCGTAAGGACGCGGACGTGCCGCTGGTGGTCTCCGAGGTGAATTTCGCCGACGCGCGGACCCGGCCGAAGGGAATCATCGCCAATCCGAACTGCACCACGATGGCCGCCATGCCGGTGCTCAAGGTGTTGCACGACGACGCCCAACTCGTTCGCTTGGTCGCGTCGACTTATCAGGCAGTCTCCGGCAGCGGTCTGGCCGGGGTGGCGGAGTTGGCCGATCAGGCGCGCGCGGTGATCGGCGACGCCGAGCAGCTGGTGCACGACGGCACGGCGCTGACGTTCCCAGCGCCGCGAACCTACGTCGCGCCGATCGCGTTCAACGTCGTCCCGCTGGCCGGGAAGCTGGTCGACGACGGCTCTGACGAGACCGACGAAGACCAGAAGCTGCGCAACGAAAGTCGCAAAATCCTGGGTATCCCGGACTTGCTGGTCAGCGGCACCTGCGTGCGGGTTCCGGTGTTCACGGGCCACTCGCTGTCGATCAATGCCGAGTTCGCCCAACCACTTTCACCGCAGCGGGCCCGGGAACTGCTCGATGGCGCGCCGGGCGTGAAGGTGGTTGACGTGCCGACACCGCTGGCCGCTGCCGGTGTCGACGAATCACTGGTCGGCCGGATCCGTCACGACCCCGGTGTGCCGGACGGACGCGGCTTGGCCCTGTTCGTCTCGGGCGACAATCTTCGCAAGGGCGCGGCATTGAACACCATTCAGATCGCCGAGTTGCTGGCCGCCGAGCTGTGATCCGCGGGTGAGCCCTGCCGATTCCCGCCGGATCGCGCGTTGCTCGCTCTTGGTCGCGTCGGTGGCGTGTCTGTTTGCCCAGCAAGACTTTTCACCCGCATATGCCGATCCGCCGGCTCCGATGCCAGAGCCGGTCCTGCAGCCGCTGGCGCCCGGTCAGGTGATGCGGATCGGTCCGACCGCAGGGACCGGCACGCCCACCCGCGACTACGGCATCGGTGCCACCGACTTGTGCGTGTTCGTGGAGTTTCCCACCGACGTCGTTCAGGTCTGCGGCGACAGCTTCGCCGGCGAGGGGGTCGGCTTCGGCGGCTACTACTCGCCCGTCGCCCTGCGGGTAGACACGTCATCGGTCGACGACCCAGCCGGCGTCCGCTACACGGGGGTTACCGGTGTAACCCAGCCGCTGCTGGCCGACCCGACGCCGGTGAGCGCATCGCAGTTGCCGGCGGGTGTCGTGCAGATCAACCGGCAGAGCTACCTGTTGGTCACCACCACCAAAGAACTGGTCCCGCAAAACTCACGGCTGGTGAAAGCCGAGCCGACACATGGGCTTTGGCAGACACTTCCGGGTTCGGTCCGGGAGGCCGGCTATGCGGGCGGCCGGCAGTCGCAGATCAGTGGCTATTACGACCCGATACCGACAGCAGAGTCGCCGAAAGGGTGGGTGTACATCGTCTCCGACAACTTCGACCGCAGCCAACCGGCGGTGCTGTACCGGGTCGCACCAGAGAATTTCGCCGACCGGTCCCGATGGCAGGGCTGGGCGTCTGACTCGGGAGGCGGTTGGAACAAGCCGGCAACGCCGTTGTGGGACGACCTGGTTGGTGAGATGAGTTTCAAGCAGATCGACGGCAAGGCGGTGCTGTCGTATTTCAACGCCAGCACCGGAAATATGGAAGTCCGGGTGGCGGACGACCCGACGTCGCTGGGCACCGCGCCGGTGACGACCGTGGTGCAGCACGATGACTGGCCCGATCCGGCGGAAAGCCTGCCGCCGCCGGAGGACAACCGACTCGCCCAGCCATACGGCGGGTACATCTCCCCGGGGTCGACGCTGGACGAGCTGCGGGTGTTCGTCAGCCAGTGGCATAACACCGATCCCCGGGCGCGAGCGCCCTATCGGGTAATCCAATTCGCCGTCAACCCGTTCAAGCCCTAATCAGAGGGTATATTTCAGCCTTCCGTCCGCCGTAGATCCGAGCGCCTGCCCGACGAGCGGTTATAGAGCTCGGGGCGGTGGAAACAGCACGGTAGTTGGCAGCGGCCGCCATGCGAGCGTGTCGGCTTCGCCAACGAGTGTGCCGAATTGTTGGTCGCCGAAGTGAACCGCGAACCCGACCGTGTTTTCCCTGCGGAGCTCGTCGAGGAGACGCTGGCGAGCCTTGGGCACTGCGGCCGGATTGATGTCGGGATCGCAGAACCATTCGGGGTGGAGCAGTTGTGCCGGTGTGTGGAAACAGTCGCCAAAGGCTATGAGGCGGTTACCTTTTGATGTCTCCACCAGATAGGATGTGTGGCCAGCGCTGTGGCCCGGCGTCACGACAGTGGTAACGCCGGGTGCAACCTCTTCGTTGTCGCCGATCAGCTGCAGCGCGGTGTGCATATGTAGTGGTTGGATGAGCTCTTGTTCGCCGGCGACGCCAGGTGGCCGTTGACCGTTTGCGATCGACTGCCATTCGAGCGTTGCCAGGAGGTAGGTCGCGTTGGGGAACGTTGGTTCGCGCCGACCGGAGGCGGACTCGACGAAAGCCCATCCGGTGTGATCGACGTGCAGGTGAGTTAGCCCGAACATGTCAATGTCGGCGGGGGCCATGCCAAGCTGTGTCAGCACGTCGAGGAACGCTCCACAGTTGACCCGGCTGAAGGCGTTGGTCGCGGCCGCCGGTCCAAATCCGGCGTCGATCAAGATGCGGTGGCCGTCCCGCTCGACCAGGAGCCCACCTGCTGACATCGCGATCCAACCCTGACTGTCGAGTTGTTCAGGGTGTTGCGCCCAATAAGCGGGCGGGGCGGTCTTGATGAAATCGTGCGGGGCCAGAGACATCGCGCCGTCCGCGATGAACGTGAATGTAACGTCGTCCATCCGGAGGCGGCGAACGGCAGCCTGTGCGTTCAGGTGGCCGGTTGACTCGAGGCCCATGATTTTCAAGCTACGACGCGGTTGGCGCTAGAACCGATTTGATCGATCGCGTGTCGTCGTAGAACACCCTGAGCTGCTGGAGTTGGCCGTTTCCGACGATCCAATGCTCGGCGATCCAGATTTCGGTTCCTAGCGCGGTGCGGGCGCTCATGAGCGCCGCTACCCGTTCGCCGTCGGCCGAGATGCTCTCCAATCGCATACTGCCGAAGTCGAGGGCTGCAGCCAGCTGGGGCAGCACAACTTTGACGAACTCATCAGGTCCCCGGTGTACTCCTCCCCAAGGCAGTACCGGTGGAACGTGAGCTTCGAAACCGGGGGCCATCGCACTAGGAAAAGCGCCGGCCTCGCCAGCAAAAGACGCAAGGTAGAGCTCTCGCAAGAAGTCCCGATTGTCGTTGTCGCGTCCAGGTGACGTCACGGCGGTCCTCCAATCCGTCGGCGGTCTCAGAAACGTGCCTCCGCGTCGGTTCATCGTCGCGCCTGCCCAGCCCGTCGTCGATGTTCGGCCCAACATCCGTCACGCGGGACCGGTGTCACGGTAGACACCGGCCGTCCACGGTCCTGGCCGCCCAGCAAGCGAACATGCTGAACGCCTGAGGTCGCAAGAGATCATCGACGCGGCCATCAACGTCATGGTCGAGCGCCGAATCCCAACCGCGCCCTCAAAGGCCGTCATGAATCGTGGCGCCCGTAGCTGCTCGACCGTTCCATCCTGAGCGCCGGTGTGGGTCGGCCCACCCATGACGCCTGAAAAGTGTTCGCAGCCACATCGACAACCCTTGAACGGGTCACCGATGCTCGAAGAGCCAGGATTTGTCGGGCGTTGACGCCGCGCTATAGCTAGGAGCCAATGTTGGCTGACACTAATGACTCTCTGTCACGTTCGCTGACGGTGTTTAGTTGCATTCCAAAAACCCGAATGCACGAGAGTCGCTCTGCGATACGCGACCGAACTGTGCTCATCGAGCCCCCGCCCGTGACCCCTCTGCCGCACACTGACAGTTTGGTTACGGCGTTGAGTGAGCGAGCTGAAGCGCTGGCTGGGGATCTGGTTGACACAATCACGACGTCCCCGACGGAAGCCGAGTACACATGGGTGCCGCCCCCGGACGCGGGATCCCAGACGTGCATGAACAACCTGGTTTCGGTGCTGCGGGGATCGATGCTGGGACCGTCGGCGCTCGACGAACAATCGGCGTTCGTCAATGGTGTCGACCGCGCCCGCCAGCGGATGGCGGTATCGACGATTATCGAGAGCGATCGCATCGCGTTTCGTCGGTTGTGGCGACTGCTCGTCGATGAGGTGCCCCGGCATCCCAACGTCGATATCGCAACGATGCACTACATGACGGCGAACCTGCACGTGGTCGAGGAGATCTTCGCAACGGCGATGTTCGCTGGCTATCGTGAAGAGCGTCGGCGGCAGGCGGTCGAGGAGATGTCGCAGGGCACCTCGGCGATGGATACTCTGCTCCACGGCCACACCCACGACAATTGGAGATTGTGGGAGATCGCCAACTGTCTGCACCTGCCCACCAAAGGCCCATTCGTGGTTGTCGCTGCCGACGTGCCTTGCGTGGGGTACGAGGCTCTGCCCAATATCGCGTCGAAGCTGCGCAGCCTAGATGTGTTCTCGGCATGGCGACTGATGCCTGATCTGCAGGTGGGAATCGTCCATGTTGCCTCGGAACGTCATCGCGACAACATCATTGGGTTGTTGGGGCGGGTGGCCAGGGGTCGGATTGGTGTCAGCGCCTGTTTCGAGGACCTGCTCGACACACCGATTGCGTTGCACTTCGCCAAGGTGTCGCTTCGCGGACCACACCGGGCGGGCGCGAACGTCGCCGTCTTCGACGGCTCCATGTTGGCCACCGCGGCCGTGAGCGCTCCTAGTGTCATGGTGAAATCGGCTTCGACTGCTCTCAACGGTTTCAGCGACCTGCCATACACGGACCGCGAGATGCTCACGCACACCTTCCAGACATGGCTCGACAACGATGCATCCGTGTGCGCGACGGCCGAGGTGCTCTTTTGTCATCCCAACACGGTGCGCAAGCGGTTACGCCGCATCGAACGGCACACCGGCCGTCGCCTTTCTAGGCCGCGAGATCTCATCGAACTGAGTCTGGCCTTTGAAGTGCAGCACAGGCTGATTTAGCCCGCAAATTCGGGTGTCTACGTGGAGAGGGCGCGCGCATTGGCTTCTGCCGGCGCCGTAACCGGTTCGCCGTCAACCCATTCAAGCCCTGGTCAGAGGACCATTGACGACACGTCGGGCTTGGCCAACGCTGCCGGGTTCGAGTGCGGGCCACTCATATGTTTTTCATAGCTAGTACCCAGCGCAGCCTATTCGTTGCCCACGCATCATTTCAGCATGAGTGAAACACCTGAAACCCCAACCAGGCCGACCACGGTCGCCACCACGCATACGACAGAGCCTGTTAAACCGTATTGGCTCTACCGGTTCGCGGCGTGGGTTGTGATCGTCGCCGGCATCCTGTTCGTCGTCATGAGTATTTTCTTCGCCGGCTTCAAACTGGCCGGCCACCACCACCACGGATGCCATCACTGGCACCAGCACGCCGCCCACGCCATGGGCCCGGGTGGCATGCATCACGGCGGTCCGGGCGCTGGTTTCCACGGCGGGCCTGGCGGCCCGGGTGGCGCTGCCAGCTTGGGTCCGTCACAGCCACCGCAGTCCGTCGCTCCGTCGCTGGCTCCGGCAGTCCCGTAGCCCGTAATCCGTTCCCGGGGAAGGAGTTCTGGGACAATATCGGGATGCGAAAGCCGCGGGCCAGCACCATCGCCATCAGCCCGGCGTCCCCCAGTGGGGCGCCGGGCTCCGAGTTTTACAGGCGACGACGGCGGGGTCACCGCTACTCACGGCCGCGTCCAGTCGCGGCCGATGCTCACCTGGGGCATGATGAAGAAGCATGAGCGAGACAAGTCAGCCATCGATTCCGCCGTCTCCCGCCACGCCGCCACCCGTCGCACCGCCACCAGCGCATTCTGAGCGGCTTTATCAGGCAGCGGCGTGGGTGGCAATCATTGCCGGAGTCGTGCTGATCGCCGTGGTCATTCTGCGTTTCGCCTGGTTCTTGTGCTGCTAGGACGGTAGCCACCCGGCCGGATCTGCGCTCTCGGCGGCAACGCGTCCGGTCGGGGGCGATAATTCATCCGCGACTCCACGCGCGGGATGTTTGATGGTCGGCGCGCACGTGGGCATTATCGAGGGATGACCCAAGCACCCGAACCCCAGATCCCGCCGCCCGTCGGCCCGCCGCCGCCTGCACCGGTGCATGTAGCAAAACCGTCTCGGCTCTACCAGGCTGCGGCCTGGGTGGTGATCGTGGCCGGCATTGTTTTCGTGGTGGCGGTCATCTTCTTCTCCGGTGCCACATTCGCTTGGCATCACCAGCGTCATCACCACCCCGGGATGTTCGGTCCGGGCGGTCCCGACGAGACGTTCGTCGTTCCCGGTGGGCAGTTTCCACCCGGGATGGGCCCCGGTTGGCCCGGTGGTCCGCCGATGATGCCAGGGCCCTTCGGCCCGGGTATGGGGCCCGGCGGCCATGGCGGCGGTCATGGTGGTCCCGGACAACTACCGCCTCCCGCGCCGTAACGCGGCAGACATTGAAAGTGTCCGCGGCACTGTTGAATTCGCCTGTAGACACGATTACCGTTCGCGCCGACGTGAGCCCGAGCTGTCGCGACGGCCAACTCCGGCTTCTGTTTGGGTGGCCCAGTTGGCATGATCAGGATCCATGACCATCGAAGTCGCGGCGGTGACGATTGGTGTGGTGGTCGGTGGTGTCGCGGCCGTGTTCGCGGCTCCGTTCGCGGTGGCGAAGCCCTCGGATCCGGGCGTGGTCAGCTATGCGGTCTTGGGCAAGGGCTCGGTGGGCAACATCGTCGGCGGGCCGATGCGGGACGAGTCGGCATTCACCCAGCCGTTCCAGCCGTACTTCGTCGACAACCCGGCGTGTAACAACTGGGCCGACATCGGGTTGCCGGAGGTCTACGACGACCCCGACCTGGCGTCCTTCAACGGCGCGAGCTCGCAGACCTCGCCGACCGACCAGACTCACTTCGTCAAACAAGCGGTCGGTGTCTTCGCAACCGGCGCCGCCGCCGGCGCGGCGTTTCACCGCGTCGTCGACCGCACGGTCGGCTGTTCCGGGCAGACCACCGCGATGCATCTGGACAACGGGACCACGCAAGTGTGGTCATTCGACGGCGGACCGCCCGGCCCGGCCGACGCGGCATGGACCAAGCAGGAAGCCGGCACCGACCGTCGATGTTTCACCCAGACCCGTCTGCGGGAAAACGTGCTCCTGCAAGCAAAGGTCTGTCAGTCCGGCAACGGCGGTCCCGCGGTAAACGTGCTGGCCGGCGCCATGGAGAACGCGCTGGGTCAATAACCGGGGCGGAGTGGCGGTGCGAGACGTAGCGTCTGAAACCACGGTCGTCTCCCAACGGCGGGAATATGTCGGTGCCCTCTGGAAGATGGAAGCTTGTGACTATCGTTGGGTAGCCGCGCGCAACCAGCGGACTCGATCGTTCGGGACCGGTGGCCTGGGACCGAAGGGATCGGGAATATGGCGTTTGCCGTCGCGTCGCAGCCGGATCACGCACGTCCCGCGGAAAGCGAACTGGCCAGTTCGTCGGCCGCCGCGCAGTACATCACCGACAGCTGCTTGTTCGACGGGCCAGTGGGGCGGGTCGGCTTGGAGGTCGAGGCGCATTGCTACGACCCGGCCGACCCGTATCGCAGACCGACCTGGGATGAAATCACCGGCATCCTGAAATCACTGCCGGCAATGCCGGGCGGCAGCGCGGTCACCGTCGAACCGGGCGGCGCCGTGGAATTGTCCGGGCCGCCGGTGAACGGCGTGGTGCCGGCGATCGAGGCCATGACCACCGACCAGGCCATCCTGGGAGCAGCTTTCGCCCGCGCCGGCCTGGGACTGGTATTGCTGGGCGCGGATCCGCTACGGCCGGCCAAGCGCATCAATCCGGGCGCGCGCTACCGCGCGATGGAACAGTTCTTCAAGGCCAGCCACACCGGTGTGGCGGGTGCGGCGATGATGACGTCGACGGCGTCGGTGCAGGTCAATCTCGACGCCGGCCCTGCGAACGGATGGACGGAGCGGGTCCGGCTGGCACACGCCCTCGGGCCCACCTTGGTCGCGATCGCCGCCAATTCGCCGCTGCTGGGCGGCAGCTTCTCCGGCTGGCGATCCACCCGACAGCGGGTGTGGAGTCAGCTCGATTCGGCGCGCTGTGGACCCATCCTGACCGCCAGCGGCGAGGACCCCGCGACCGACTGGGCCCGCTATGCCCTGAAGGCGCCGGTGATGCTGGTGCACAATCCTCCAGACGGCACTGCGGTGCCGGTGATGCACTATCTGCCCTTCGCCGATTGGGCCGATGGCCGCGAGCTGCTCGGCGGTCGCCGGCCGACCCCCTACGACCTGGAATACCACCTGACCACGCTGTTCCCGCCGGTGCGTCCACGGCAGTGGCTGGAAATCCGCTACCTGGACAGCGTCCCTGATGCCGTCTGGCCGGCGGTGGTGTTCACGCTGGTCACCCTGCTCGACGACCCGGTTGCCGCCGATATCGCGGCGGAAGCCGTCGAACCCGTCGCGACCGCCTGGGATGTCGCGGCCCGGGTCGGGCTGAGCGACCCGCGGCTCTACGCCGCGGCCAGCCGGTGCGTGGCCGCCGCCGCCGACCGCGTGCCGCCCGCGCTCGACGAGGCGATGCAGCGGCTGGTCGTGGCGGTTGAGCTGGGCCGCTGTCCCGCCGACGAGTTTTCCGACCAGGTGATCGGCAACGGCATCGAGGCGACGATCGGCAAGCTGGCGCTAGGGGAGACGTGACTCCGACCGAAGCACTCGCCCGCGATCTGAGCCGAGCCCGGGAACGAACCCTGCGGCTGGTCGAGTTCGACGACGCCGAGCTCCGCCGTCAGTACGACCCGCTGATGAGCCCCTTGGTGTGGGACTTGGCGCACATCGGCCAGCAGGAAGAGCTGTGGCTGCTGCGCGGTGGTGACCCGGACCGGCCGGGGATGCTGCCCCGCGACGTCGAAAACCTCTACGACGCCTTCGTGCACGCCCGGGCCAGTCGCGTCGATCTGCCGCTGCTGTCGCCGGACCAGGCGCGGGTGTACTGCCGGACCGTGCGATCGGCCGCGCTGGATGCTCTCGATGCGCTGCCCGACGAGCCCGACCGCACGTTTGTCTTCGGGATGGTGGTCAGCCACGAGAATCAGCACGACGAAACGATGCTGCAGGCACTGAATCTGCGGGGAGGTCCGCCGCTGCTGCCGGACACGGCGACGCTGCCGCCGGGCCGGCCAGGGCTCGCCGGGACGTCGGTGTTGGTACCCGGCGGTCCGTTCGTTCAGGGTGTCGACGCGGCCACCGAGCCGTTCTCGCTGGACAACGAACGCCCGGCGCACGCCGTCGATGTCCCGGCGTATCGCATCGGCCGGGTTCCGGTCACCAACGACGAATGGGCGCAGTTCGTCGACGACGGCGGCTACGCGCAGCCGCGGTGGTGGTCGACCCGCGGCTGGGAGCACCGCCAAAACGCCGGCTTGACCGCGCCGCAGTTCTGGAATGCCGACGGGCAGACCCGTAGGCGATTCGGTCGGGTCGAGAACATCCCCGCCGACGAACCGGTCCAGCACGTCAGCTACTTCGAGGCCGAGGCCTACGCCGCGTGGGCGGGTGCCCGGCTACCCACCGAAACCGAGTGGGAGAAGGCCTGCGCGTGGGATCCGGAAATCAACGCCCGGCGTCGTTATCCATGGGGAGCCGAGGAGCCATCGGCTACCCGTGCCAACCTCGGCGGCGAGGCGCTGCGCCCGGCACCGGTCGGTGCGTACCCGGCCGGCGCGTCCGCCTACGGCGTCGAGCAGATGCTCGGAGACGTCTGGGAGTGGACCAGCTCAACGTTGCAACCATGGCCGGGCTTCACCCCGATGATCTACCAGCGCTACTCCGAGCCGTTCTTCGGTGGGGACTACCGGGTGTTGCGCGGCGGGGCATGGGCCGTGGAGTCGGCCATCCTGCGGCCCAGCTTCCGTAACTGGGATCACCCCTATCGGCGGCAGATCTTCAGCGGTGTCCGGTTAGCGTGGTCCGTCGATGACGATCAAGCCGGGGGACGCGCCTGATGTGCCGCCACCTCGGCTGGCTGGGACGCGACGTCTCGGTCTCCTCGTTGATGCTCGACCCACCGCATGGTCTCCGGGTGCAGTCGTATGCCCCGCGCCGGCAGAAGCACGGCCTGTTGAACGCCGACGGTTGGGGAGTCGGGTTTTTCGATGGCGCGACACCACGGCGCTGGCGCAGCGCCGCACCGTTGTGGGCCGACGCCTCATTCGGCTCCGTCGCGCCGGCGCTGCGCAGCCACTGCGTGGTGGCAGCCGTACGCTCGGCGACAGTCGGCATGCCTATCGAAGCCAGCGCGACCGCACCGTTCACTGACGGGCAGTGGCTGTTGTCGCACAACGGAATTGTCGACCGCAATGTCCTTCCCGCGAGTTTGCCGGCCGAATCGGTTTGCGACAGCGCACTTCTCGCTGCACTGATCTTCGACCGTGGCATCGATGCGTTGGGAGAGACGATCGTCAAGGTCGGCGGCGACGACCCCAACGCGCGGCTGAACATTTTGGTGGCCAACCGTTCCCGGCTGCTTGCCACAACCTGGGGAGACACCCTGTCAATTCTGCGCCGCGACGACGGCCTAGTGTTGGCCAGCGAGCCGTATGACGATCAGCCCGGCTGGGAGGACGTGCCGGACCGCCACCTCGTCGAGGTCACCGCCGAGGGCGTCACATTGACCGGCCTGGAACATACGAAGGGACTTCGATGACGCTATCGCTGTGCAACCACCTGGCCGCGGACTCGGCGTATCAGGCTCTGCGCCTTGACGTGCTGGGCGGTCTCGCCGCTTCTCCGAAATCTCTGCCGCCCAAGTGGTTTTACGACTCGGTAGGTAGCGAGCTGTTTGACCAGATCACCCGGCTGCCCGAGTACTACCCGACACGTGCCGAGGCGGAGATCCTGCGTGCCCGGTCAGCGGAAATCGCGTCGGTCACCGGCGCGGACACCCTGGTCGAACTGGGCAGCGGCACGTCGGAGAAGACCCGCACCCTGCTGCAGGCGCTGGACGACGGCGGCACTCTGCGCCGGTTCGTGCCGTTTGACGTCGACGCGAGCATGCTGTCGGCAGCCGCGACGGCCATCCAGCGCGAATATCCCGATATCGAAATCGCGGCTGTCTGCGGCGATTTCGAAGAGCACCTGTCGGAAATCCCGGACGGTGGGCGTCGGCTGTTCGTATTCTTGGGCTCGACGATCGGTAACCTCACCGCTGACCCGCGTGCGGAATTCCTGGCGGCGCTGGCGGCGGTGATGCGTCCGGGCGACTGCCTGCTGCTGGGCACGGACCTGGTCAAGGACACCGATCGACTCGTCGCGGCCTATGACGATGCCGCCGGCGTCACAGCACAGTTCAACCGCAATGTCCTGGCCGTCATCAACCGGGAACTCGACGCCGACTTCGACGTCGACACCTACCGGCACGTGGCCCGCTGGAATGCCGACGACGAGCGGATGGAGATGTGGCTGCGCGCCGAGAGCGCGCAGCGGGTGCGCATCGCTGCACTGGACCTGACCGTCGAATTCGCGGCCGGCGAAGAGATCCTCACCGAAGTGTCCTGCAAGTTCCGCGCGGACGCGGTGGCCGACGAACTGGCCCTGGCCGGGCTGCGGCCCACCCGGTGGTGGACCGACGACGCCGGCGACTTCGGGCTGTCGCTGGCCGTCAAGTGAGCCAGGGCCTTTCCGAGGCATGGCGGGCGGCCCGGCCGCCGGTGGCGGGATTACATCTGGACAGCGCGGCCTGCTCACGGCAAAGCTTCGCGGTACTCGACGCAGCCGCCCGGCACGCGCGGCGCGAGGCCGAAGTCGGTGGATACGTCGCGGCTGAGGCCGCCAAACCTGTTCTCGACGCCGGACGCACCGCGGTCGCCACGCTCGCTGGCATGCCCGACGCAGAGGTGGTGTTCACCACCGGGTCGCGGCACGCGCTGGACCTGCTACTGGCCAGCTGGCCGCCCGGCCGTCGCAGGCTGGCGTGCCTGCCCGGCGAATACGGACCCAACCTGGCCGTCATGTCCGCGCACGGCTTCGCCCGCCGCCCGCTACCGACCGACGATGAGGGCCGAGTCGTGATCGACAAAGCGGCCGCCGGCCTGGCCGCCGACCCGCCCGACCTGGTCCACCTGACTGCGGTGGCCAGTCATCGCGGCGTGGTGCAACCGTTGCGCCAGATGACCCAGTTGTGCGGCGAATTAGGTCTGCCGCTTGTCGTCGATGCCGCCCAAGCACTCGGACAGGTGGGCTGCGCGGCGGGCGCCGACGTGACCTACACGTCGTCGCGTAAATGGATCGCCGGACCCCGCGGCGTCGGCGCGCTCGCGGTGCGCCCGACGCTGATGCAGCGGCTTCGACCGCGGCTGCCGCCTCCGGAGTGGATATCGTCGCTATCGGTGGCTCAACGACTTGAACTCGGCGAGGCTAATATCGCCGCACGCGTGGGGTTTTCGCTTGCACTGGTCGAGCACGTGGCGTTTGGATCGGCTGCGGTGCATGCACGTCTGGCCGAGGTGGGCAGGATCAGCCGGACGGTGCTCGCCGATGTGCGCGGATGGCGGGTGGTCGAATCCGTCGATGAGCAAAGCGCCATCACCACGCTGGCCCCCGTCGACGGGGCCGACCCGGAGAAGGTCCGGGCGTGGCTGATCGCCGAACGTCGCATCCTGACCACGTGGGCGTCGGTGGAGCGGGCGCCGATGGAGTTGACGGCGCCGGTGCTGCGGATTTCGCCGCACGTGGACACCACCGTCGACGATCTGTCGACTTTCGCCGCGGCGCTCGCCGACGCTACCGCTGCGGTGTAGTGCGGGTGGCAGCCGGTTTGCCCTGGTCAGGGTCCCTTAAGCATTGACATCCGCCACGGCAACCTTCGATCCCACTCGGATCTACTCATTACGCCGTTTGGGGACTTCCAGACCTGGCCTCTGTATTCGAGTAGCTTTCAGCGGGCCTTGTGCGCGGTGACCAGGTAAGCGGGAAGCTTCATCCTGCCCTTCTCGTCGCGGTTGTGTGCCGGCATCGGAACATCCGAGTCCGGCGGCGCCGGCGGGTTGTTGGCGTGAATGTAAGCCGGCCGGACCTCGTCGACGTGCCAATACTTGCTCACCGCGGCGCGCAACTCGTCCTCGTCGACCTCGTTCGGCTTGGTCTCCCATTCGGCCGGGAACGCGCCCTTGGCGAACACCAACACGTAGTAGCTGGCCCCGTCGGCAGCCGCGCGGTGCACCGACCGCAGATAACCGTCCCGGCCTTCGACCGGCAGCGAATGAAACAGCGTGCTGTCGACCACGGTGTTGAACCGGCCGTCGTGACCGCTGAACGTGGTGATGTCGGCCTGTTCGAAGCTGGCGTTGCCCAGCCCGCGCTCCTCGGCGGCCTTGGTGGCGGCGGCGACAGCGGTGGGCGTGAGGTCGACGCCGAGCACGGTATAGCCTTCGGCGGCCAGGGTCAGCGAGAGCTCGGCGTAGCCGCAGCCAGCATCGAGCACATCACTGCGGAACTTGCCCGCGGCGAGCAGCGCGGCCAATTCGGGCTGCGGCTCACCGATGTTCCACGGCGGCGGGCCTTCGAACCTGCCCTGCTCGCGGTATGCGCTATCCCAGTCCATTACTTCATTTGCCATGTGTTCCAAGCTACTCCGGGTCGCCGCGCACCCTGCTTACGGCAACGGCACTGCGACCGTTACGTCTACGGACAGGAGCTCGCCGATGGCGTAGACAGCAGGCCAGTCGCCGCTTCGCACCGCTCGCGCGAGATCCTCCGCCATGGGGCTATAGGCTCCCAACTCGGCCAGCCACTCAGACACGGTGGTCGCGATCGCATCGGCCGCCACTCGAGCCGTTCTTTTTTCGTGCAGCCGGTCGGCGATCTGATAGATCGCCGGCGCTGCTACTGCCTGAATTGGTCGCTGAGGCCGCGACCGCAGCGGGAAGCGATTGCGCCATGGGCAAAATGAATGGACAAGTAGGCGCAAAATCGACCGGAGCCCCGAATCCGTATCGGCCAGAGGGATGTTCATGATGTGCTCCTTATCAAGGCCTGCATCTGCGGCCTAGGTGGTCGACAAACCGATGTCTCGGTTAGCTGCTGAAGCGTGGTAGTAATGCGACGCGCCGTACGGGAGACCAGATCGGGCAGACGCGGCGGACACTTGGTCGACTGCACCAGCGCGGTGAGAGCGCCCGCGCACGTACCGTTCGGCCACCACACCGGCGCGGACGCGCAGCAGATACCGGCAAAAGCTTCTTGATGGTCAATCACCGTTGCGTATGGCTCACTGATGGATTCGCGGAGACGTCGCCACTCGCGCGGTGTCCAGCAGTCTGGCAGCAGCGCTATCTCGGTGTCGCGGTCGGCGGCGTAAAGAACGCGCCCAGTGGCGGTTTGGGCTGTCGATTTGGAATCGATGGGCGTAGGCATGTAGCCGTGGCCGCACGGCACGGTGGTGCAGATCACCCTCAAGGCGTCGTCATGAATGATCCGCAGCGATGCTATTGCGCGTGAGTGCTTGGCCAAATCGCGCACCAGTGCTTGACCGGCCCGCCGTAGCAGCGGGTCGGGCTGCCATCGTTGCCCAAGATGTCCCATCCGTGCGCCGATGTAGTAACGCTGAGCCACGCGTTGCACCGCGCCCAGGACGACGAGTTGTTCTGCCAGCCGATGAGCCGACGTTTTGGCCAGGCCGCTCGCGCGGGCCAGATCGGTCAGGCCGAGTCCCGTGTGAGAGTGGGCGAGTGCATCGAGGACGGCGAACGCGCCGTCGAGGACGCCCCGGCCGGCACGAGCGCTTGCCGTCTCCCCGGGGGCAGATAGCGCGCGACGTGTTCGCTGCGACAGCACGCCCATCGCGACATTCGGTTTATTGTCAACGCAGTTCGAAGTTGTCAACGGCAGTGTCATGGTCGGCATTTCCTGTTTATGGAACAGTTGCTGATGGTGACGTTAGAGCGGAGCGCTAGTACCTGACCCGCGTAGTCGACTACTCCAATCGCATCGCGTTCGAAGGCTCCTACTCAGTAGGTAGTTCACCGGTGTGGATGTGCGCCACACACGACGCTGTGTTTGTCGCAGATCACCGACCCGCACCACACGGGCGTGGCCCCATCCCTGTTCGGCCGGCGTTCTTGGCTGATCATCACGCTGCGTGCTGGCGGCGGCGAGCCCGGTGGCGTGACTGCGCTACGGAAGGCTGGGCTACTCGCTCGAATCGCTATCGCGACGGCGACGGCGTGCGGTTTTCGGGGCCACATGGCAATGGCCGAGGGGATGACTTGACGCTGTTTTACGCACCGGCGGCACCTGCATGACGGGCCCATACGCACGGACCGGAAAGTCTATTAACTAATTCTCAGGTTTAGCCGGTGGGCGCAGTAGTCCGGAAGTATGCTTCTCGCGTCGGCTAACCGCAAGCAGATTAGGTCAGTCAGCAGACGGATACGGGGGCACTCGGATGGGATCTGCGCCTCTAACATGCAGTCGGTGTGGCACCGGACCCATTCGGGACGGAGCCCTATTTTGCGATGTCTGCGGGGCGCCGACAGCAACGACGCCCCAACCGGCCGAGTACAAGCAGGTTACGGTGCTCTTCGCCGATGTGGTGCGCTCCATGGATATGGCGTCGACCCTGGAGCCGGAACGATTCCGCGAAATAATGGCCGCGGTCTTCGATCGATCGGCAGTTGTCGTGCAGCGGTACGGCGGTACCGTCGACAAGTTCACGGGCGACGGCCTGATGGCGCTGTTCGGGGCGCCGGTTGCGTTGGAGGACCATGCGCTGCGCGGTTGTTTGGCCGCGTTAGGCATTCTGCGGGAGATCAAGGGTCTGGCCGCCGAGGTGGATGCTCGTGACCATGTCGCGCTGCAGCTTCGGGTGGGTTTGGACTCGGGCCAGGTCGTTGCCGGGGGGATCGGTACCGGCCGGACTAGTTACACCGCGTTCGGTGAGCATGTCGGGATAGCCCAGCGGATGGAGTCCGCGGCGCCGCCGGGCGGGGTGGCCGTCAGCGAGTCCACCGCCCGGCTGGTCGAGAACACCGCCGTGCTTGCTGAACCGGAGCTGGTGCACATCAAGGGGACCGATGTCGCCGTTCCTGTGCGTCAGCTGCTTAAGACGGTCGCCGATCCGGTGCTGACCGGTCGTCGCGAGTGGACCCTAGTTGGACGGCAATGGGAGATGGGCGCCCTGAAAGCATTGCTGGACGAGTCAATTGCTGGCCGGGGATGCATGGTCGGGGTGGTGGGAGCGCCGGGCATCGGCAAAACCCGGCTGGCCCGCGAGGTCGCCAGGATCGCCAATGAGTCTGGCGTCGAGGTGTTTTCCACGTTTTGTGAGTCGCACGGTCTCGAGGTCTCGTTTAACGTCGTCGCGCGAATGCTGCGAACGGCATTCAGGCTGAACCAGCTGGACGCCACCTCCGCGCGCGCCGTGGTCCAGGCCAGGCTTGCCGCTGCGGAGCCGGACGATGTGGCGTTGCTAAACGACCTGATTGGCATCCAGGACAACGATGTCGCGCTGCCCGATATCGAACCGGATGCCCGGCGGCGCCGACTAGCGCAGATGATCAACGCCGCCTTGCTGGGGCGACGGGCGCCGGCGCTGTACGTAATCGAAGACGCGCATTGGATCGACAGGGCCAGCGAGGCGATGTTCGCGGAGTTCTTCTCCGTGATTCCCCGGATCCCAGCGATGGTGCTGGTCACCTACCGACCCGAGTACCACGGTGTGCTGACCCAGACACCGGGTTCCCACACGATTTCGCTTTCACCGCTGAGTCATTCGCAAACCGCGGTGCTTGCAGGCGAAATGCTTGGCCCACACGCGTCGGTGAAGACACTGGCCAGGCAGGTCGCCGAGCGTGCGGCGGGTAACCCGTTCTTCGCCGAGGAAATCGTGCGCGACCTCGTCGAGCGCGGCGTCTTGCATGGAAAGTGGAGCTGCTATGCGTCCGCCGGCGACGTCACCGAGGTCAGCGTGCCGGCCACAGTTCAGGCCATCATCGCCGCCCGGATCGATCGCCTTGGCGGGCGCGCCAAGCACACCCTGCGTGCTGCCGCCGTGATCGGTTTGCGGTTCGACAAGGAGACGTTGGTCAGCGTCCTCGAGGACGCCGCTGTCGAGGAGTTGACTGCAGCGGAACTGGTCGATCCGGTGGTGTTCGCCCCGCACACCGAGTACGCGTTCCGGCATCCGCTGATCCGCGCGGTGGCCTATGAGTCGCAGCTGAAGTCGGGACGCGCCGAGTTGCACCGCCGCTTGGCCCGCGTGATCGAACAGCGTGACCCGGGTTCGGTCGACGAGAATGCCGCACTGATCGCCACCCACCTGGAGGCCGCGGGCAATCTGCGGGACGCGTTCAGCTGGCATATGCGGGCCGGGTCATGCTCAAGATATCGCGACATCGGTGCGGCGCGGGTGAGTTGGCAGCGCGCCCGGCAGGTCGCGGATCGGCTGACGGCGGCCGATCGGGATGGCATGTCGATGCGGATCGCACCGCGGACCTTGCTGTGCGGGAGCGCCTGGCATATCGGTGGCGCTGTCGCCGACGCCGGTTTCGACGAGCTTCGCGACCTCACCGCAGAGGCCGGTGACAAGCGGTCGCTGGCCATCGGAATGGCCGGGTGGGTGTGCTTGCTTGCGTTTCGCGGCCGCTACCTCGAGTCGTCGCGGCTGGCCTCCGAATGCGTGGATCTCATCGAGTCGGTTGGCGACTCCGCGATGACGGTCGGGCTGCTCTATGGGCCGACTTACGCGAAGTACCAGGCGGGCGAGGTGGTCGAAGCACTGCGTCTGGCACAGCGTCGCATCGACCTCGCGGCCGGCGACCTCGCCAAGGGCAACCTGATCCTTGGGTCACCGCTGGCGTTGGGGATATCGGAGCGTGGCGCGGCCAGATGTTGCTTGGGCATCTCGGGATGGATGGAGGATTTCGACAACGCCATCGCCATGGCTCGCGGGTTCGACGCGACGACGCGGGTGATAGCGAACTGGTTCAAGTACGGCACCATCCCGAATGGGACGTTGTTGGCCGATTCGGGCGCCTTGCAGGACACCGCGGAGGCATTGCAGGTCGCTGAGCAGTGCGCGGACGATTTCAATTTGGGCCTTGCTCAGCTCACTCGGGGCCTTGTGCTGGTCCATCGCGACGACGCGAATCGGGAGGCCGGCTTCGAACTGATGGCCTCAGCCCGGGAAAAGGCCGTGCAGGAACGCTTTACCTTTGTGGCGCTGCCGATCGTTGACACTCAAACTGCGAAGGAGAAGGCCCGGATCGGCGATCTTGATGGCGCCATCGCCCTGTCGCAGGCGATCGTCGACGGTCAGTTCGACACTGGCGAGATGATCTACCGTGGTCCCGCCGTCACTGTTCTGGTGGAGTCGCTGTTGCAACGCGGCGCGGCCGGCGACGTTCAGACGGCGCAGGAAGTGATCGACCGGCTGGCTGCGGTGCCAACCGACCCCGGGTTCGTGCTGCACGAGATTCCGCTGCTGCGCTTGCGAGCGTTGGTGGCACGGCAAGGTGGCGATCAGACCGGCTGCCGCGATTGGGTGGAGCGCTATCGCGCCACGGCGACGGCGTGCGGTTTTCAGGGCCACATGGCAATAGCCGAGGCGATGACATGCCCGTGATCAGCGGCGATCCCCTGACTGGACGCGAGAAGGAACTCGAAGTTATTCAGCGCGCGCTGAACAAAGTTGGCAATTCCTCCGGGGTGGTGATCGTCGGTGCCCCCGGCGTGGGCAAGACTCGCCTCGCCCGCGAAGCGCTGATCCGCGCGGAGGCTTCCGGCGCGCGCACCAACTGGATCGTTGGCACCGAATCTGCCCGCCCGCTTCCGCTGGGCGCATTTCACGCGTCGCTGGGCAGCATGATGTCTGACCCGATGCTAGACGTGCAGCGCCTCGTTGATTCCTTTGTCGCCCAACAACGTCGGGGTCGCGTGTTGATCGGTGTTGACGACGCACACCTTCTCGATGGACTGTCCGCGCACGTTGTGCATCGACTTGCCCAGTCGCGTGGTGTGCACCTGGTGGTCACGCTGCGCGCGAATGGTGGTGAGCCCGACGCCGTGACAGCACTATGGAAAGACGGCCATCTCGCCCGACTGGACCTGCAACCGTTGTCGGCTGCGGCCACCCGCCGGGTCATCGAAGCCACGCTTGGTGGACCGGTGGATGCTCTTAGCGCCAAACGATTCTCGAAGCTTACTGGCGGAAACGCGTTGTTCGTGCGGCAACTGGTGACGGACCAGGTTGCGGCCGGCTCTATGCGTCAGGTGGCGGGGGTATGGATGTGGGACGACGCCGTTGCGGTCTCACCCACTATCGGCGACTTGGTCGGCAACCAGCTGAGTCGCCTCACACCCGATGCCGCAATGGTGATCGACATCCTTTCGCAGTGCGAGCCGCTCGCGATCGATGTGTTGTGCGACCTGGTGCGCCGCCGCGATCTCGAAGATGCCGAACAAATGCACTTGATCACTGTTGAGCACAGCGGCAGCACGCTGATGGCCCGACTGGCACACCCTCTTTTCGGCGAGATTCGCCGCGCCACCTTGGGCGAACTGTATCCAGCGCGGATCCGCGGTCGGCTGGCGCAACGGCTGGCCTGGGAGGTCGACGCCGATATGCCCGCTACCGTGCGTCGGGCACTGCTCACCCTGGAATCCGACCTCGCCCCCGACCCGGACCTCTTCCTTCGGTCGGCGCGGTTTGCCATGACCCTGCTCGATCTCGACTTGGCCGACCGATTCGCCAGGGCCGCTGCCGATGCCGGCGCGTCGGAAGCAGCAAGCCTGCGGGCAATGAACCTGGTGCTTCTCGGACGTGGTGACGAAGCCGAGGCCGCCTTGCGAGAAATGGGTGAAGCCGACCGCCCTGACGGCCACCACTGGGCTACGGTGCGGGCAGCCAATCTGATCTGGATGCTCGGCCGACCCGCGGAAGCATGGACCATCCTCGAGGCCCTCTCCGCAAAACCGGAGTCCGCAGCGGAGCGCGCTGAGCGCGCCGCCGTCGAAGCCTGTGTGGACGCGGTAATGGCGCGCTGTGAATCGGCCGCCGAGAAGGCAAGGACTGCCATGAAGTCCGCAGCATTGCCCGACTTTCACGCGATGATGGCATCGGTGGCGTTGATCATGGCTCAAGGCGCGCTGGGACGAGTTGACGACATCGCCGAAGTAGCCGACGAGGCCCTCCACCGTGCCATAACATCGTTTCAAGCGTCGCATATGCGATTCTGGTTCGGGTCCGTATATGCGCGGGCGTGCCGGCTAACTGGCCGCATCGATGAGGCCGTGAACTCTGCCAAACGGATCGCCGACTCAGCGAGCGACATTCCCGGGCTCGCCTATGCCAACCTCGCGTTTCTGTTGGGCCACGCCGAACTGATAGGAGGCGCTGTTCCCAACGCGGTGAAGCTGTTGCATGAAGCGCTGGCAGGCGTTGAAAAGCATGGCGTAACAACAGGCTTACGGCCTGCGAGCTGCTTTGCGCTGGCGGAGGCGCACGCCAAACTCGGGCAGCCAGACGAGGCGAATGCCGCGTTGAGCGAAGCCCAAAAGTGTGTGCCGGAAGATTACCTGTTCATGAAGACCGCGCTGAGCCTGTCGACTGGGTGGACGCTGGCCGCTGCCGGCTCGCTGAGCGACGCGATCGCGATGGTGCAGGTGGCCGCCGCAGATGCGCGTGCGCGAACTCAGCCGACCCACGAGCTGGCCTGTTTGCAGGCGGCGGCTCAGTGGGGCGACGCCTCCGGGGCTGCGCGAGTGCGGGAGCTCGCCGACATGCTGTCGCTACCGCTGGCCAATGCCGTTGCTCGGCATACGGAATCGCTGCAAGCCCGCGACGGCGAGGGGCTGCTAGCGGCATCGACCGACTACCGGGCGATCGGTGATCGCGCCACCGCGGCTGACGTCGCGGCACAAGCGGCCGTAGTTTTTGGCCACGCCCAGCAGCGCAGACGTGGGATGTATGCCGCAGCTTTGGCGCGGGAACTGGCCGACGGATGCGGTGGGCTGTGCACGCCGGCACTGCGGACTCCGGTGGGAGTTCCGTTGACTCCTCGCGAGCGCGAGGTCATCGAATTAGTCATAGCCGGTTTGTCCAATCGCGAGATCGCCGACCGACTTGTCACGTCGGTCCGCACCGTGGAGGGACATCGCTATCGTGCATGTCAAAAGGTGGGGGCCACGTCGCGCGCCGACTTGGCCGCAATCCTGCGCGCCGGTCCGGGCGAACTTGCAAAGTCTGACGTTTGAGCGACGAAAGGGATGCGCCTGATCGCTCCAAATAGAACCGAGTGCGATCGGTTCGGAAGGCCTGCGCTGACGGTTCGCGGTCAGATCACCGAGATCTCAACCATGCCGGTGGGGTCGTCGGTCTGGTGTTCGTAGAGCCGACGGCGGTGTTTCGCCAATGCCGCGCGCCACACCATGCTCGGTCGCAGCAGCCGGGTCGTCGGGTCGACCAGCGAGGTGACGCGGGCGAACTGATTCAGTGCGGCGGGGTCGAATTCGGCCGCGGTGAGCACTCGCTCCAGATAGCTGTTGAGCAGTCGCGTTGTCAGCGATCGTCCGCCCTCGATTTCAGGTAGGGCGAGGTCGGCGACGGCGGCCAGTCGCCAGGCTTGCCGGATTGGCCGTGCCGCGGCTCGGAAGAACCTCCGTGCCAGATCGTTCGTGCCGCACGCCAAACAGTCGCGTAGCGCCAGTGCCTCCAGGGCGGCGACGGTCATTCCCTGGCCGTAGATCGGGTTGAAGCCGCAGATCGCGTCGCCGATCACCAGCAACCCGCGTGGAAATCCCCGCATCAGGTCGTAGCGACGCCACACGCTAGACGGCACGCGGTGCTGCACGACCTCGCTGATCGGTGTCGCGTCGCGTATCGCCTCGAGTGCGTGCGGCGGAGCGAATTCTTCGACGAATGGGTACATTCCGGCGCGCTCACCCGGAGCCTCGTGACCGGCCATTCCGAACACGGTGAATAGCCATGAGTCATGCTCACAGCGCAGGAGCCCCATTCCAGTGGGTCGGCCCGGAACGGGGCCGATCAGGAACATATGTTCGTGCAGGGCGCCGGGCCGCATCCGCAGCGACTGGCTGGTACAGGTCACGTGGACGTTGATGTGGTCCTCGGATGGGCGGCCATAACCCAGGTTTTCCAGTAACAGGGGTGTCCGTGTGCCGCGGCCCGTAGCGTCGACGATCAGATCAGCAGCCAACCCAGATTGGATGCCGCTGTGTCGGTCCGAAATTCGGGCCCCGGTGATCTGCTTGCAGTCGGGGGTAAGGCTCAGCTCGACGACGTCCTGACCGTCAAGCAATGTCACATTGGCGATGCCCAGGACCCGTCGTCGGACGAAGCACTCCACGAAAGGTCTGCTTGACGTATAACCGGTGAACGACTCGGCCGAACCGGTCCTGACCGCTTGGTGTCCGCCCATGTTGTAGTAGAGCTTCGACAAATCGCGGCCGTCGAAATAGGGAACGCCATCAGTGACCAGCTCGTCGGGCAGCCCGGGGAAGAACTCCTCCAGCACCTGCGCGCCCCGTGCGAGCAGCGCGTGCAGGTGTCGTCCCTGCGGCACCCCCCGGCGGTTCGCGGCGTCATCGGGCAACACATCGCGTTCCACCACCGTGACCGTCTCGAAAGAGTCGGACAATGTCCGCGCCGCGAGCAGCCCGGCCATGCTCGCACCCACAACCACGGCGTGATCACCCATCTTCGCCATCGCACACTCCCATGTCACCCCGCAGTTGCCGACGAAAAGCAATGCTCACGGGCGGTGCGGGCGCCGGATAGAGTAACCGACTACCTGATCTCCCCCTATCCACCATTCGTACGAGCCCAGGAACAGGTAGCGCGCTACTCATCCGAAGGGCTGTGCTCCGCCGTAGCTTTCTTCCGTCAGCGCCGATCCGATCGGCCGAACTGTGAAACAGGCAACGGCGACGATGAAACGCCAACGCTATCAACGGAGAAAACGATGACCGTGGCCATCTACATCTGCTCGGCCGCGTTCCTCGGCGCCATCGCAATAGCTGTCCACAACCTCGAATCATGGCTCGAGCGTGGGGAATACAAGCGCCACCTCGAGGATTGAGATGCCCGGACAGGCGATATCCGGCACTCGCGCCGATGAACATGGCGGTGACCTGTCCGCCGATCGACGAATAGTCGGTTATTTCGTGTCGCCGGGTGCATATTGTTACTCTCCGAAAGCGTCGTGCGCGAGCAATACGACGAGCAATACGAGAGGTTCAGTGGTGGCAGCGGTACTGTCGCGGCTATTGTCGTGGTTCGCGGGAAGGATTGATCGGTCGGTCGGATGGTACCGATTACCAACGCCATTAGGACTGGCAGTGTTGGTCGGACTACGAAACCAGCTGCGGGCGCACAACCTGTTCGACACCGGTCGCGGGCCTCAGGACGAGCCGCCCTACGACGACCCGGACATCGCGAACCGTCTCACCGCCCGCATGTTGAACGGGACCTACAACGACCTCACCGACCCCCTGATGGGGTCGTTGGGGTGCAGATTCGGCCGCAATGTCCCGCCGTCGCACACATATCCCAAAGAGCCGCTGGCACCCAACCCGCGGCTGATTAGTCGGCGTCTACTCACCCGCGACACCTTTCAACCGGCGACCACACTGAACCTGCTGGCTGGCGCGTGGATCCAGTTCGAGGTCCACGACTGGTTCAGCCACGGCACCATCACGACGCAACCGTGGGCGATCCCACTGGAAAACGACGATCCATGGCCCACCCGGCCCATGACGATCAGGCGGACCGCTCCGGACCCCAGCCCCGACCCCGAGGGTCCGCCCACCTTCGTCACCCAAGACACCCACTGGTGGGACAGTTCCCAAATCTACGGTGGCTCAGCGAATATGAATTTCGCCGACGGGTTGCGCTCCGGCCACAAGGGCCAGCTCCGCATCGATGACCTCGGGCTGGCACCCGCCGATCTCGACCAATATCTGGACTTGACCGGCCCCGCCGGAAACTTCTGGGTCGGCCTGGCCATCCTGCACTCGCTATTCATGCGCGAACACAACGCGATATGCGACCAGCTCGCCACGCAGCACCCGGAAATGACCGACCAGCAGCTGTATGACACGGCGCGACTGGTCAACGCGGCACTGATGGCCAAGATCCACACCATCGACTGGACACCCGCGATCATCGCGCACCCCACGACCGTGGCAGCGCTTCGCGCGAACTGGTTCGGCATTCTCGGGGAGCGGTTCGATCGGTGCTTCGGGCGGATCACCGATAACGAAGTGTTGCAAGGCATACCGGGTTCGCCGACGAACCAGCACGGCGTTCCGTACTCGCTGACCGAGGAGTTCGTCGCGGTGTACCGGATGCACCCACTGATCCCCGACGACTTCCTCTTCCGCTCTCTGGCCGACGACCAGGTCATCGCCGAGCACGAGCTGACCGACTTGACCGTGGAGCACGTTCGCGAGCGGCTGTCCGAACTACCGATGGACGATATCTTCTACTCGTTCGGCCGGTCCCACCCCGGCGCCCTCATCCTGCACAACTTCCCGAGACACCTGCAGCAGCTCCAGCGAGCCGACGGAGAACTGGTCGACCTAGCCGCTATCGACATCCTGCGGGAGCGCGAACGGGGCGTCCCGCGGTACAACGAGTTTCGGCGGCTGTTCCGCCTCAAACCCGCATCGTCGTTCGAGGAACTGACGGACAACCCGACCTGGGCGGAGGAGTTGCGGGAGGTCTACGGCGACGTCGAGCAGGTGGACCTGGCGATCGGGTTGTATGCCGAAAGCAAACCGCCGGGATTCGGGTTCAGCGACACCGCATTTCGCGTTTTCATTCTGATGGCGTCTCGCCGGCTGGAGAGCGATCGCTTCTTCACCCGCGATTTCCGCCCCGAGATCTACACCGAGGCCGGCATGGCCTGGGTTAAAGCGAACACGATGCGCACGGTGCTCCTGCGGCACTTCCCGTCGCTTGAACCCGCGCTGCGCGGCGTCGCAAACCCATTTGCTCCCTGGCAAGCGATCCGAAGTGATGAGGAGCGGCGCTGATGACCCGCGCCGGTGACGATGCAGAGCGAAGTGATGAGGAGCGGCGCTGATGACCTATGTGCGCTACAGCGAGGACCTGGAGTCCCGACGACCGGACGAGGACGAGCTGATCGACAAGATGGTGAAGGTCCTGCACAGCAACAACGAGTGGGCTTTCAAGAAATACCACCACGGGATTCGCGACGCCCACGCCAAAAGCCACGGCATTCTCGGTGGAGAACTCACTGTCTACCCCGATCTGCCAGATGAGCTGCGGCAAGGTCTGTTCGCAAGCCCAGCGACCTACCCGGTCATTGCGCGGCTCTCCACCACCGCAGGAGCGATTCGCAGTGACCAGATCCGCGGGGTACACGGCCTTGGGATCAAGGTTCTGGGCGTGCACGGACCGCGGACGCTGCCCGACGACACGGCCACCACCCAAGATTTTGTGCTGGTCACCCACCGGGAGTTCCCGTTCGCCGACGTGCACGCCTACTACGTCAAAGGGATGCCGTTCGCCTGGCTGCTGGCACGATTGCCCGATCGCGCGCTGAAAGTCATTACCGACGCGTTGGCCGGTGCTGGGCGGATGCTTGGGCTGGTCGGTCTTTCACTCCCGATGACTCTTGCCGTGTTCACTCCACCAAACACGCAAATCTTGGGCGACCTTTTTTATTCATCGGCGCCGCTGCGTTACGGTGACTACGTCGCGAAGCTTTCTGTCGTGCCATTGTCGAATTCCGTGACGTCGTTGCAAGACCAACCCGTCCCGCGCGCCGCGGGCAGCGACGCATATCGTGACGAGGTCGTCGAGTTCTTTCGGCACAACAGCGCCGAATATGAATTGCGGGTTCAACTGTGCACCGACGTTAAAACCATGCCCATCGAGGACGCGAGCGTGCAGTGGCCGGAGTCGGCGTCGCCGTACGTGGGCGTGGCAAAAATAACGTATCCGGTCCAGGACGCATACAGTCCCGAGCGCCAAGTGTTCGGTGACGACGTGTTGTCCTTCAATTCGTGGCGCGGATTGGCCGCCCACCGGCCGATGGGATCCATCAACCGCCTCAAACAGAAGGTGTATGAGGCGTCGAGCAACTTCCGGCACGAGAAGAACCACGTGCCACGCCTCGAACCGACCGATATAGCTGAGCTGCCCGAATAGACCGCGACAACCCGTCGCGTCGCGAAGAGCTGCGGAAACCGGACAGCAAACTTACACTCTGATCCCATGGCGCGCCGCTGGCAGTTGCTTGAACGCCCCGCGGAGCAGGAGGCCATTCGAACGGCCCTGGGCGCCGGGGAAACCTGCGGTGCGATCTTGGTCGGGCCGGCCGGAGTTGGCAAGACGACCCTGGCCCGCACCGTGACGGCGTCGCTGCGCGCCAAGGTCAACTGGGCGGCGTGCACCGAGACCTCGCGCAGCATCCCGCTGGGTGCTTTCGCCCAGTGGGTGGGTCCGTCACCGATACGCGATCCGATCGCGCTCATCGCATCGGCCCGCGAATCCATTCTCGCCGATGAGAATACGGTCGTCGGCGTTGACGACGCGCATTTGCTGGACCAGCTGTCCGCGACGTTGCTGCACCAAATTGCGATCGACCGGGCCGGCCACATCGTGGCTACCGTGCGCAGCGGCGAACCCGTTCCCGACGCCCTCACTTCGCTGTGGAAGGACGGCTACTTGCAGCGTTTGGAACTTCAGCCGTTCACCAAACGGCAGAGCATCGCACTCGTCGAATCGGTGCTCGGCGGCACGCTCGAGGGTCTGAGCGCTGACGTCATGTGGGAATCCTCGGGCGGAAACCCCCTGTTTCTTCGGCACATGGTCGAGGGCGCGATCGACGCCGGAACGCTGAGCGAGGTCAACGGGGTGTGGCAGCTGCGCGGGCACACCGGTGTTTCGTCCGGGCTGGCCGCACTGCTGGAAGACCGTCTTGATCATGCGGGCCCTGATGTCGTCAACGCGTTGAAGCTGCTGGCGTTGTGCGAACCGCTCGACATCGACACGCTCTGCGAGCTGGCCGGTGACGATGCGGTGGATACCGCAGAAATGCAAGGCTTGATCCGGATCGTTCACGACGGCCCAGACGTGAATGTCCGCTTTGGGCACCCGCTCTATGGCGATGTCTTGCGCCGCCGTATCGGCACCGCGTCGGCGCGCACGCTCCGAGGCCGTATCGTCCGGGTTCTCCGCGGCCGTGAACTCAATGCGGCCACCAGCAGGATCCGGATGGCGCAGCTATGCGTCGACAGTGACGAAGGCGTCGACTCCCAGTTGCTGGTCGCCGCCGCCAAGGATGCGATGTTTCTGTCGAACCTGCCGCTCGGTGAACGGATCGCGCGAGCGGCGTACGAGCTCGGAGGTGGAGTTCAAGAAGCTGAGCTGCTATCGCGGGCGCTGTTGTGGCAAGGCCATCCGGTGCAGGCCAACGAGATTCTCACCAAGTTTGAGCCCGAGAGCCTCGATGAACTGCAGCTCGTCCAGTGGGGCATTCCCCATCTTTCGATTCTGTTTTGGTCGATGGATGACGTCGCACGAGCGGGCGAGGTGTTGGCACTGCTGCGAAAGCGGGTGACGCATCCAAGCCTGAAGCTGGTCGTGGCGGCGACTGAGTCGGCAATAGCAGTGCACCAGAACAGAGTCAGCGAGGGGATCGCCGAAGCCGAACGCGTCCTGGCGGACCCGCACGCCCCCAAACAGGCTATCGATTTCGCCGCTTTCGGTGCGGGAATGGCTATGCCGGTCGCCGGCCGCGGCGGTGACTTCGAACCGATCGCGGCCAGGTGTCGTGCGGATCAGAAGGCCACCGACGGCATGATCCGGGTCATGGTGCGCTATTGCGACGTGCACGCCCTCGCCGCCGTCGGCGAATTCGATCTGGCTGATCAGCGCGCTGCCGAATACGCCGAATTCTCATCGGTCGGGCAGTTTTTGGGTTGGGGTATCGCGAAGGTCATGGCGGGTTTGGTTGCCACCTATCGCGGCAAGTTCCCCGAGGCTATATCCTCGCTCGAGCAGGCGCTGGCGGCGCTCAATGCAGAGGACGCTCTTCCGTGGCTGTTGCCAGCACGGCTGCTTTTGGCGAGGGCCTACGCCGCGTTGGGCAGCCCGGACCAGGCCGAGGGAGTTCTGGAGGATTGCAAGGAACACGCCGGCCGCTCAATGGCCCTGCACGAACCGCAGCGGATGATCGCCCAGTCCTGGCTGGCCGCAGCCAGCCGCGGCGAACGTCCGGCAGTCGAACTCGCGTGTGCAGCTGCTGATCTCGCACACCGGTCGGGTCAACACGCCGTAGAAGCAGAAGCGCTGCATCACGCGGCACGTTTTGGCGACCGCACCGTGGCAACGCGACTGGCGGCACTCACCGAACATGTCGGTGGACGGCTGGTGGGTTTATACGCGCGCCACGCCGCGGCGGTGGCCGACCTCGACGGTGCGGCCCTGGACGCGGCTAGCGCGGATTTCGAAGAGGCGGGCTTGATGCTGTCAGCCGCGGATGCGGCTGCTCAGGCCGCGGTGCGGCACGATCACGACGGGCGGCGACGCGATAGTTCTGAATCGGCAGCGCGGGCTTTGCGGCTGGCCGCGCAATGCGGCGGAGCGGTAACGCCGGCGATCAGGTCCGCAGCGCAACCTCTGCCTGTGACGTCCCGCGAGCGAGAGATCGCCTCGCTCATCGCCGCAGGGCTCTCGAACCGGGAGATCGCCGAACGGCTGACGGTCTCGGTTCGTACCGTTGAAGGCCACATCTACCGGGCCTGCATCAAGCTTGACGTCACCGACCGAGACGAGCTCGGGAAGATCGTGTCGAAGGATCTGAAGAAATAACTCAAAGCGAGATATCGGCACCGAGCCCGCCCAATCCCGCAAAAGACGTAGTCGACTAGCCGTACCGTGCTGCGGCGACCGCTTCAGCGTCGACGCATCAGGCTTCGCCAACAGGAGGGCAACTGAAGGTAGCCGATGACAGCGGGGGCAATCGAGCCGGTTTCGTCGTATCTCATGCGTGAAGTCGCTAATCGCGGGCAGACTTGGTTGGTGCCTGCACATCTCCGACGGCAAGGCTGGTCAGCATGACCACCGTCCCACCGCCACACGGTCCTCGGCGTACGTCAGTCGTCAGCCCACTTGTCATGGGCGACACCCAAACTGCTCCACGCGGCGCGGAGCGGATGGTCCTCGTCGACGCCCAAGACCGGCGCGTGGTGCTGATCGAGCTGCGCTTAGACCGCGGCGCGAGTCCGCCAACCGTCCGCCGGCGCTTCAACAGATTGTTCAAAGATGTTTTCGGCAGCACAGGACCACCGCCGCCGGTGCCGGTGGCTCGCCATTACGTGCGGTGCGTGCTCACACCAGACGAGATCACCGAGTTGGTGCGCGGGGGAGACGCCGACGGGCAGCGCGGCCTCGGGCTCATCTACCGAGTTTGGCCGGATCTGGTGTTGAGTGCGCATCTGGACCGCTCGGTGAGCACCATCAAAGGCGACGCAGCTATCCGCACTTTCGGCTCCGCCGGCGCGGGAATCGTATGGGCGGTACTCGATTCCGGCATCGACGCAACACACCCGCATTTCGCCACTCACGACACCCTGACGGCCGACGCAGTCGCTAAATTGCACCGCGACTTCACTATTCCCTCGTCTCCGGCCACCAAGCCGTCTCCGTTGGCCGACGCCTACGGGCACGGCACCCATGTGGCCGGAATCATCGCGGGCCAAGCTCCGACGGACACGGCGACTCTACGGATCGCCTACAACGAACCGACCGCTCAAGACCTGCCGCAATGGGCGCTGCGTACGCTGCCCGAGGGAGCCACCCTGTCCGGGGTTGCGCCGAAAGCCAACCTGGTCAGCATCAAAGTCTTGGATGACAACGGCAACACCCTGTCCAGTGCCGTCATCCAAGCGATCGACTACATCCGCACCGTGAACAGTGGCGGTCGAAACCTGCAGATCCACGGGGTGAATCTGTCTTTCGGCTGCCCCTGGCCTCCCACCGAGTACGCCGCGGGGCAAAGTCCGTTGTGCCGCGAGTTGGACCTGCTGGTCGGCACCGGCGTGGTAGCCGTCGTCAGCGCCGGCAATGCGGGCGCCGGCGGAACCACCGAGGGTCCGTCTACTGACGTCTACGGGCAGCTGTCCACGATCACCGATCCCGGAAACGCAGCCAGTGCCATCACCGTCGGTTCCGTGCATCGCTATCGGCCACACACCTACGGCGTCACCTTCAACTCGTCGAAGGGGCCCACCCTCGACGGCCGCTCGAAGCCGGACGTGGTGGCACCGGGTGAACGCATCACCTCGGCCGCCACCGGGGATCTGGTCGCCGGCGTTCCGCCGCTGGCGCCGACCGCAGGCGACCCGCCGCATCTGGCGCGCTACCGCGAGGACAGCGGAACCTCGATGTCGGCCGCGCACGTATCCGGGGCAATGGCCGCCTTCCTGTCGGCTCGCGACGAATACATCGGCCAGCCGGATCTGCTCAAAAAGCTGTTCTCCGATACGGCAACAGATTTGGGACGCCATGAGTTCTACCAGGGCACCGGTCTGATTGATCTGATGCGGGCTCTCTCCAACACCTGAAACCGAAGGGAAAAGTCTCGTGGGCGACATCAACGGATTGGCTTATTACGAAGTCGATTTCAATGCCGACGGCTCACTCAACACAGCGAACGGCGACGGCGACGGCGGACTGCCGGCCGCGGTGGCCGCCGGCGGGATCACCGATCTTTTCGTGCTCTCGCACGGCTGGAACGACGGCGTCGTCTCGGCCCGCCAGCTTTATCAGGCGATGTTCGGGCTGCTCGCCGACCAGCTCGGCACGCACCTGTCCAGCAGTGCTGCCGTCGGGGTCATCTGGCCGTCATTGTTGTTTCCCGACGATGACCCGGCGACGGCCACTGCGGTGCCGTCGACCGGCGCCCAGCTGGCCCAGGCCCTGACCCCCGCATTCCCGGGCCAGCAACAGCAGCTGGGCACCATGGGTCAACTGCTCGATCAGCAGCCACAAGACCCCGCCAAGCTCACCGAATTCCATCAACTGGTAAACGGTTTGGTGACCACCAAACCGCAGGGCGTCGAAGACACCGGGGAAGCCGCGCTGCTCACCGCCGACACCGCGACCGCATTCGGCCACGCGGCAGCGATGGCACCGCACGTGAGCACCTCTGCGCAGGCAATCCCCAATCCATTCGCCGGGCTGTGGAGCGGGGCGCGCGAGGTGTTGCGCACGCTGAGCTACTACGAGATGAAGAACCGTGCGGGCGTGATCGGCCAGAACGGGCTTGGCCCGCTGCTGGCGAACCTGCGCGGACCCGACGGTCCGCCGCGAATCCATCTGATGGGGCACAGTTTTGGCGCCCGGCTTGTCGCATACGCATTAGCGGGTTTGCCTGCTAACCAAACCGGTTCGGCCAGCCCGGTCAAGTCGCTCACGTTGATCCAGGGCGCGTTCTCCCACTTCACGTTCGCGTCGTCGCTGATGTTCGACCCGTCGCGCGCGGGCGGCCTGGCGGGCGACGGCAGCCGCGTCGACGGTCCGCTGCTGGCCACGTTCAGCGCCGCCGACCGAGCGGTCGGGTGGTGGTACCCGGCGGCCAGCATGCTGGCCGGCCAAGACAGCGAATCAGCCGCCGACTTGGTTTTCCGGTGGGGTGGAATGGGCCATGACGGATACCAGCAGACCCCAACTCCCACCACCGCGGTGCTGGCGCCGCAGGGAACGCCCTACGGTTTCAAGCCCGGCTGTTTCTACAGCCTGGACGCCAACAGCGTCATCCGCGCAATTCAGTCGCCGTTCAGCGGAGCGCACAGTGATATCCAGCACCCTGAAGTGCTCTGGGCGGTGGTCGACGCGGCGGGTCTCGGCGCCTAACCGGTTGCCGTGTCCCAGGTGTGCACCGGCTCGTTGGTGTGCATGTGCTCGCAGTAACGCCGCAGCATCTCCGCAAGCGCTGCGGCACGAGACAATCCGCGTTGTTGTAGCGCGCGCACGGTAGACACCTGCCACACCGCGCCGTTTCGTCCGGTGCGGGCACGGCCCTCGATGACGCCGAGAAACCGGTCCCGCACCTCGCTCGCGACGCCCCACCGCTGCAGTCCGTCGTGCGCCATCGGCAGCAGTTTGGTGAGCACAAGTTCCTTGGTGCCTACCGCACCCAATCCCGGCCAGTACAGGCTTGCCTGCATGCCGTGGCGGGCGGCGTCGACGAAATTCTGTTGCGCCGCAACGAAGCTCATCTTGGTCCACAGCGGACGATCTTCTTCGGACAGCGTGCGCAACATGCCGTAGTAGAAGGCGGAGTTGGCCAGCATATCGATGACGGTCGGACCGGCCGGCAGCACGCGATTCTCTACCCGCAGATGCGGGCGGCCTCCCACGACGTCGTACACTGGCCGGTTCCACCGGTACACGGTGCCGTTGTGCAGGCGTAACTCCGACAGGTGAGGGGTGCGCCCGGCGGCGAGTTCGGCGACCGGATCCTCGTCGGAGACCTCCGGCAGCAAGGACGGAAAGTAGCGAACGTTCTCTTCGAACAGGTCGAAGATCGACGTGATCCAGCGTTCACCGAACCACACCCGCGGCCGAACGCCCTGGGTTTTGAGCTCATCGGGCCGGGTATCGGTGGACTGCGCGAACAGTTCGATCCGGGTTTCGGACCATAGCTGATGACCGAAGAAGTACGGCGAGTTCGCCCCGAGCGCCAACTGCGGCCCGGCCAGCACCTGCGCGGCGTTCCAGTTCGCGGCGAAATCGTCGGGCGACACTTGCAGATGCAATTGCGTGCTGGTGCAGGCCGATTCGGGAGCGATCGACGCCGAGTTCACACTGAGTGGCTCCGGTCCGCTGATGTCGATCTGGATGTCCTCGCCGCGCGCGTTGAAGATGGATTCGTTGAGGGCCGCGTAGCGCCTCGACTGACTCATCCATTCGCCGGTGAGGTGCTCGGGCATCAGCGTCGGCAGAATCCCGATCATGACGATGTGGGCGCCGCCGGCATCGGCCTTGGCCTCCGCGGCATTCAAACTAGCCCGCACCTCGGCTTCCAAGTCGACCGCGGTGTGCCCTCCCAGTTCTCGCGGCGGCACGTTGAATTCGATGTTGTAGGCGCCTAATTCGGTCTGATAGGCAGGGTCGGCGATGGCGGCCAGCACGTCCTGATTCGACATTGCCGGCTGATAGTTGTCGTCGACCAGGTTGCACTCGATTTCCATCCCGGTCAGGGGCCGATCGAATTCGAAGCTGGCCTGCGACAGCATCGTTTCGAAGACGTCGAGGCACAACTGCACCTTGCGCCGGTACTCCTGCCGGTGTACGCGCTGGTAGGCCGTCCGCTTGACTTCTTCGCCCACACTGCCGATGCAACCGGTTTGCTCACCGGTGCGCAACAGATCTACACAATGAACCAATCCGGCAGCACATCGTCGGCCCAAACACCGCGGCGTCGCCTGTTGAACGTGAGCGGAGTGTGATATTGACGTCCGTGACAATCTCAGCTTATTCACAGGCTAGGTGGCGACAACCTCTTAGGCATCGACTTCATCCCCAGCGATGCGGGCCTGGCACTCCTCGATTAGCGTGCCGACCGGCTGCGCTTCGGTCGATGTGGAGGATTTGGCTGCCGGCGTAGTCCATGATGGACGAGATCGCGGGAGGACAGCACGTGGCCGAATTCGTCGCTTCGATCGACCAGGGCACCACCAGCACCCGCTGCATCATTTTCGACCACGACGGCAACGAGGCGGGCCGCCATCAGCTCGAGCATGAGCAGATGCTGCCGCGTGCAGGCTGGGTCGAGCACAACCCGATCGAGATCTGGGAGCGCACCACCTCGGTCTTGATGTCGGCGCTCAATGCGACGAACCTGTCAGCCAAAGACATTGTCGCGCTGGGGATCACAAATCAACGGGAGACGACGTTGGTGTGGAACCGGCGTACCGGCCGACCGTACTGCAACGCGATCGTCTGGCAGGACACCCGCACCGACCGCATCGCGTCGGCATTGGACCGTGACGGCCGTGGCGACGTGATCCGGCGTAAAGCCGGTCTGCCGCCGGCAACGTACTTCTCCGGTGGCAAGTTGCAATGGATTCTGGAGAACGTCGAGGGGGTGCGGGCAGCAGCCGAGGACGGTGACGCGGTGTTCGGCACCGCGGACACCTGGCTGTTGTGGAATCTGACCGGCGGTCCTCGCGGCGGGGTGCATCTCACCGATGTCACCAACGCCAGCAGGACCATGCTGATGGATTTGGAGACGCTGGACTGGGACGATGAGTTGCTGTCCTTCTTCGGCATCCCGCGCGCGATGCTGCCGTCGATTGTGGCGTCGTCGCCGAGCCGGCCGTTCGGCGTCACGGTGGAGGCGGGACCGCTCGGCGGTGAGGTGCCGATCACCGGGATTCTCGGTGACCAGCATGCGGCGATGGTTGGCCAGGTGTGCCTGGACCCCGGCGAGGCCAAGAACACCTACGGCACCGGAAATTTTCTGCTGCTCAACACCGGCGAGCAGATCGTTCGGTCCGGCAACGGTCTGTTGACGACGGTCTGCTACCAATTCGGCGACGCCAAACCTGTTTACGCGCTTGAGGGTTCGATCGCTGTGACCGGCTCGGCGGTGCAATGGCTGCGTGACCAGTTGGGCATCATCAGCGGCGCTGCGCAAAGCGAAGCGCTGGCCCGTCAGGTCGATGACAACGGTGGGGTGTACTTCGTTCCGGCGTTTTCCGGGTTGTTCGCACCGTATTGGCGCTCTGACGCCCGCGGCGCGATCGTGGGGCTGTCGCGTTACAACACCAACGCGCATTTGGCCCGCGCGACGTTGGAGTCCATCTGTTACCAGAGCCGCGACGTGGTCGACGCGATGCAAGCCGATTCGGGTGTGCGCCTTGAGGTGCTGAAGGTCGACGGCGGGATCACCGACAACGAGTTGTGCATGCAGATCCAGGCCGACGTCCTGGGTGTCGACGTGGTGCGCCCAGTGGTCGCGGAGACCACTGCGTTGGGCGCGGCGTACGCGGCGGGTCTGGCGGTCGGCTTCTGGGCCGACCCGAACGAACTGCGGACCAATTGGCAGGAGGGTAAGCGGTGGACGCCGCGGTGGAGCGATGACGAGCGCTCCGCGGGATATGCGGGCTGGCGCAAAGCCGTTCAGCGCACCCTGGATTGGGTCGACGTTTAACTGACGAGCAGTCGCAAAAGCCCCCGACACGCCGGGGCGTGCGGGGGCGTTCGCGACTGGTCGCGGGTCGACCGTCAGTTGTCTTCGCCGAGGATCGTGTAGATCTCGCGGCGAGCGTTGTTGACGATCTCGACGATGCGTTGCTGTTGCTCAGTACTGGCGGCGTGGGCGGATTGCGCCACGGCGCCGAACAGTTGCCCGACTGCAGCCCGCAGGTTCAGGTGAGAGGGATCGACACCTTCGGCGATCTCGTCCCATGGCGGCGTCTCGACCTTCTCCGCGGCAGCCTTGCCGGTATCGGTCAGCTCGAAGAGCTTTTTGCTGCCTTCTGTTTCCGTGCCGATGATCAGTCCCTCGTCGACCAGCAGTTGCAGGGTCGGGTAGACCGAGCCGGGGCTGGGTCGCCACAGGTCCTGGCTGCGCTCGGCGATCTCCTGGATCATCTCGTAGCCGTGCATCGGCCGCTCGGCCAGCAGCACCAGAATGGCGGCGCGGACGTCGCCACGCTTGCCACGCCGGCCAGGTCCGCCACGCCGTCTACCGCGTGGGCCGGGGCCGAAGCCCAAGCCGAATCCGCCGGGACCGAAACCCCGGCCGAAACCGGGCCCGAAGCCGGGCCCGAAGCCCGGGCCGAAGGGCCCGTCGTGGCCGGCGTCGTGACCGCGGACGTGGTCGCGGAAATCGCGACGGGCCTGCCTACGCTGCTCGTGCAGGGCACGCCGTGCATGCGGGTGGAAGCCGAAGCCCTGGGCGCCGAGGCCCCCGGGGAACGGCCCATCTTGATCGGGGAATGGGTTGTTCATATGTCTTCTCGTTTCTGGAAAGGTGGCACCGGATGCGCCACCGATGCAGTAACGATATATCGAAAACTATCGTGATGCAACGTTGAGTTTACGGTGGCCGCTTTACCAGGGGTTTGTGGCTCGAACCATCCGGGTAGCACACCAGTAATGAATCAGGAGAACCGCGATCCGACGATCGGCGCAGGTGTTGACCCCGACGAGCCGCCCGCCTCGACCGGCGGGCCGCATCGCAGCAGGTCGCTGCGGTTGTGGGTGAACTGGGCGCTGGCGGCCTTGACGGTGGTGGGCGCCGTCGTTGTCATGGCCTATTTCTTCGGTGCCGTGATGAGCACTGCCGCTTGCGGCCAAAAGCAATGCCCTCATCTCGGGCCGGACGGGATCAGCCCTGACGTGCTGCTCTACGGACCCCCCGTGGTGGCGGCACTGACGTTGGTCGCTTCGTTTTTCACCGCGCAACGCCGATGGGGCGTGGTCGTCCCGGTGGCGGCCCTGGCACTGCTCGGCGCCGACATCGGGATCCTCGCCGCCACGGTCGCACAGTAGCTAGCGGGGCGGCGAAAAGCCGCCAGTCGATGGTGGTCCCGTAGGCCCGGCGGGCGGCCATGGTGCCTGCCCGTTCGGGGAGGGCCGTAATCGCGCGAGTTCCCGGCGGTGTCGTTCGGCCAACACCGCGGCAAGGACCAGCTGCGGCGGGGTGCCGGGCGGCGGCGGCGGGGCGACTCGACTCAGCACGTCACCGGCGATCCGGTAGGCCATCTGCTCGCGTAGCTGCGGATCGAGTTGCGATGCACGGGAGACGAATTGGCGCGCAACTTCGGCTTGCTCGGCGCCCAGCCCGGACAGCTGCAGCGACGCAGCCCACCAAGCCAACGGCGGTGGCATCACCGGCGGTGGACTTAACTTGGGCCCGCGTTCGCTGATCACCATCGTGCCCGCGAAGATATCGCCGATCCGTTTGGCTTTCGGCGAGAGCATGCTGCAGATCACCGCGGGGCTGCCCAACAACATCCAGATCTCGACGACGGACGCCAGTGCGCGAAACAGCGCCTGGCGGAAGCGCTCCGGGCCGCCGTCGTCCGACACCACCCGCAGTCCCATCACCATCTTGCCGACCGAGCGACCACGCGTTGCGGTTTCGAAGACGACGGGATATCCGACGAACACCAGCACGGTGAAGATGACCATGATCGCCGCGGTCACGGCCTCGTCGAATTGGGTCAGCGTGGCCGCCGACAACATCAGCGCCACCAGATAGCCGATGGCGATGACCGCGATGTCGATCAGGGCGCCGACTGCGCGCACCGGCAGTTGAGCGATCGGCACGTCGAGCACCACCGCGTCCCCGGTCACCACTTCCGGCATACTGCGAACGCTACCCGGCTTGTCAGACGCCGGCCTGCGTCGGCATGCCCCGAGTTTGCCCGTAACGCTAGGCTCCGAATAATGGATGTCGACGCGTTCGTGCTCGCTCATCGCGACACCTGGGATCGCCTCGAACGATTGGTGAAACATCGCCGGCAGTTGACGGGCGCTGAGATCGACGAACTCGTCGAGCTTTACCAGCGGGTGTCGACGCACTTGTCGATGCTGCGCTCGGCGTCGTCAGATTCAGCCCTGGTCGGCAGCCTTTCGAGTCTGGTGGCCCGCGCCCGGGCCGCGGTCACCGGTGCGCACGCCCCGCTGTCTCGCGAATTGGTCCGGTTCTGGACGGTGTCATTTCCGGTGGTCGCCTACCGTGCCTGGCGGTGGTGGCTGGCGACGGCGGTGGTGTTCTTCGCTGTGGCGACGGTTATCGCGGTATGGGTAATCGGCAGCCCGGAGGTGCAGTCCACCATCGGAACACCAAGCGAGATCGATGAATTGGTCAACCATGAGTTCGCCTCGTATTACAGCGAGCACTCCGCTGCCGCGTTCGGGCTGCACGTCTGGGTCAACAATTCCTGGGTGGCCGCCAAGTGCATTGCGTTCTCGGTCGTGCTGGGTGTGCCGATCCCCTTTGTTCTGTTCGCCAACGCCGCCAACCTCGGAGTCGTGGCCGGGCTGATGCTGCAGGCCGGTAAGGGTGACGTCATGCTGGGGTTGCTTATCCCGCATGGTCTTTTGGAGCTCACGGCGGTGTTTCTGGCGGCTGCCGCGGGCATGCGACTGGGGTGGTCGGTGATCTCGCCGGGTGATCGCCCGCGGGGACAGGTGCTTGCCGAACAGGGCCGTGCTGTCGTTGCGGTCGCCGTCGGGTTGGTTGTCGTGCTGCTCGTCTCGGGTGCCATCGAGGCGCTAGTCACCCCGTCGCCGTTGCCGACATTCCTGCGGATCGGCGTCGGAATCCTGGCCGAGGCCGGCTTTTTGACGTACATCGTGTATTTCGGTCGGCGCGCGGTTCGCGCCGGCGACACCGGCGACATCGCCGATGCGCCGGACGTGGTGCCAACTCGTTGACTTAGAGCCGGCCGGTTGCCTTCATCGCCAGGTAACGGTCGGCCAGTGCCGGCGCGAGTTCGGTGGGGGGTGCGTCGATCACCTCCACTCCGCCGTGCCGAAGCCGCGTAGCGATTACCTGCCGGTCGTTGCGCGAGTGTTCGGCGGCCGCGGCGTCGTACACCGCGGCCGCATCGGCGCGCCCGGCGGCCAGCTGGTCGACGCGCGGGTCGGCGACCGCGGCGATGAGCACTCGGTGCTTGGCCGACAGCTGGGGCAATACCGGCAGCAGCCCCTCGTCGAGAGCGCTCGCGTTGAGATCGGTCAGCAGCACCACCAGCGCCCGCCGCCGTGTCCGGCGGATGATAGCGGAAACCATTGCAGCGGCATCAGATTCGATCAGCGTCGGTTGCAGCGGAGCCATTGCGTCGACCAGGCGGGCCAGCAGGTCAGTCCGTGCGGCGCCGAACACGCCAGCCCGGGTCGTCCGGTCGTGCGCCATGAAGTCGACATGGTCACCGGCCCGCGAGGCGAGCGCCGCCAGCAACAGGGCGGCGTCCATCGACCAATCAAGCCGTGGCCAACCGCTTGGATCGCTGGCCGTCGGATCGACACCGACACGGCCGGCGGCCGTGCGTCCGGTGTCGAGCACGATGACGACGCGCCGGTCACGTTCGGGCCGCCACGTCCGCACCACGACGTCGGCCCGACGGGCGGTTGCCCGCCAGTCGATTGAGCGGACATCGTCGCCGACGACATACTCTCGCAGCGAGTCGAATTCGGTGCCCTGCCCGCGGGTCAAGGTCGGCAGCAGGCCATCGATCTCCCGGAGTCTGGCCAGACGCGACGGCAAATGCTTTCGTGACAAGAACGGCGGCAGCACCCGGACCTGGGCGGGTACCGGACGCGATCGCTGCCGCCCCGCCAACCCCAGGGGGCCGATGGACCGCGCAGTGACCGCCGCCGAGCGCTGATCACCGCGGCGGACCGGCCGCAGGCAGGTGCCCACGCGCTGCACCTGCCCGGCGGCGATGTCGACGGCGTGGCTGGCCGGTTCGGCGCCTGCACTGGGAGCCCAGGCGTCGCGAACCTGTCCGCGGAACCGCCGTCGGCCGGCATTGTGAATCAGCAGACCGGTATTCACCGCTTCGCCCAGCCGCACCGAGCCGTTGTGGGTGCGGGTGTACTGCAATTGGGATGGGCTCGCGGCCCAACCGATGTCGGCGATCACCCCGACGGCCAGCAGAGTCAGCAGCACCAGAAAACAGGGTGCCGGCCAGGGTGATAGCGCGATTGGCAGAGCGCACATGAGTGCAATCAGCCCGGTGCGCCCGGTCAGGATCACTAGCGTGGCACCGGGACCGACGCCAAAATTCCGTCGAGTATGCCATCGGGTGTGGCGCCCTCCAACTCCGCCTCCGGCCGAAGCATCACCCGGTGGCGTAGCGTCGGCCGGGCCATCGCCTTCACATCGTCGGGCGTCACGTAATGGCGTCCGGAGAGCCACGACCACGACCGCGCGGTGGCCAGCAATGCCGTTGCGCCGCGCGGTGAGACACCGAGTTGCAGCGCCGGCGAGTGGCGGGTGGCACTGACGATGTCGACGATGTAACCCAGCACCTCATCGGCGACAAGTACCCGACGCACCGCGTCACGGCCCGCTGCCAGCTCGGTCGGCCCGGCCACGGGACGGATCGCGGACAGGTCGCGTGGATCGAAGCCGTGCGCGTGGCGGCTGAGGATGGCGATTTCGGCATCGCGTGGCGGCAGCGGCACAGTCAGTTTCAGCAGGAACCGGTCCAGCTGGGCCTCTGGCAACTGATAGGTGCCCTCGTATTCGATCGGGTTCTGCGTCGCCGCGACGATAAACGGGTCAGGCAGCGCCCTCGGTTCGCCGTCGACGCTGACCTGACGCTCTTCCATCGCCTCCAGCAGGGCCGCCTGAGTCTTGGGTGGCGTGCGGTTGATCTCGTCGGCCAGCATGAGATTGGTGAAAACCGGGCCGCTGCGGAAGACGAACGCGGCGGTGCGAGTGTCGTAGACCAGTGATCCGGTGACATCGCCGGGCATCAGGTCCGGCGTGAACTGGACGCGCTTGAACTCCAGTTGCAGTGCCGCGGCCAGGGAACGAACCAGCAGCGTCTTCGCGACGCCGGGAACACCTTCGAGTAACACGTGGCCGCGGCATAGCAACGCGATCACCAGCCCGGTGATCACCGCGTCCTGGCCGACGACGGCCTTGCCGATCTCGCCGCGCAGCGCCAACAACGCATGCCGCGCTGACTCCGCGACCGGCAGCTGAGCGGACGTGGGGCGCGAGTCAGTCATGATTGTGCGACCTGCCTTTCGATGTCGTCGAGTGCACGGGCAAGCTGTACTAAGTCGGCATCGGTAGCCGGTGGTGGACCAAATAACATATGCCACAAGTACTCTGGGTTCGAACCGCTACGCTGCGCAACGGCGGTCACCACCCCAGGCGACGATGTGTCGATGCCTAGGCCGAGCCGGGGCAGCAGCCGCTGCAGTGTCGCAGCGCGCAGTGCTTTCGCCGCGCGGTCGCGGGCTCGCCGCGACCGGTACAACCGGCCGCGGCCCTCGACCGTCTCCGACGCGCGCACTACCACGGGCAGTTCCTCGGCGACCAGCGGGCCGAGTCGACGACCCTTCCACAAAGCGGCCAGTAACACTGCCACCCACAGCTGCAGAACCATCCAGACGACGTTGTCCGGGATCAGGCCGAAGATTGTTGCCGAACTGGATGATTCGCCCTCGACCCGCTGCGGCGCGTACCACACCAGGCGGTAGTCCTGGCCGGCAAGGTTCATTGCCAGCGCGGCGTTGCCGGCCTGCAACAGGCCTCCGTTGCTCATGAAGTCGGTACTGCCGACGACTGTCACGATGCGTTCGCCGTCGCGGTAGCGCACCAGCGCTCCGCCGTAGCAGCTGGTGACCGCGTGGTCACCGACAGCGCTGTAGGTGTTGGATGGCCCGAAATCCACCGATCCAGCCCGGTCCGCTTCGCGCAGAGCACAATTCGGAGTGTTATCGCGGGCGCTGGCGCCGCTGCTGCGGATACCCGGGGCAAGGGCGGCGCGGGCGCGCGAGGTCGGCTCGACCAGCAGCAGATCGCCTGACGTGGCGGCCAGCCGTTGAAGCAGGGAATCGTTGGTGACGCGCTGGGTCTGGGCGAACAGCAGCAGTGTTCCTGAGCCGGCTGCGCTTTCCGCTTCGGCGACGCTGGTAGCAACCACAACGGTGACCCCACGGTCTCGCAGCAGGGTGACCAGCGCGTGCGCGCCGTCAGGTCCAGTCGATGCCGGGTCCATCCTCCCGCCCGGACGTGGTGCGGTCAGGTACGTGCCGATCGTGGCGACGGCGCAGACGGCGGCCAGCACGAGTAGCACCCAACGCCATGATCTCCGTTGGCGCACCGGGATGACCCTGTCGGCGACGGTCATCGAACCGGTGCCCACGAGTCGACTGTGGCGGGCTGATCCAGCCCGGGACGGCCGGTGGCGGACCGGAACCGCAGGTCGTCATCGAGGTCGACAATCGTCTGGTAGGCAGCCGGTGTTCCCGGTCTTTCGCCGTAGGTGACGTCGTTGAATGCCATTGCGGCTTGCAATAATTCGGACTCCAAGTGAGGTACGCGGGCGCCGGCATCGCGGGCTAGCTCGTTCGCAGTGCGACCGGGCGCCGGGTCGAGGATCCGGGTCTCCTCGAGACCGCGGGCCACTGCACGCAGCCGATGTCGAATTGCCGCAGTCCAATTACCCTCGGCGGCAAAGCGCTCCGCGATGGCGCGATGCTGGTCAGCGCTCAGCTGCGTGGTATCGAATAGTTGATAGTCGCCACCCTGATGAGTGCGGATGGTGCGCCGGGCGACGCGGATGCCGATCACGATCGCGACAATCAGCACGGTGAACAGCACGCAGAGGGTCAACCATCCGCCCGGCACGGAAGAGCCCTTTTCAAGAAGGCGAAACAGCAAGTCGTGGATCCATTCATGCACCCGCTGGCTCAGCGACGCTTTGGGATAGATCGGTTTGTCGAGTTCGCGTTGGGCGGCCTGGTGTGCGGCATCGTGGTCGATATCGATAGCGGGCATCCTCAGCTGGTCCTTACACCGGCCGCGTTAGCCAGAGGTAGTCGGTGGAAGCAGTCGCCGCGGTTCCGCCGGTGGCGCCCGTCTGCAAGACCAGATCGAATGCCTCGGCCCGGATCCGGCGGTCCGTGTACAGCAAGACCACGACGCCGGCGCTGAATGGATCGGTGATGATTCGGCCGATCGCCGATCCGACTGCCCCCACTATCGCGCCGATCAGCGATGCGCCGCTGGGTCCGATCAACAGGTGACCGATGAAGTTGAACGGCGCCGCCACCGCACCGGCGACCAAAACCACCACCACCCAAGTCAGCACCCGGATGCCGAGCACTCGCCAAAAACTGTTGCGAACCAACGCAAATGACCGCGTGATCGCGTCTATCACCGGCAGCCGCTCCAGCACGATCAGCACCGGCGCGAACGACAGCATTGTGTAGAAGTAGACCACCGTCGCTACCGACACCAGCACCAACGGCACACCGATGAGTAGGGCCGCCGCCGCGCTGCCGGCGGCGCCGATCGCCGCGATGATCAACCCCACCAGTCCGCTCAGCAATATCAGCCCAACGGACTCCAACGCCACCAGCCCGATCAATGCGGGCAGCCGACCACGAACCTTAGCCCATGTCTCGCCGGGTCCGATTGTCGAACCGAACACCGCCCGGCCGACAACGACCGTGAGCATGCCGCTGAGCAGGACGCCGGCCAGCCAGCCGACCATGCCGGTAAGCCCCGCCGACAGCAGCCAGGCGACCACGTCACCGCCGGTGAGTTCCTCGGGCGGGGCCGTCCGTAGCCGGCCGGCAGCGGCCAAGGGTCCGACGGCGGCGATCAGCGAGACGATCTCGGTACTCACCACGACGATCGCGGTCAGCCCCAAGGTGGCCCTGATGTTGGTCCGAATGTAGGCGGCCGCGCCATTGAAGATGTCGCTGAGGCTCAACGGTCGCAACGGGATTATCCCGGGCTTGCGTGTCCCAAAGGCGTGCTGTGGCGGCCTGCCATAGCCGGACGGGAAGGCATAACCGGGGGCAGGCGGGTAACCCGGCGGCGGGTAGGGACCGTAACTCGGCGGCGGATAGGGACCGTAACTCGGCGGCGGATAGGGACCGTAACCCGGCGGCGGATAGGGACCGTAACCCGGCGCCGGCGAATAACCCCACGACGGATACCCAGGCGCTGGGTACGCGGGAGGACGGTAACCGAGCGGCGGATAATCCTGATCTGGGTAATCCGGGTAATCGGGCGGCGGCGCGCTCACCAGGTGGAGCTGTCGTCGTCGATCATGAGCGCCGCTTGCCCCCGCGAGCGGGTGGTGTCCCCACCCCATCGCTGCTCGCTGGATTTTCTGCGGCGCGGACCATGACTCCCATACTGTCGACCACCGGATCATTTCTCAACGTATTGCGATGCGTGCCGTGGCGCGCTCTGCTGCTGGTGCGGCGCGTAGCGTCTCCGCTATGGCGGAACTCAAGTCCCAACTGCGGGCAGATCTGACTGATGCGATGAAGACGCAGGACAAGTTGCGTACCGCGACGTTGCGCATGCTGCTCGCGGCGATTCAGACCGAGGAAGTCTCCGGCAAGGAGGCGCGGGAACTCTCCGACGACGAGGTCCTCAAGGTGCTGGCCCGGGAGTCCAGGAAGCGCAACGAGGCAGCGGAGATCTACACCCAGAACGGTCGCGGCGAGCTGGCGGCCAACGAGCACGCCGAAGCACGGGTCATTGACGAGTATCTGCCGGCCCCGCTCAGTGAAGCCGAGTTGGCTGAGGTCGTCGACACCGCCATGGCGCAGGTGGCCGAGCAGTTGGGCGAGCGGCCGGGCATGAAGCAGATGGGCTTGGTGATGAAGGCCGCCAACGCGCTGGCGGCCGGCAAGGCCGACGGGGCCCGGCTGTCCGCGGCAGTGAAGGGCCGCCTCTAGTCCCCCGCAAGCGGGAGGTGCTCCACGGCGACGGGTCGTTTGCTCCGGCCATGCAGGGGTACCCAATGTGGTATGACACGCTTTGGCTACACTCTGATGACAGAGCAGAATGGCCCGAAAGACCTTGTCCGCTACGCTGTTTCGGCTGAGCATCGAGGTTTTGACTTCGAAGTCAGCAGTGACCACGTTTCGCCCTGGCTGGCATCACAAGGTCATGCACCTAACGCGTGGGTGATGCTGGGAGCGGTCGCACAAGCCACCGAACGGGTCGATCTCTACACGTATGTGACATGCCCGACCATGCGCTATCACCCAGTGATCGTGGCGCAGCAGGCGGCGACCCTGCAGATCCTGGCGGATGGCCGGTTCACCCTGGGACTGGGCAGCGGCGAAAACCTCAACGAACATGTGGTCGGCAACGGTTGGCCGGCCATCACGCAACGGCAAGACATGCTTCGGGAGGCTATCGAGATCATCCGCGCGCTGTTCGGCGGTCACCTGGTCGACTGGCGCGGCGACTACTACCAGGTGGATTCTGCACGGTTGTGGGACCTGCCCGATGTTCCCGTCGGGATAGGCGTGGCGGTGGGCGGGAAGAAGGCCATTGAGAAATTCGCCACCCTCGCCGATCACCTGATCGCGGTGGAACCTAGCGGAGATCTCGTGCACGAGTGGCACTCGACGCTGCAGGCCAACGGCATGGCCCGAGGGGGCCGGGTAGTCGGGCAGATCCCAATCGCTTGGGACCCGGACCGCGACGCCGCCATTGAGCGCGCCCACGACCAGTTCCGTTGGTTCGGCGGTGGGTGGAAAGTGAACGCCGAGTTACCGACGCCGGCTGGTTTTGCCGGCGCGACGCAGTTCGTCCGCCTCGACGATGTCGCGGACAGCATTCCGTGCGGACCGGATCTGGACGCGATCGTCGACGCCGTGCGCCCATATTGGGAAGCAGGCTTCACCGATATCGCGCTGTTGCAAATCGGCGGTCAGAGCCAAGACCTCTTCTTGAAAGAGGCCGCCGAGCCACTGCTGACTGCGCTGCGGGCGGCAGTCACCGACAGCGACAAGTAAAGGAGATTCCAGATGCCAAACTCATTGCAAGGCAAGATAGTAGCTATCTTGGCTGCTGATGGCGTGGAGAAGGTGGAACTTGAGCAGCCGCGTGCGGCGCTGACTCAGGAAGGTGCACAGGTTCAGCTGCTCTCGCTGAAAACTGGTGAAATCCAAGCTCGCAACCACGATTTGGAGCCGGCTGGCACATTCAGCGTCGATCGGGCGGTCTCAGACGCATCGGTCGACGAGTTCGACGCGTTGGTCCTGCCCGGTGGCACGGTGAACCCGGACAAACTACGCCTCGATGATTCGGCCGTGGGATTCGTGCGTGACTTCGTCAATTCCGGAAAGTTGGTCGCCGCCATCTGCCACGGGCCCTGGACGCTGGTGGAGGCCGGCGTGGTTGCGGGAAGAACGCTGACCTCGTATCCGAGCATTCGCACCGATCTACGCAATGCAGGCGCCAAAGTCGTCGACGAGGAAGTCGTCGTCGATCGAAATCTGGTGACCAGCCGATCACCGTCGGACCTTCCGGCGTTCTGCTCAACTATTGTCGAGCACTTCGACCATGCGGCGGCGGGCACGTAACTACTTCGCTGCCGAATCCGGTTTCGGGGCCGTGGATTGTGGGCATGAACTAGCTCGAGCCGTGACCGCCGCGGTGATCACGACCTCGGAAGGCCGAAGTGACCATCGCCTACACTGCACAGCGCGATTCGCTGGATGTCGACGGTGTCTACCCGCCGCAACACGACTCTCTGTTGCTCATTGACACATTGGAGCGGGCCGCGCTGGCCCGGGGGCGACGGGTGTTGGATCTGTGTACCGGCAGCGGCGTCGTAGCGATCGCCGCGGCCGCGCTGGGAGCGGCCAGCGTGACTGCATTCGACGTTTGCCCGCGGGCTGTGCGGTGTTCGCGTGGTAATGCCGTCCATGCCGGTGTCGATGTCGATGTTCGCGAGGGATCGTGGATCGGCGCACTGGATCTCCCGCCATTCGAAGTCATCGTGTCGAATCCGCCCTACGTGCCCACCCCGCCGGTCCCCGACCCCAGGGTTATCCCGCTGACGGCCGGCCCGGCGTGGGCCTGGAACGCGGGAATCGACGGGCGGATGGTCCTGGACCCGTTGTGCAGATCGGCGTCCGGTTTGCTGGCCGCTGGCGGTTCCATGCTGCTGGTGCAGTCAGCCATCTCTGGCGTTGAGAAGTCGCTGGATTATTTGCGATTAACCGGCCTGGATGCCGGAGTCGTTGCTTCGCAACGAGTTCCGTTCGGGCCGGTGTTGTCGGCACGGGCCGGGTGGCTGGAAGCTACCGGCAGGATTCGAAAGGGCAGCCGGACTGAAGAACTGGTGGTAATCCGGGCGGACAAGCCATGACCGATCGCACGCGGGTGCAAGTGATACCCAACGGCCCGGTGTTGGTTTCCGGGCCGGTGCGCATCGAGACGCCCGATGGCAACGTCGTGGAGTCGGACCGGTTCATGGTGGCTATCTGCACGTGTCGGCGCAGTAAGAACTATCCGTTGTGCGACACCAGTCACCGGCGTTGCCGACCTTCCCGGCGCTCAGCCCAGCGGTCGTCGTAACGACGTCGCTCCGGCCTTCCATGCCGTCATGATGACATCGGCAAGTCGATCCTCGACCACAGCGTGAGCACGGATACCAAACACGACATCGTGTTCCAGCTGCGGTTCACGGGCGACGAGATCGCCCACCACGTCGACGCGTACCACCTGCTCGTGTACCGCGTCGGCCTCGACATGCTCGCGGTAGAACGCAACACATTCCGGTGGCGCGGCGAGCCGCTGCAGTGCCTCGACCAACCGGCGCGAGCCTGGCGGAGAGGTGATTTCGGTAGCTGCGAAATGCCCTATGGCCGCGCCGCGTAACTGGCGGTGCAAGCCGAATAACGACATCAGGTTCACCACCGCCAACGACTCGGCGGGGACCCCGTCAAGGTAACCGAGATAGGTCGGATCCAGGCCCGCGGCGGTCAGCAAGTCGGCGAACAACTGCTGGTGGAGGTGGGGGCCGCGGCCGGCTCCGTATTCGTCGAATTCAACAGCGACGAACGACGCTTTGGCCTGGCCGGTTAGACGTGGAATAGCCCAGGCGTGTGGATCACCCTCCTTGAGGTGGTAGAGCGATCGGTGCACGAAATACTCGCGCATCTGTTCCCATGTTCCGCCGTCACGCAGCCAGTACGACGGGCCCGTCCCATCGACGGATTCCACTGAGAGGGCGTCCATTTCAGCTTCGGCGGTATGGCCGGGTTCGATGCCGACAACGTCGCGACGCACTCCGGTGAGAAAGGCCCGCTCTAATTGCGCACGCAGATGCAGCAAACCGGGATTCCATTCCCAGGTGGGGTCGACGCCGGCGAAACCCCGGTAGTGCAGCTCGTAGCACATGTAGAGCGCCAGCTGCAGATCAAGCCCGTAGGGATCCGAGTCGCGCACCGAGGCGCCGATGCGTGTCAATTGCTGGCGGGGTGCCAGTTCGGTGAGACTGCACCGAACGGCCATCGACAGCGGCCCGTATGCAGCGGGCAGCTGAGGTTCGATCGTCGTCGGTGCGTGGGTCACGCAGCGGTTTACCCGCGAAGCCGCACCTCTCAAACGCCTGCCGGAAACCTACCCCTCGTCGCTGTTCTGCCAGTCGCAGCCGGTCAGCTCGACCGACAACTCCCACAAACGGCTTGCCATCGCCGGGTCGCGCGCCTTCTTGCGCGGCCTGGTCACCCGTGGCTTGCCCCACTGGCTGAAGCGCGGCGCGAGATAGCTGCCGTTGGGCAGGTCGGTGGTAACCGCCTGAATGCTGGACCGCGCGCCGGTGGCCGCGCTGTGCGCAGGAAACCGGCGGAAGGTGTGTTCCCGCACCCAGGGCAGCAAACCGCTGGTGTCCCTGGTGATATCGGTATCCGTCGCACCCGGATCGGTCATGTATGTCAGGACGCCGCGACGAGCCAGCTCGCGGCTGAACAGCATGATGGCCAGCTTGGACTCCCCGTAGGCCGCCCACTTCGAGTACTTGCGGTTGTGCCAATTGAGGTCGTCGATGTGCAGGCGGCTAAGGGCGTAGGCCGAGCTGACCACCGAGATCACTCGATCCTTGATTTTGTGGCCGAGCAGGCACGTCAAAGCGAAATGGCCGAGGTAGTTGGTGCCCATGTGCGCTTCGAATCCGTCGGCCGTGCGCGTCAGCGGCAGGCCCAGCACGCCGGCGTTGTTGATCAGCACGTCAACGCCGTCCACCGAGTCAGCGAACTTTCGCACGCTGGACAGATCGGCGAGATCGAGGTGGGCTATCTCAACGTCGCCGGCCATCGTGGCTGCGGCTTGCTCACCTTTCGGGATCGTGCGGCAAGCGATGACGACACTGTGACCGTTGGCTGCGAGTGCGGCAGCTGTCGCCTTGCCGACGCCGCTGTTGCCGCCCGTGATGATGGCCCTCACCCGGCGATCATCCAGCGTTTTCAACAGTTACGCACCGGATCTGAAGGAGTTGGTGGGATCCATTGACCACTTCGCAGTTTCCCTCCGAGGTCTTCAACATCGCCAACTATTTGCCCCCTGACGCGTGGTTCCCGGCCATCGACGACATGCTCCCTTCCGGCTTGACGTAGCCGGCCCGCCGCGGACCCGTTAACCGGATCATCACCCATCACGGCCACTGACGATTCTCGTCAGCAGCAGGGGCTCTTGCGATTTGCGCCGGCGCGACCGTATAACTCCTACTGAAAGCGTTCAAAGGGGTGGTGGAGCTGGGACCCGATCCGCGCGACGATGTACCAGCGATGGGCATACCCCGCGCCAGTACTCGACCTCGAGGAGTGGAGCGCCGGGAACTTTGACTGGATGGACCCAGTCCACGCTCATCGGATCTACTGGCCCGACCGCGGATACACCCCCGAGCTGGACATCCTGATCGCCGGTTGCGGGGCCAACCAGGCCGCGTGCATTGCCTTCACCAACCCTTCGGCGAAAGTCGTGGCCATCGACGTCAGCCAGCCGTCACTGGATCACCAGCGATATCTGAAAGACAAACACGGGCTGAAGAACCTGGAACTGCATCTGCTCCCCGTCGAGGAGCTGTCAGCACTGGGCCGCGACTTCGATTTGGTTGTGGCGAGCGGCGTTCTGCATCACCTGGCTGACCCACAGCAGGGGATGCAAGCCATTGCCGGATGCCTGCGGGGGGATGGCGTCGCCAGCGTGATGGTTTATGGAAAATACGGCCGCATCGGCGTCGATTTGTTGGCGTCGGTGTTCGGCGAACTGGGGTTGAGCCAAGACGACTCCTCGCTGCAAGTGCTTCAGGAAACGCTCGCGGTGCTGCCGGCCGATCACCCCGTGCGGAGCTATCTGAAATATGCGTCGGATTTGAAGACGGACGCCGGTGTGGTGGACACGTTTCTGCATGGGCGGCAGCGTAGTTACACGGTCGGGGAGTGCACCGATTTGGTCACGTCGGCGGGGCTCGTTTTTCAGGAATGGCTCTTCAAGTCTGGCTACCACCCACACCAGGGTTATGCGCTGCCTGACCGGCTGTTGTCGGCTTTGAACACGTTGCCAGACATCGAGGTCTGGTCGTTGATGGAACGCCTGCAGGCCGTCATCAAATGCCACTACTTTGTGGCTTGCCGCCCGGACAGGCCCACCGCTAGTTACGCCGTCGATTTCTCCTCCGCGGAAGCTCTGGACTATGTCCCGATGATGCGTGCATTCAGCGGGATGTCCGGCAATGACGTCGTCATGCCGCACGGGAGGATGCCACTAAGCGCAGCCCAGTTGCCATTCGCTCAGCTTGTTGACGGGCAACGCACGATTCGAGAAATTGCCGCGCAGGTGGCCGGGGATGGCGCGCCGCGCGCCGCCGTGGCTGACCTTGAGAATCTCGCGCGCAAGGTTTTTCAGAATTTCTGGCAGCTCGATCTACTCGCGATGGCCCGAACCCCGCCGAGACTCCACAAGTGAGCTAAGGCCGCGATCTTCGCCGTCAACTCGGATAGCTGTCAGACCAGCAATCTTCATGGTCGGGGTCCGACCACCGGAACGATGTCCACGCTGATACCGGACGGAGAGACGCCGCCGGTCGGCTACGCCTTGTGGACGGCCGGGGGATGCCACCGGCCGTCGAGGACTTCACGTTTCGGCGCGTAGAGCCGCATCGTTATCCCGAGGGGTCCCAGCGGTGCGGGCAGCCAATTCGACTCGCGCACTGGGCCGGGGTTGGTGTGCTGTAGGTAAAGGTCCAGCGAGCCGTCGGCGTTGTAGGTCAACGGATCGCGGTCACCGATAGCGAAGCGGTCGAGTTCGTTGGCGACCTGGAAGCCTTCGGCGTCATACATCGTGACCGACCAGAACGCGTAGGCCGGCGGCAGCTTGTCGGCGTCGAAATGGATGACGTAATCGTTCTCACCGGCGACCGGATTCCCGTCGGCGTCGGCGGTCAGCAGCGGGTAGACGGCGTCTTCGGCCGGGTTGGCACCCAAGCCGACCAATGTCACCACCGCACGCTTGAAGTAGTAGTTGCCGTACACGCCCATGGTCTCGGTGAACGTGGTCCAGCCGTCGATGTTGGTGCCCAGCGTATTCAGCGCCGCCAGCATGTCCTGCAGCGCGGCCGCGCGCCCAGTGTCGATCTCGGCGAGTTCCTCGGCGCTGAAGCGGCTGGCGTCGAACGGTTCACCGGCCACGATGCCAAGGTTGGCGATGCGGGCCAGCTGCGAGAAGTCCGTCGGGTGTGGTGGGTTGACCGCCAGCAGGTCGGCAGCATAGGTGAAGAAATCCGCCGCGCTCATGTTGTTGACCAGCTTCAGCGGTTCGGTGGTGGTGTCGTATTCCGGGTCGACGATGTGGTCTGGCGCCTCTCCTACCGGGGTGATGCTGTAACCGTCCTGGACCTTGTGGACCGCGTCATAGTCCGCCGGACCGTTGGTCTGGGTACGACCGATGATCCAGACGTACGGTGTGGGCGCCGCGATCACCGGCAAGCCGTCGGGCAGTTCGCCGGTGTACCCGGGGCCGGTCACGACGAAGTCCTTGGCGTCGGTTCCGGTGGTGCGCTTGCCTGGATTGGCGAAGACGTCGGTCCACATGTCGATTAGCGGCAGCATGTAGTAGCGGTCGTCGGTGTCGGGTGCGTGCAGGATCACCGGGCCGGCGGTGAGATCGAGGAACGCCGAGGAGTAGAGGGTGTCGAAGTTCGGCCGGACCACATTGCGGAAGTCAGCGGTCGGAAACGCCCTGAAGTGATGAAACTCGTTGGGCGGCCCGAATCCCGGCTTGGTACCCGCCGGGGCGTTGATTGCCTGCAGCCGGGTGATGTCCATCGTCACCAGCGGGTAAAAGTACAGGGCTGCTTCGTAACTGAGCGTGC